>NZ_JBHVRO010000003.1:400424-515388 GCF_042885655.1 Psychrobacillus sp. NPDC058041
GAATTAGAAGAGAATCTTATGCAAAAAGAGAAGTATGACTTGCTAGAAAAAGTAAAAGAATCTTCTAAAGTAGAAATTCACTACATCCGACAAAAGGAACCAAGAGGACTTGGACATGCTGTATGGTGTGCGAGAAAGTTCATTGGCGACGAGCCTTTTGCTGTGCTTTTAGGGGATGACATTGTGCAAAGTGAGACGCCTTGCTTAAAACAACTAATGAACCAATACGAGGAAACGCTTTCATCTGTGATTGGCGTGCAGTCAGTTCTAGATGAAGAGACGCATCGTTATGGGATTTTGGAGCCTAAGAGCAGGGATGGTAGAAGATATCAAGTCGAAAACTTTGTCGAAAAGCCAGCGCAAGGTACTGCACCTTCTAATTTAGCAATTATGGGTCGTTATATATTAACTCCAGAAATCTTTCTATTTTTAGAGGAGCAAAACATAGGAGCAGGCGGAGAAATCCAGTTAACGGATGCGATTCAGAAGCTAAATCAAATCCAGCGAGTGTTTGCTTATGATTTTGAAGGTAAGCGATATGATGTTGGTGAGAAGTTGGGGTTTATTAAGACTACTATAGAGATGGCTTTGCAGGATGATAGTTTGAGGGATGAGTTGTTGGAGTATTTGGATGGGTTGATGACGAGTCGGTTGGTGGTTTAGGGGAATTAGTTCAAAGCCCATTTGGATGGGCTTTGTTTTTTTTAGTAGTTTAGTAGTTGGTTTGATAGGTGGTTTGCAAATCCAATTAAGTACTAAGCAACTAAAGAAATCATGGGGTGAAACAGAGATGTATATGAAAATTAAAAGATTGATAGATATCATTCTTTCTTTATTAGGACTGATTGTTCTATCACCAGTATTCTTTATTTTAATTTTTGCGATTAAATTGGAATCAGAAGGTCCTATCCTCTTTAAACAAAAAAGAATAGGAATTCATAAGACTCATTTTTATATATTAAAATTCAGAACGATGAGAAAAGATACACCTAAGGACACTCCAACTCATTTATTAGCAAGCCCAGAGCAGTATATTACTAAGTTGGGTAAGTTCTTAAGAAAAACATCGCTTGATGAGCTTCCACAGATTTGGAATATCTTTGTTGGGCAGATGAGTATTATTGGACCAAGACCAGCGTTGTGGAATCAGTATGATTTGATTGAAGAACGTGATAAATATAGAGCTAATGATGTGCTACCTGGATTGACAGGTTGGGCTCAGATTAATGGACGAGATGAGCTTCCTATTGAAGTGAAGGCCAGTCTAGATGGAGAGTATGTTAGGAGGATTAGTTTTTGGATGGATGCTAGGTGTTTTTTTGGGACTGTTGTTAGTGTTATGAAGAGTGATGGAGTTGTTGAAGGTGGGACTGGAATTAAGAGGTAGTTGTTAATAGTAAGGAGGCAATTTCAAAATGAGTATATTAGGTAAAAGAGTTAGTGTAATTATTCCGACATATAAGCGTGAAGTTAAATATCTTTCAAGAGCTATTAGCTCAATAAAAAAACAAACCTATAAGAATACTGAGGTAGTTATAGTTGACGATAATCCACCAGATTCTGATTACAGAAAACACGTTATGAATTATATGAAAAAATACATTGATGATCCCAATTTAACCTACATTATGAACTCGAAAAATATCGGGGGCTCATTGGCTAGAAATAATGGGATAAATGCTGCTTCTGGTGAATATATTACATTTTTAGATGATGATGATGAATACTTGCCAAGAAAAGTAGAAAAACAATTAGAGTTTATGGTAGAGAATGATTGTGATATGTCATTTACAGACTTGAAATTGGTTAATGAAAATAAAGTAATTGTTGATTATAGGGAATATAGTAGATTGAAAAAATTCGACAATGTAACTTTACTAAAGCATCATATTATGAGGCATCTTACTGGTACTCCAACTTTTATGTATAAAGCAGCTAAGCTCAAAGAAATCGGAGGATTTGAAGATGCTAAGATGGGGCAAGAATTTTATCTAATGCTTAAATCTATAGAAAATGATTTAAAAATCTGCTATCTAGACGACTGTGATGTTATAGCATACAGACACAATAATGGTGGAATTTCTCACGGAAGAAATAAGATTGACGGGGAGAATACTTTATATAATTTCAAGAAGAAGTATTTTCATATATTTGCTAAACGGGAAAGGATGTTTATTCGTTTTAGACATTATGCAGTTCTAGTAATTGCATATAAGCGTAATAATAATTATTTTCTTGCACTCTTAAGTGCTGTAAAAATGGTAATTGCTTCACCAGTTGATTTTATGGGGGAACTTGGAAAGTTTTTAGTTAATATATCTAAAAATCGAAGATTGAATAACTGAATCTAATGAATCTATTTGAAAGAGTTATTGCTAAGAAGGAAAAAATGAAATTTTTAGATTATATTTGTATGTCATTGGTAATTAAAATTTATAAAAAGTTTTATGTTTTTTATTTATTTGAACAAACAGTATTTCTGCTACAAATCAAATAGTTGAAGAACAAATTAAGTCGATTTTACAAAAAATCATAAAGAAGTAAAGTTAGCATCGATGACATCGATGACGTTCCTACTACATTCAACTAAGGCAATACCCAGTTCTCCACCAGATTGAGAGGGCTAGTAGATTATTGGTTATAATCTTAACAAAGGTTTGATAGTAGTTTATCACTCTCAACTGCTTATTCTGGAGTTATATATTCTCGTATTCTAAAAGTAATCTGGATTAAATTGTAGAGTAAATTTTAAGTTTAGAAATCCCCCTTGAAAGGATAGTCTAAGAAATACGGTGCGAGTCTCAACAAAATATTCGAGTATTTTGCTAGCGGGAGATCTACATACTTATGTTTTTGATACGATTTAATAAATATGTATAAATGTGGATATGTAATAGATAATGCAGAAGAAAAAAAAGCTCAAGCAATTACAGCATTTTATAAAATGTGGAGAGTGAATATAAAGATTACTGAATAAAAGTGACTAATGATTTTGATTACATAAATTTGAGATTAAAAGGGATAGTCTACCTTCGGAATAAAGAATAGAATGAATTATTGTTGAATATGAAAGGAGAAATCTGATGCGAATATTACATCTTTCAAATGATTATTTTAATTCAACTATATATAGAAATTTACATCAAAAATTGCTACTAAAGTCGATTGATTCCCATATGTTTATACCTTCAAAACACAGCGAAAAAGATAAACCGAAAGAAAAAAATGTTTATCAAGTTAAATGTTATAAACAAAAAGATAGGTATTTCTATTTTTTAAAGCAGAGAAAAATATTTAATAATCTAAAAAAAAATGTGAAGAAAATCAAGCCTGATGCACTACATGCCCATTTTATTTTTTCGAGCGGCTATGCTTGTATGAAAATTAAGAAGAAGTATGCAATACCTTATTTAGTTGCAGTTCGTAATACTGATGTAAATTTCTTCTTTAAGAGAATGTTTCACCTTAGAAGATTAGGTATAGAAGTAATGCTCAACTCTGAAAAAATAATATTTTTAAGTCCTACATATCGTGATCTGTTGATTAATAAATACATACCAAAAAAGTATCGTGATATTATTATGAAAAAATCAATTGTTTTACCAAATGGAATTGATAATTTTTGGTTAACGAATACTTACCTCAAAGAAAGAGTGTTAATTAAGGAAAAAACTAATTTACTTACAGTGGGAGCAATAAATATAAATAAGAATCAACTAACAGTAGCTAAAGCCTCTCAAAAATTAATTAATGAAGGTTATAACATTGAGTATACTATTATTGGTAAAATAGAGGACAAAAATGTTTATAAGAAACTCAGAAAGTACAAATTTATTAAATTTGTGGGACAACAAAGCAAAGAAAATTTAAAAGAATATTTTCGAAGTGCAGATATTTTTGTAATGCCTTCAATTAAAGAAACATTTGGCTTGGTATACGCTGAAGCAATGAGTCAAGGAGTACCTGTAATTTATTCAAAAATGCAAGGGTTTGATAAACAGTTTATAGATGGCAAGGTAGGTTATTCTGTAAATAGTTTGGATGAAATAGATATTGCTGAACGAATTTTAGCTATAGTTGGAGATTATGGCAGAATATCAAAGGCATGTGTTTTAAATTCTAAGGTATTTGATTGGGAGGATATTTCTAAAGAATATATAAATTTATATAATGCTATTAAGAATAGATAATTGAAGAAATTTTTTTGGATAATGATAGCAATCCTGTTAATTGAAAAAAATAGTTTAGATTACAAGCAAAAACTAGTTAGAGGTAAAGTTTCCAAAATAGTATATCTTAATATAAGAGGAAAGTTTGTTGATTATGAATAAACAGAAATTTTTGCTGGATTCAATTTTAAATATAATGTCAAGTGCTTTACCTTTACTAGTTCTACAATTATTTTCTTTGCCTATAACAGCAAAGATGGTTGGTTCGGATAATTTTGGTATTTTGATAACCGTGATTAGTATTATAACAGTAATAGGTTTTCCTGTTGGAAACTCATTAAATAATATTCGATTGTTACGTAATGGGGAATATATTAAACAAGAAATCACTGGCGATTTTAATCTATTATTATTAGGTTCTTCTTTTATTAGTTCACTATGTTTATTACTAGTTTCTATAAGTTTAGAAGGCATTCAATTTTTAAACATAATATTATTAGTATTAATAGTAATTATTACAATCATAAAGGAATATTTGGTAGTTAGTTACCGAATTAATCTTAATTTTCAGTCAATTTTACATAATAATATTTTATTGAGTATAGGATACTTTATAGGGACCTGTCTTTTCTATGTAACAGGATTATGGGAATTTATTTATCTAACGGGTTTGGTATCTAGCCTTGTGTATTTAATATTTACTACTAATTTGTTAAATGAACCATATAATAAAACGAGAATCTTTAATAGAACGTTTAAAGAATTTATCATTTTATATGGCTCTGGACTGCTAAGTAATTTATCGAATTATGCAGATAAAATAATTTTATTGCCACTTTTAGGTCCTAAATATGTTTCTATTTATTATGCAGCTAGTATATTAGGGAAAATCATTTCAATGTTTATCAATCCAATTAATAGTGTAATATTAAGTTATATTGCAAAGATTGATAGAATTAATCAAAAAGTGTTTTTAAAAGGAATTTTATTAGTAAGTATTATAGGGCTAATTGGATATTGTACAACTATTTTAATTAGCCCGGTTTTTTTACAAATATTTTATCCAATTTTGGCAGAGGAATCTTTAAATATTATCTATTTTACTTCGGCTACTGCAATTTTATCAATCTTATCTTCAATTTTTGGTCCTTTTAACTTGCGTTATAACAAATTGAAGTGGCAAATTTATATGAGTTCATCTAATTTAATTTTTTATATCAGTTTAGCTTATTATTTAACTGGTTCGTTTGGTTTAAGAGGATTTACAATTGCTGTGCTTTTATCAGCCTTATATAAATTTTTATTTCAAGTGTACATTTTTCTATTAGTATTAAAAAAATGAGGAAGGTTAATATGAAAAAAATATTATTAGATAAAATAAAAGATAAAGAAATTACTATTGTGAGGCAGCCCTCTGGGGGGGTGCAACTGGATATATAATTGCTGTCAACAAATAAAAAAATCCGCTCGGAGTATTATCCTTTGCATAGAATTATTTAAAGTCTTGGAATTTTCGAGCTTATCTTCTATAATTTTGGAAGAAGATGGGGTGGTTGTAATTTTTAGAGTGAAAGTTGTGTTTTCTGTAGAATTTTTGTATATTATGTTCTTATTTTCTGGAGCTTTTAAAGAAAGTTTAAACGCTCCTTTCGACCTTGCGGCTATATTTCTGGGACTAGTCCTTTTAAAGGTAGTATGGGGCATTATCAAGAGACCAGTAATAAAGAAATCATTAATTATTCCTGGGGCGTTGGTGATTTCATTATTATTTTTAATGTTGACTAGCACAATGATTACAGGTTTAACAGATTCATCAATCGAGAAAGTTATCAAATTTGTATTTCTCACTATGCCAACTTTTTTATTGCCGTTTATTATAATAAAAAATAAAGAGTCGATTCAAAAGGTGTTACTTTCTGTATCAATCCTTTCTATAGTACTATCTTTGTTTGCTTTTCCAATGATTATTAATAGAACTGGACTATTTGTTGGATTTAATAACGGAAACTATCAAGGGTTAGCAAGGACAACTGGAATTGGATTCATAGCTCTTGCTTATTTCTACCTAACTGCAAAAAAGAAAGTGAAATTGTTCGTACTTCCTTTTCTTATCATTGTTTCAGTTACTCTTATTTCTACAGGTAGTAGGATTCCTTTGATTGCAATAGGGGCTATTGGTATCTATGCATTAATAAATTCTTTTGTAATTAAGAAGAGTGATGTATTGATTAAGAAAAATTCTATAGCAGGTTTAACTCTTGCTGCGGTTTTTATAATAGTCATTCCATTCTTGTTTTCTAAAGGATACTTTCAGACAATTGTTTATCGTTTCAAAGTATTATTTGAAGATAATGGTGGCGGTGCTTCTACTCTCGGAAGGGTTGATCGAATACAATCAGCTATTGAGATGTTTAAAGAAAATATAATCTTTGGCGGGGGTATTGGAAAGTTTGGACAGTTTTATATAGGGACAGAGGGCGTCTATGCTCACAATATATTTTTAGAGTTTATATCTGAATTAGGATTAATTGGGGTGCTGTGGTTAATGGTATTTTTGACATTTGTTTTGTATCACTCTGTTATTCAATATAAAAGAGCAAATCGATACTTGGATAGCTTACAAATCGCCTTGATATCAGGATTTCTATTTTTCTTTATAAATGCACTGGTAAGTGGTGATATTAATGCAAACAGAGCTTTATTTGCTTTTGGAGGATTCCTTGCAATGTCACCTTATTTGAAATCTGAGGTCAAGAAAGCCAGTTCTAAAATTGCCATGCAGTAGGGACATACTGCGTCTTAATACTCATTAGTGTATGTTGATATAGATGAGTAAAAAAGGAAAGTATTTCTAGTCGGTGGATCAAAACGGCTGCTATTCGCCACAATATCACTTTGGAAACAGAAAAAGGGTGATGCCAGTGTCAGTGTTCGAAGCATTAATGTTGTTAGTAGCTTTTGTAACATTAGTAGTATTATTCTGTCATTTAACCGTAAAAAATAATCCAATCCTTGAGTTGAGGGCTCTGATGGGTTACGACCTATTAATAGCCAATTTCCTTGAGGGAATCAGATATTATATTTGACCACTGATGCAACAACATCAAGTGGTCTTTTTAATGTACTCAAATGTTAATTCAAGTATAAGTTTGAATTGTTCGTTTTCAAGTGTAAACGGCAAATAATATGAGTGATGCGTCCCTATAAGAACCTCTGCTTGAGAAGAATTAGAAATGCTAAAAGCTCGAGTTATGAAATAGCAAGACTATGTTGTAGATTCGATTAACCTTGATAATGTAAAATACAAAAACCAGGTGAACTAGGTATCCAATTGATTAGTGGATATAATGGCAAACTTACTTCTGAATAGGCAGGAAAAATAGGTATAAAGATTGGCAATAGTATGGTGAAAGAAATGATTAAAATGGCTTATGAGCAAATATTGAAAAAATGAAATAGATGCTGATCCTTGTTTAGTAGATCAGCGTCTGTTCCAATTGTTTTAATCTACTAGTCACCTTTTTATTTTTTTCCTTATACATTTTGCTATCGGCTTCTACAAACAATTGCTCCATTTTACCAATTGATGAAAAATGATAAGCATATCCTTTAGATATTTTTATATTAAATGAATCAGTTGTTTCGTTGAAATAATCTATTCTATTTTGCACTTCGACCAAAAACGTTTCTACTTGTAGGGGGTCTGAATTAATCAGTGTAATTGCGAATTCATCTCCCCCAATTCTTGCAACCTCAACCTCTTCACTTGCACATTGCATTAATAATTTTGCAGATTCCTTTATTAGATTGTCTCCAACCTTATGTCCATAATGATCATTTATCATTTTTAATTCGTCTAGATCGCATATGATAATGGCTATTGAAACATCTACTTTCTCATTGTATTTCTGAAGCTGACTTTCAAAGTGTTCACGATTATAAACATCTGTTAATGCATCGTGAGTAACCTTATATTCCAGTTGTTGTTGCAGTAAAATCCTATCATCAATATTTCTAAAAACTCCTTGTATAGCAACGAGTTCACCATTTTCGTAAATAGGTGCAGCGTATTCTTCAAACCATATGTATTTACCTTCGTTATTTCTCAATCTAACTACGATAGGTTTACTATAATCAATCTTACCAGATAGTTTTTCCGCAGCGATACCATAATCATCAGGATGGATTATCTCATAGAAATAATCTGGATTTTTAAGATGTTCTTCTAATGAATTAATACCTAAAAAATTTTCTACTACAGGGCTTAAATATCGATACTTTAACTTTGGTTTTACTTCACAGAAATAAAGGATATCTTTTGAATTATCCACTGTTTGTAACATCGGATTTAAATGTTTTACTTGTTGTAACTCAACACGCATTGAGTTTAATTTATAACATACTATTATAAGTACTAACATCAGCAATATAACAATTTTCAACACTAGAAAAATCCCTTTCTTTTCTAAGTTTTTATAAAGAGGTTATTTTATTGAACATAATTGATTTTAGGAATAAATAATATTTCTGAAATTCCTTTCAGTTTATTTCTATCCTTTTTGTCGTTATATTTTACCTTATTATAAGTCTATTTTACCAATTTGTTAATAGGTAATTTAGTATAAAAGAAACGCATGTAAAAAACATCACATAACGAATAGAACTGAACGCGTTGAAGTACGTCCCTAAAAGAGATATGTAAAAAACAATTCCATACTATTCTGATAATTTTATGCAATTCCAAAAAAAGGAGCAATTATGTAGGAAATATGACACAAAAAAACAAGATGTTTAGTGCATCTTGTTTTTTGTCGACACTGCAGTAGTTGACGTCTTTTGGTTTTCTTATATGATTAAAATTTATGAAAATGTTTTTCAAGAAGAAAGATTGGAAGGCAAGTCAGATGCGGTGTATCGAAAATTTTGTGATGAAAGACAAAGGTTAAAAGAAAAGGAATAAAAGCAATTTTATAATTTGGCTCAACATCAAAGTCTGTCCTTGACATGAAAAAATACAAAAAAACGCTTAAACAGCGTTCCTATGTTTGAAAGAATTCTGATAGACTACAATTCTAGATTTAGTATAACCAAAAATACCTTCTACACTTGAATGAATAAAGTGTAGGAGGTATTTGTTTTTACTGACATGTCCCTGTAATTAAATCCCGCAGTAGGATGCACATGAAGGTTTTAATTGACTATTCATGTTCTAGAAAAGGAGAAGGCAGCCGAAATGATTTCTTCAGCTACTATTCTTCTATTCTAATCATCTAAATGTTCTTTTTAAATACAATTATTTCTTTTTTATATGACTCTGTAACATAATCTGTATAATAATTTGCGTCCATCCATGAGATAGCTTGAGAATGGTCATAATTATTTGACCACCATGATTCAGCGTGTTTAGATGCAGAAATAGGTAATTTATGTTGAATAATTTCTTCTATATCCTTAAAATCCAGAGTAATTTCATCTTGTCCATTATTAATCAAAAAAAATTTTAAAGCTAAATATTGATCTCCCCTTGCCATGATTATTACCTCCTATTTATTTATTTATTTATTTATTTTTATGTTCAAAAATGTGTCCCTACAATGTTAAATAGATACAAAACAATTCTGCTCTATTTTGTAAATAGACTACAGTTAATCAATTACATGAAAATAGTCAAAGAGAATGGATAAAATCTGGTGATTCTTTAACTAACTATACATAAAACAGCTAAGAATTAAGAAGGATACATCAAGTTATTACATTTTTTGCAATGAATGACGCCATGAAAACTTACATTTTCAATAGTCTATGCTTGCATATGTGACTATCGGACTCTTACATTTTCATTACTTTAGACAAAGAGCGATCTATTTTCTTTTTACCTAGTTCCCTGACCCCCGTCCAATAAAGTGCAACTTTTGCCGTAGACCAGATAGCTTCAGTAGTAATTGTTTCAGCAAGATCTTTTGTTGTGAAGTTTTTGAAAGTAAGTAAAGTGTTTTCCCATTTACCTGAGGTGCCTCTACTTCTAATCTCTCGAATTTCTTTAGCAGTTTCAGCAACTTGAGCATAGCCAATTATATTCCATTGATAAAAATCTAAATCAATTCCATAGCCAAGGAAATTTATGGTGCTCCGATCAATACTAACTCCTAATTCTTCGTAAGCTCCTCGAATAGCAGTGTTGTATAAATCTGGTCCATCATTTTCAGAGTGACGGTCTAATACAGGGTGGACCCCTTCAACAACACTTATATCCAATTGACTTTTTCGAGGACCGCTATTAACTGTTCGCGTAGTCAATATAATATTTTCATCGGATGTAATAATCACTAGGACCACTCCAAATCCGTTAGCTAGAATCGGCTGTAATTTTTCCAATTGATTTCTTGGAATATATGTTTCATCAATTGTTTTCCCTGTATTGTTCAGTTTTCTATTTAACTGCATGTTAGTTGCAAGGAAGGTATAATAATCTGTATTAAAGAAGTTAAATAATACAGACATTTCTTCCTTTCCGTTTTTTCTGCTATTTCTATATCGTTCTAATCCAAATAAGGGTCCATTCCATTTGAAATCTAGACCATTTAATTCCTTTTCTCGTTCTTTTGCTGCAAACTCTTGTTTTAGTACTTCAAGTTCAGGTGGCAATTGTATCGAATCAGTAGTTACTCTACACTCAATATTGCTTGGCTTAAACACAGATTGACCATCGCCGTCAATGACAAAAAAACTAGTTGGGACATTGCCAATACTAAAAAAATCAGACTTATTCTCATTCTTTTCACTAAAAAGTCGTTTATATTTTCTTTTTATATTCCGTTTCATGCTTCTTAAACTATCATCAAATATCAGACTTATGAAAAGACCAACAATTGCCCCTACAAAAGCAGGAAATACCTCTCTCATTATTAAACTAAATATTTCTTTTATATCCACTGAAATGTATCACTCCTTAAAACGGTTTCTTGTGAAAAAAATCCAGTCTATTTTAATAATTTACTGCAATTCCAGATTCCTCATAAACAATAATACCTCCTAGAATTGAATGTATAAAGTAGTGGAGCGATTAAATTGTTTGACTTTCAAGTTAAAAAGGCGACATCTATCTTAACAAATAGGATAATGCGGTACCTGAAAACTAGAATAGCTCTGGTACGAAAGTATACAGACTTTAAACTAAAGTAGAAAACCATAGTAGACAAACGGTTTCTGAAAATCACCCAAAAGAGTGAGGATTGTTAATGTCCATATACCTATACTGAAAGTAGTTCGAAAAACGGTGAAGAGCAGAGCAAGTAAGGAAATTTTCATTAGAGATTCCATTTTGAATCTGATTAAATTGTTACCCAATCTTCAATTAACATTAGTTAAAAGTGAAAGGGGGAGGGCATATAAAAACTCCTTTGAAAGAGGTTATTACCTTAATTGCAATAGTAATATGTTTGACAGTTGGTGGTACAGCTTTAGCAAATGAAAAAAGCCCTACCGACTACATTAAAGATATGATGTTTTCTATACTTAACCCTATTCTTTTGGATGTAGAAGAACATGTCCAAAAGAGAGGTGAATATTATGCAGATCAAATAGCTGCATTAGTGCAAGAAACACGAGAAGATGTTTCTTTAGAGCTGATTCTTTGGAAAGAGCAAGAAGAAGCAAGAGCAGAAAGAGAATTAGAAGATTACTATAATTTATTAGTAGCTGAATTGCAGGCTTCTATGGAAAAAGAAAGCGAAGCCAGTAAGTTAGATATTACAAATAAAACAAATCTTGAAATCGAGCAAGGTAAAGCTGCAATTGAAGAAGCCCTTAAACCTAAGAATGATATCGATGGCAACGAAGAAAGTGAACTCAATAATGAAAACAAAAATGAAACAGTAAATGAAGAGGATAACCTTTTAGAACCAGTAACGACTGAAACAGAATATTCAATTGAAGTCGATGAGAATTGACAATGAAGAATAGTGGGTAGAACAGAGTACAATGTACTCTTTTTATAAAAAAACAAAAGCGAAAAGAGGAATTATTCATGAAATTATTTAGCAGCGTAAAAGGTAAAGTAATTGTTGGGGCATTATCGGTAAGTTTATTAGCAGGTGGTACAGGTGCAGCAGCTGCAGCAAATAATCAGTGGTTTGGTGACTTTTTGAGAGATGTAACTCAGCCAGTAATTACTAAAATGGCTGGATGGGCAGGCTTGGAAGTACAAGCAACCTCAAATACTCAACAGGGTAATATTGCAGGTGAAGTTAATAGACAACTAACTGAGGCTGATGGACAAATTTATGAATTTATTAACAATACTGCAGTTCCAAGAGGTAATAGGGAAATTCAAGAAGGATATAATAACCTTTCCTGGAGAATTGGAGAAGCTAAGAATGAATTTATCAATAAAGCTGTAACAGACATTAATAACACTGTTGACCATGAAGTAGATATGGCTAAGAAAAATTTAGAAACTGCAGCCAATCATGCGGCTCAAGCATACGTTAATGACGCAAACAATAGATGGTATAAAAATCCAGGGTACACTGCAAGCACTGCAAATCAATAAAAATAATAACGGTCCCTGTGATAGAAACAATTCTACACGACTCTGACAATTGGCTATAATTCTAGATTCATTATAACAAATAATACCTCCTACACTTGGTTGTACAAAATGTAGGAGGTATTTTTCATGAGGGACGCGTCCCTGTGTCAGAAACAATTCACTTTTATATACTATCTAGCATACATGATCAAAAAAAGGAAATCCGCCAGAATTGAATGAAAAGCGTCCTGGTGTCATATACAACTTCAAATGTTGTCCTGATTAAAAAATGAAAAAGCTTAGTACAAATTCGCTCCTAGACATGTTTTTCATGACTAGGAGCAAATTTTGTACTAATAGTAGAATTTGAAACAAAGTTATATTAACTAAGACAGGGAAAGTCTCTTGATCGAGAAATAGATTGAGAGGCTTTTCTTTTTATATAGATTACTATTTTGTTTTAAATATCTAAGATAACCAATTGACTAGTAGAAAAAATTAACGACAAAATTTAGACGAGGTAATGCCTTTTTTAGATGCAATATTAAAGATTACGACAAAAAAATGGATAGATTGTTGGCAATCAATCAATTTTATTCATTCTAAAAAAAGATGGGAAAAGCGGTAATGTGACTTTTATTATTTTAATGTTGTGAATTGTCGTTCTAATTGTGTTGATAAAGGATATTCTTGGTTATAAAGTAAGGTAAGTAGGCAAAAGCTTTAATCATGATAATTACTTTGGAGGTGAGTCATGAAAAAGAAAAAGTTGAAGAAGTCTGTTGTAGCAGTAGTGTTAGTGGCATCCTTACTAACTAATTCAAATGTAAGTTTCGCTAATAATTCCTTACAAGAAACGATTGATAGAGCGAAAATTAACATGAATGAAGCAGCAAATGCCTATGTTAAACCGGCGGAGAACGGAAGAATTGTTTCAAGTCGAGAACTATATCAAGTGTTGAAAATGGCGAAAGAACACTACCAAAATGCCAGAAGTTTGGTTATAAAGTCAGATAGGTCAAACAAGGAAGCGATACTAAAAGAGTTAGATACTTTGTATAATGAAAAATTAACAAAAGGACTCATACCTTATATTGATGCATTCAATTATGTTGATAAATACCTGAACCCTATCATGAACGAGATAAAACAAGCTGAATCTGAAAAAGATTGGGTGGAACTTGAAAGAGCATATCAAAAATTATCCGTACAACTTAATACCCGCACGGATATTCTTTACCGTTTTACAGGAAAAGTTACAAGGGATTTACTAATAGAACAGTATAAAAAACCAGCCAACTTGAAACTAGATCAATTAAATGTTCCTGTAACAATTTATAAGAAAGTAAAAGAAGCCGAAACTCTAACGGCTCTAGGTAATACAAAAGAAGCGAATAAAACATTAAAAACTATAATTCCGTTAATAGAGAAGTTACCAACAGTAGATTCCTTTCCTATGATTAGGGAGCTAATAAAAGAAATGGAGAGTGCTAGTAAGGCAGCTGGATTAGTCATCTTTCCTCCCAATTTTGTAACTCCTAGTGAGAATGATAAAAAGAACACAGATGCCGATGATGGAACCTCTTCAAATAATGCAGCTGCAAGAATGGTGACTATATTGATAAATGCTCTTCCAATATCATCAAAAGTAAATGTCAGTGATGGAGTAGCCATCTACGCGGCACGAGCAGCATATGAAAAGTTAACAACCGCTCAAAAAGCAATGGTCGATATTACTAGACTAACTAATGCAGAGAAAGCTTTTGAAGTAGTTAAAGATAAAGCAATAAATGAACAAGCAGCAAGTGTTGTGATATTTTTAATCGGAGAACTTCCAGCAGCAGTTGATGTAAATGTTGTACATGAAGCACAAATAAAAGAGGCACGTGCAGCATATGAAGCATTGACAAGTGTTCAAAAAGCGTTAGTAAGAAATATTACTGTATTAGAAGAAGTAGAGCAAGCTCTAGCAAAAATGCGTCACTGCTAAAGCTCGTCCCTGTGATAGAAACAATTCTGATAATTAACTGCAATTCAAATAAAGATACTGTCATATAGAATAAAAAACAAGGTGTTTTATGCACCTTGTTTTTTAGTGCTCTAAAAAAGCTTCCCTGTGTTGGGAGGAGAGGGACAGAAGTATCTCTTCCTGTAAAGGTTAAAGCTAGAGATAGTAAGGTAACGTCGTGACCTTGTCAGAAAAAAAGCGACAAATAATGCCCACTTAAAAATATGCATCTGCGGATATAACAAAACTTCTCTCCCCCAAAAAAAGGTTACCTATTCAATAAGAATACAGTAGAATTTAATAGTACAAATTTTTGGTCTTTAAAGAGTAATTTAAGTATTGAGTAATTAAATTCATTATTTTTTGGAGGAAATGCAGTGAAAAGTAAGATTTTGGGGATATTCGTTGGGATCATTATAGTGGGAGGTATTATATATGCTATCAACTGGTCAACATTCGCATTACCTGTCGTATATGGAGACGCAGAAGAAGAAATGGTAGACGACATAAACGTAAAACTACAAGGATTAGTTGATAACTCAAATGGTCTAATTACTGAAGTGTCAGTCGAACATACTGGTTCTTACTATCAAGTAGATATCTATCTTGAAGAAAATGCTTGGAAAGGATTAGATGAATCGGATAAGCAGTCGTTTGCCAAAACAACTGGAGCAAAGGCACAAAAAATACTTCCAGATTCAACAATCGTAGATTTCTACTCAGCAGAAAATGGCGATATCGTCGTTCAAGGGGACGTCTTTGGAGCATATACTATAGTACATTAAAAACGTGTCCCTGGAATTTTTGTTATTATAAAAATACGACTCTATTTATAGAATAGAGAGATTGAGTGAACAACATTATTATGAAACAGAGCATTAAGAGCGTAATTGAATGCCTATAGATCGTATTTCATTAAAACTGAACTCATCTATACATTACATTATGGGCTGCAACGTTTGTAGATGCTCTACAAAATTTTTTTGAAAAAGGAGATACTTATGTCACAAAAACAGAACGAATCAGATGGCAATGAAAACCAGTCGGATTTGGTACAGAAATACATAGATTCACCCGAAAAGCTTCAGAATCTGTACCGACGGACTTTATGGATTGTGGTCATTTCACAAATTTTTGGAGGAGCAGGACTTGCAGCAGGTATTACGGTTGGGGCTCTTCTCGCAAAGGATATGCTCGGTACAGACAGCTTTGCTGGAGTTCCAGTTGCACTGTTAACGTTAGGATCTGCGGGAGCAGCATTAATAGTTGGTAAGTTGTCACAACGGTACGGTCGCCGCTCAGGACTCGCGACAGGATTTTTAGCTGGAGGAGTTGGGGCAATCGGCGTAGTGATTGCCGCATTAAGTGATAATATTTTCTTTCTTTTTGCTTCACTGCTGATTTATGGAGCAGGCTCGGCTACAAACTTACAAGCTCGCTATGCGGGGACGGATTTGGCAACTTCGAAACAGAGAGGAACAGCTATAAGTATTGCAATGGTTTCCACTACTTTCGGTGCTTTTGCAGGTCCAAACTTGGTTGGGGTGATGGGGAAGTTTGCAGTCTCAATAGGTGTACCTGCACTAGCTGGACCATTTATATTGGGGGCTGCCGCTTATATAATTGCCGGGTTGGTGCTTCTGATTTTATTGCGTCCGGATCCTTTGAACGTTTCTAAAGCTATGACCAATCTAAAGGAAGCGAGTGCTACCGATTCTTTAGAAATAAATTCCGACCTTATGCCTGTAAACCAGAGAGGTATCTTTTTGGGTGCAACTGTCATGGTTATTACCCAGATTGTTATGGTTGGGATTATGACGATGACGCCTGTGCATATGGGGCATCACGGTCATGATTTAAATGATATTGGGATGGTGATCGGTTTCCATATTGCTGCTATGTATTTACCTTCACTGTTGACGGGCATGCTTGTTGACAAGTTAGGGAGGGTTGTCATGACAATTGCTTCAGGCGCTACTTTACTTGCTGCTGGTATTGTTGCAGCTATGGCTCCAGGAGATTCCTTGGTAGTACTTATTATCGCACTTTCTCTGCTCGGCCTAGGGTGGAACTTTGGTATGATTAGTAGCACAGCCCTTATCGTGGATTCTACGCAGCCATCCACTCGCGCAAAGACTCAAGGAACGGTAGATGTCTTGGTTGCACTTGCTGGTGCTTCTGGAGGTGTACTTTCTGGAATTGTTGCAGCACAAACTAGTTACGCAACCCTCTCACTTGCTGGAGGTCTACTGTCATTAATGCTTATTCCAGTCGTCATCTGGTCTACTAAAACTAAGCGTAGTGTTAAGATTGCTAGGATAAATTAAAACACGTCAAAAAAACGTTAACGCGTCCCTGTGACAAAAACGATTCTAAACTATTCTGACAATTGACTACAATTCAAGATTCTTTACAACCAATAATACCTCCACCACTGATTAAAGTGTAGGAGGTATATTCACATTTACAAAAAAGTAAATTCTCAATAAATCTATACGAATAGACTCGGTACTTTTATTGGATTGGGTCTATTTATGTATAGAAAGTATGGTTTTTGTGTATGCGAAGTAGATTCTATTTATAACAACTATTTTATTCTGATAATTTGGATAAAGTCTTTTTATTATTCCGATTTCAGGAAACCGATGGTAAAATTGGGTATTTACAGTTTATTACTTTTACATTTATGGTTTGTCATTTTGAACTGTAGAATGCTGGGTTTGAACGTTTCATAGTTCTCGACTTTTTGTCTTTGAACAATAGATTTTAAAAAAAAGAACTTGATTACATTTATTGTAATCAAGTTCTTTTTTATTTCGATTCATTTTTTCTCCAATTTTATTAAAAGAAATATTTTTTATTTAAATTATTAGAATAATTTAAATTTTACTTGCAATTGGATTATTCAATATTGTATAGTCTTATACAAGAATGAATAAAGGAGGGCAAGTATGAGGTCTATGCATTTTCTTCCAAATAGCGTGGAAGAAATTATTGATACCTATGACGAAGATATCATTATAACTTCACGTGAAGGAAAAATAATTAAAGTTACCCAAATTAGTGGTGAACATTATGGTATGACCCCTTCTGAACTTTTAGGGAAATCGGTTTTAGACTTACAAGCTCAGGGTATTTTCTCACCAGCTATTACACCTGAAGTTGTCGAAAAGAAGAAAAAAATTGTGACAGTTCAAATGACACCATCTGGAAGAAAAGTATTGATAACAGGTATACCACTTTTTAATGAACAGCGCGAAGTCGAATTTGTTATTAGTTATTCTTACGAACTTTCTGAACTAATCGTTATGAAAGAGTACTTGCAAGATTTAGAAACTGAAATGTCCAAAGTAAAAGAGGAACTTGCCCACTTACGAGATCAGCATATTCAAATTGATGGAACTATTATGGAAAGCCACTCTTCAGCACGTGCCATAAAAACAGCCCTTAAAGTGGCACGTCTTGATGTACCGATTGTCATTCAAGGTGAACATGGCGTTGGAAAAACATCCTTAGCTAAGTTTATTCATGCACAAAGCAATTACAGTGAAGGTTCTTTCATTGAAGTTAATTGTGGCTCTATACCGGACTCCATTTTAGAAAACGCTTTCACTGGTCAACTAGACGCTAAATCTCAAGGTTATCTCTCTCTTTCATCGGGTGGTTCTCTCGTATTAAAGGAAATTGACCAACTGTCAATAGCTGCCCAAGCAATCCTTTTTACCCTTTTAAACAAGCAAACAACTACTAGAATTATTGCCATTAGTGAAATACCATTGGAAGAACTCGTCCATCAAGGAAAATTCCGAGAAGATCTTTTCTACTTACTTCATATTGCATCCATTGAGTTGAAACCATTACGTGAAAGACCAGAAGATCTTGAAAAAGCTATTTCTCTTTATTTACAAGAGTTAAATGTGAAATATAAATACAACAAGAAACTAGCGGATGATGTCTATATCCATCTCCTTCAACTTGAATGGAAAGGAAACTTCCGTGAGTTAAAAAACGTAATTGAGCGAATTGTAATTGAGAGTGATACGAGTTTAATCACTCTTCAAGATTTGCCACTACAATACCAACCTTTAGAAGGGGAACAAATTGGTATTGAATTGGACGGGCAAAGCTTACCTCATATATTGGAATTTGTTGAAAAGAAAGTACTATTGAATACACAAAAGCGTTACAAGACTACTACGGAAATGGCTCATGTATTAGGAATTAGTCAACCTTCTGTCGTCCGTAAGTTAAAAAAGTATTCTACATCTTTAGACAAGGAAATCGAATAATATCAAATTGGCTTAGAGAGGGGGCGATAAAGAAGAGGTCGAAAATTTAAAGGAACAAAATGGAATAAGCACTTTTACATTCAAAATAATTGGGGGAATTAGATTGAAGAAATGGTCATTGGTTGTATGTTCACTTCTATTACTAATCGTGTTGGCGGCTTGTGGTAAGGAGGAAAGTAAAATCGCTGTAAACGAGACAGTATCAAAGCCGTTAAAAGTGACACTTCCGACTTGGACTGGATATGGTCCGCTCTTTTTAGCTAAGGAAAAAGGTTTTTTTGAAAAAAATGGGGTAGATGTTGAACTTTCTATTGTAGAAGGATTAGGGGAGCGTAAAGCAGCTTTAGCTGGCGGTAAAGTGGATGGTATGGCAACTGCGCTAGACGTACAAATAACGCTTGCTGGTGCTGGTATTCCAGTTAAAGTTGTTTGGTTATTGGACGATTCTTATGGCGGCGATGGAATTCTTGTAAAAAATGATATTAATAGTGTAGAAGATTTAAAAGGGAAGAAAATGGCCTTTGAAGTAGGTTCGACAAGTCAACTGCTTGCATTAACTGCTTTAGCTCAAGGTGGACTAACTGAAAAGGACGTAACAGTCATACAAATGTCAGCAGGTGATGCAGGTGCGGCGTTTGCAGCTGGACAAGTAGATGCAGCTGTTACTTGGGAACCTTGGTTAACTAAAGGAGCACAAGCAAACGGGAAAGTATTGTTAACAACTAAAGATTTACCTGGAATTATCACCGACACTATTTCTTTTAAAGAAGATGTTATCAAAAACCGCCCTGAAGATATTAAAGCATTTGTAAAAGCAATGGGCGAAGCGATGGATTATTGGAAGAATAATAAAAAAGAAGCAAATGAAATAATGGCAAAAGGCCTTAGTATTGACTTAGCAGAGTTTGAAGCAACTGAAACTGGATTGAAATTTTTAGCAAAAGAAGACAATGACAACTTATTTGGTCTAGATGGTAAAAAAGGATCTATTTATAAATCGACAGAAAATGCTATTCAGTTTTACAAAGATCAAAAAGTGATTGAGAAAGACGTTAAAGCAGAAGATCTAATCGATCCTAGCTTTCTAAAATAAGGAGTAGAGGTGTCGTTAACGTTTAAAGTAAACGTTAACGACACTATTCCACAAAGATGTATAGAATGGAGGGGTTTTGATGGCAAAAAAGTGGTTTACTCCTAAAAAAGAAATACCAAAGAAAATTTATACTTCAGTTGGTTTCATCACGTTTCTTGTTGTTCTTGGATTATGGTCACTCTTAAGTTATAGCGGGTTAGTTAATTCATTATTTTTACCTACCCCAACGACAGTGTTAGCAACAGCCACAAAGTTGTTTGTAAGCGGAGAGATCTTTTCTGATATCGGCATCAGCTTTTCAAGAGTATTTACTGGATTTCTAGTTGCTGCGTTAATCGGGATACCTTTAGGAATACTTATGGGATCGTTACGAATTATGGAAGGCGCTTTTGAACCAATTATTGGTTTTATCCGCTATATGCCTGCTTCAGCATTTATCCCGTTATTAATATTATGGATTGGGCTTGGTGAGACAGAAAAAATGTCTGTTATTTTCTTAGGAACGTTTTTTCAACTAACTCTTATGGTGATGGATGTTACAAAGAATGTACAAAACGATCTGATAGATGTCTCCTATACATTAGGAGCTAAGAATGCCCAAATTTTCACAAAAGTGATTCTCCCTGCTTCTTTACCAGGAATTGTGGACACACTTCGTATTACTTTCGGATGGGCTTGGACTTATTTAGTAGTAGCAGAGATTGTGGGAGCATCCAGCGGTTTGGGACATATGATTATGCAAGCCTCTCGTTTTCTGCAACCAGATAAAATTATCGTAGGCATATTGATAATAGGTTTATTGGGGCTTATTACTGATATCATGTTTAAATCCATTTACCGAGCTTCGTTTTCTTGGATGAGAAAGGATGGTTTTTAATATGGTATCACAGAAACTAGACATGACAACAGAAAGTTCCGACTTGAAAACACAAGGAATTGCTATTCCTAAGATCATCACACCAAAGTTAGAAATTAAAGACGTCGGCAAAATATTTAAAACCAAGTCTGGAGAAACAGTAGCACTCGAAAAGACTTCTTTTACTGTAGAAGATGGAGAATTTGTAACCATTTTAGGACCTTCTGGTTGCGGAAAATCAACCATATTACGCATTGTAGCGGGCTTAGAAGAGTCAACTTCAGGTCAGGTTCTCTTAGATGGGCAAGAAATTAATGGACCTGGTCCTGATCGTGGAATGGTCTTTCAATCTTACACTTTGTATCCATGGTTAAATGTTAAAGATAATATTACATTTGGTTTAAAGTTAAAAGGTGTTCCTCAAAAAGAGCAGGATGATCTTGCAAGACACTACTTACAATTAATAGGTTTAGCAGGGTTTGAGAAACATTACCCTATCCAGTTGTCTGGAGGAATGAAACAAAGAGTTGCTATTGCTCGTGCATTGGCCAACGACCCTAAAATATTAATAATGGATGAACCTTTTGGTGCTCTAGATGCCCAAACTAGAACTATCATGCAAGAAGTATTACTAAAAGCATGGGAGGAGTCTAAAAAAACAATTTTGTTTATTACACATGATGTTGATGAATCTATCTTTTTAGCAGACTCCGTTTATGTAATGACAGCAAGACCTGGACGATTAAAGAAAAAGATTCCGATTACATTGGAACGACCAAGGGATTTCAATATGAAAAGCACAGTGAAATTCGGAAATTACAAAGAGGAATTATTATCTCTTATTCGGGAAGAAAGTTTGAAATCTATTAAATAGATATTCTCTCCCCGACTAGTTAATTTAGGTGTCGCAATTCGATTATGGAGGTCAATTTTATGGAAAACAAATGGGATCATCTACTAAAAAACATGCCAAATCGGTTAGCTCCGAGTATGGCTAAGGATCACCCAAATCTACCGGTTGTGAAAGAGGAAGGGTGTTACTACTTCGGAGTAGATGGAAAGAGATACCTAGATTTTACATCTGGTATTGCTGTAACAAATGTCGGTCATCGTCATCCGAAAGTTGTTCAAGCGATAAAAGATGCTGCAGATGGTTTAGTACATGGCCCTTCTGGTGTAATCATGTATGAATCTATCTTGAAGTTAGCAGATGAACTTGCAGAAATTATGCCTGGAGATCTTGATTGCTTCTTCTTTGCAAATAGCGGAACAGAAGCAATTGAAGGTGCTCTTAAACTTGCTAAGTATGTAACGAAGCGACCTTATGTAGTTTCATTTACTGGTGGGTTTCACGGTCGTTCATTAGGTGCATTAAGTGTAACAACGTCCAAAAGTAAATATCGTAAATTTATGCAACCATCAGGGCTTACATATCAAATACCTTATGCAAATGTTAAAGGATGCCCACCAGGGGTTGATCCTGAAACTTACGTAATCAATAAATTGGAATCTGACTTTACAACATTATTTAATCATCAAGTAACACCTGAAGAAGTAGCTTGTGTTATTTTAGAACCTGTTCTTGGAGAGGGAGGCTATGTTGTTCCACCTAAAGGTTGGTTAAAGAAAGTACGAGAAATTTGTGATCGCCATCAAATTTTACTAATTTTTGATGAAGTGCAAACTGGATTCGGTCGTACAGGCGAATGGTTTGCTGCGCAAACATTCGATGTTACTCCAGACATTATGGCAATAGCAAAAGGAATTGCATCAGGTCTTCCGCTTAGCGCAACAGTTGCGTCTAGTGAACTGATGAAGCAATGGCCACTTGGTAGTCACGGCACTACATTTGGTGGCAATCCAATTGCATGCTCGGTTGCATTGACCACTTTGGAAATTATGAAAGAAGAAAACCTTCTTGAAAACACTAGAAAAATGGGAAGTTATGCAGTCCAACAACTTGAAAAAATAAAAGCACGACATAGCGTACTTGGGGATATTCGTGCTGTTGGATTAATGATAGGTATTGAAGTTATTAATCCTGAAACAGGTAAACCTAATGGAGAAGGTTTATTAAAGATCTTGGATCTGGCTCTAAAAAAAGGAGTGTTATTCTATCTCTGTGGAAACCATGGAGATGTAATCAGAATGATTCCGCCATTAGTTGTGACAAAAGAACAAATTGACGAAGGTTTACAAATGTTAGATGAGGCAATAACAGAATATGAATCGACGTTAGTAACTGTTGAGTTAGTCTAGACAATAAAGCATATTCGCTAAAAAAGTAAAAGACAGAAATGTTGAGTTAACAACATTTCTGTCTTTTTACTGGCAAGAAAGTGTAAGGTTTCATAAATAGTCATTTTAAAAAAAATTCCTCACTAATTTATTTTCCTTTATTTTGGTAATGCAAATGCAAAAAGATCTGTTAGCAAAAACTACTAACAGATCTTTTTATGATTGATTAATTTTCGAAAAATATTTTTCCGGGATTTAATAATCTTTCTGGATCGAATATTTGCTTCATTTGTTTCATAATGGAAACTGCTGCACCATGTTCTCTTTCCTGGAATTTTCTCTTACCAAGTCCGACACCATGCTCGCCTGTACATGTTCCACCAACTTCGATTGCTTTTATTGCGAGTGCTTCGTTTGTATAATCTGCTTTTTCAAACTCGCCTTCCACGTTTGGATCATAAAGAACAATTGTATGGAAATTTCCATCGCCGACGTGCCCCAGCACCCCTCCTGTCAATCCGGTTTCATCAATTAGTTCACGCGCATATACGATAAGTTCTGGTAGCTTCGATATTGGAACGCATACATCTGCTCCTGTATTGGCCATTCCTTTTACATGTTGGTATGCATAGGACATTTCATGGCGTGCTTTCCAAAGTTCCATCCGCTCTTTAGATCCACTTGCGACATCCCAGTTGTCACAATCTAGTTCGCGCATTAATTGTTCTACAAGCTTTGCTTCTTCCTTAACCGAGGTCATCATGCCTGCAAATTCAAAAAATAGGGAATGAGCAACTGGAAGATTATAGTCCCCATATGCATTCACTTGTGCAATACTATCTGCATCAACGAGCTCCATGCGCATGACTGGAATCCCGCTTAGTAAAATGGCCTGAGCGGCTTCAGCACATTCTTTTGGTGTATTAAATGTACATCGTGCTGCTATCGTATGTTCTGGAATCCCATGAAGTCGTAAGGTAATTTCAGTGATAACGCCCAATGTACCTTCGGATCCAGCAAATAGACCTGTCAAATGGTAGCCAGAAGATGACTTTTTTGCAAGTGAGCCTGTATGAATTACTGTTCCATCAGCCAAAACAACTTCTAAATTGAGTAGCTGATCTCTCATAGATCCATAGCGAACTGCTGTCGTACCGCTCGCATTAGTAGCTACCATTCCCCCAATCGTTGCATCTGCACCTGGATCGATTGGAAACATTAAGCCATGTCGATTTACGAACTTATTTAACTGTAATCGTGTAATACCTGGTTGTACGGTAATTATTAAATCTTCGGGTGAAAACTCTATGACATTATTCATATTTTCAAAGTTAATAGAAATACCTTTTTGAATTGGAATTGCTTGTCCTTCTAAACCAGACCCTGCACCAAATGGTGTTACAGGTACTTTATGCTCGCGTGCTACCTGCAGAATCACTTCAATATCTTCTCGTCCTGTGGGAAAGCAGACGACATCTGGCTCTACTGGTGGATGAAAAGATTCATCATGGCTATGACGGAACAATTCGTTTTCATTTTGGCTAACTTTATCATTCCCGAGACGCTCTAGCAATTTGTGAATAAACACTTTAAAACATCCTTTACTTATTTATATTTTTTAGAATCAATTTCATAATAGAATATTCAATCATAAAATCCGAACGAGGTTGATTTCTGCTTCAGGCATCGCCTAGCGCTACAATCAACGTGATTAAAACTACTAACTATTAATAATAAAAAAATTCTAAATAATTAGTTTTTAAGTTTAATTATATTAAAAACAGTTACCACTAGCAAGAATTAAATTTCACTAGGTGGAAAAATAGGCGCGTCGATCCAAGGAGGAATTAAAGCTCCTTTTTATAGAACTTATTGAACAAAAAGAGGTAGCGCGACAAGTTTTGTTATAAACACTAATGTGTGAAAAGCAAGGGATTTCTCCAGATTGCTAGGATAAATTAAAACACGTCCCAACAGAGTTTCCGATTATTAACCATTTGTTTTAAGCATATGTAAAAAGCGCTAACCTTTTTTTGGGTTGGTACTTTTTTACTCTTTAAAATTCGAGCCTACTATATATCTATGAAGGTAATAAACGAAGGAATATTTTAACAATTTATATCGATATAATACTCACTTGTATTATGTTGCTGAATCTAGGGTTATATGTGACAATATAACTAAACATAATTAGATTACCAATCGCATTAAGGGGCCAGAACAATGAAAAGCAAAACTGATTTTTTCCGAATAATACCGTTTTTATATGTAATAATAGGACCTATTTGGGTTATTGGTACTGATTATTTCTTAAGCATTTCTAACTTTTCGGATGAAAAAATTGTCTTTCTGGAGAAATTCAATGATTTTTTGTTCGTTCTCCTTACAGCTATTCTTTTATTTGTTTTAATAAAGAACTTAAGGGATTCCAAGCAAATTGAAGAAGAAAAAGAGAAACTTTCTTTGTTAATTGATACGATGCCAGACTTCATTTCATTTAAAGATGGGGAAGGAAAGTGGCTTCAAATAAATAAATTTGGTGCTCAGTTATTCGAACTTGAAGGCATCGACTATAAAGGTAAAACAGATAAAGAGATGGCAAAACATACAGATTTTTATCACGATGCTTTGATTTATTGTATCGATACGGACGAAGATGCGTGGAAGGCTGGAAAGGTAAGTCGATGCGAAGAAACAATTCCTTTGAGAGATGGTTCCAATAAAATTTTCGATGCATTTAAAGTGCCTATTTTTAATAATGATGGTTCCAGAAAAGGATTGGTCGTTATTGGAAGAGATATAACCAGTTTAAAAGAAACAGAGAGCAAGTTAAGACAATCCGAAAAAATGTCTGCATTAGGTGAACTATCTGCAGGTATAGCTCATGAAATACGAAATCCTCTTGCAATTATGAAAGGATATTTGCAAATGGGACAAGAGAACACCATTAAACTCGATCAGCATATTGACCTGTTAGTGAATGAAATTGATCGAATTAATAGCATTGTGAACGAACTATTAATGATTGCAAAACCAACAGACATTATCTTTGCTAATAAAAACATAAATACAATTGTAAGAGAAGTAGTTCAATTGTTTTCAATAGAAGCATCCCAACAAAAAACGAAAATAAACGTTACGGACCTAGAACAATTCAATACATACTGCAATGAAAGTAAATTAAAACAAGTGTTTATAAATATAGTGAAAAACGCTTTAGAAGCAATCTCAACAAATGGGGAAGTCAATATCTCCATATACGAGAAGAATGAGAAATATTTTGCCGTTAAAATCGAGGATAATGGCTGTGGAATGGAAGAAAGTGATTTACAACACATTAGTGACCCGTTCTATAGCTTAAAAGAAAAAGGAATTGGTCTAGGAATGACTATAAGCCTTAGTATTATAGAAGCACACAAAGGTTCTATTCAGATTTCAAGCCAAGTTAATGTCGGAACTAGCATAGAAGTATTGTTACCGAAACTAAGCTAATCCTAAGTGTTAGGAACAGATTTGTGACCAGCAACTTATTGTAGAAATTAATAGAGATAAGCCACCGAATTTGCATATTCGGTGTTTTTTTGTTGTAGGGAAAATGATTTGTGTCTTAAGAACTGATAAAAATGAACTATAAAAATAGAGGTGATTGTCCTTTTTTGGAGAATACTATCTTATAGGATGGAACGTAAAAGGAGTGAACTAATATGCTTAAAATGAAAAAGAGACATTTAATAGCAGTGGGTTCTATTGTTTTATTTGTACTACTTACTTGGATTCCTATTCTATTGCCTATATTAATAATAGCTGCAATGATTTTAGTGAAAGTAAAGTATCCAACGATAAAAGGTGCGGTAGGAGAATGGAAGGTAAACAAATTATTAAGTAATTTAGGTTCGAATTATTCTATATATCATGATCTATATGTGCCAAATGGTGCTGGGGGAACAACCCAGGTAGATCATGTCGTTACCTCTCCGTTTGGTATTTTTGTAATCGAGACTAAACATTATGAAGGTTGGATATTCGGAGATGAAAAACAAAGATATTGGACTCAGGTGATATATAAACGGAAAGAAAAACTGTTCAACCCTATTTGGCAAAATTATGGTCACATACAAGCAATAAAAAATCAAATCCCAATAGAGAACTTCGAATTTATCTATTCAATTATTGCATTTTCTAAACAATCTACCTTCAAATTCAAAAATGAGTTTAAATCTGCTAGAGTCATACAATTTCCACAATTGCTTGAAGTAATTCAAGAAAAGAACTTACATAGAATAAGTAGCATTGAATTACAAAAAATCAACCGTGGCCTTGAGAAATTACTAATTAAAGACGAAAAAGAAAAAAAACAAGTCAAGAAGCAGCATGTACAAGCTATAAAAAAGAATCGTAAGGAAAAGGTAGAGACAGAGAAGAAAAACATTATAAAAATATCTGTCCAAAATGTGGTGGAGAACTGACTATGAAGAAAGGGAAATTCGGTTTATTTTATGGTTGTGGCAATTATCCAAAATGTAGGCATACTATGCAAGTTTCTTAATGTAGAGTAGGGGAAGAGAAATAGTCCCTTTATTATTAAAAAATATCTGATAATTAACCAATGAGACTTCCTTAGTCCCTGTGTCAAAGTATCATCGAAAGTATAAAAAAATTAGAAACGAGAATAAGAAGGCATTGTAGTGAGAAATCTCTGCAATGCCTTTTTTTTATGAGTTGAAAGATCCTAATACTACTAAATACATGTAACCTTCCTTTCGACATAGCTCATTTAGTTACAACGAGTTGCTAAAATTATTAAAGTTTATTCTATTTGCTCCTATAAATTAATGAAATTAGCAATTGTTATGGTAATTTATTATCATCACAGTTAAATTTTTTCAAGATTTATTACTATTAATATTACTTTATGTCTAATACAATGGGTACTAAGTATTGGAAAATGCTATAAACGCTAATGGGGAGGAAATAACTAATTCTACTTTAAAAGTTATCCTTTTTTCATTAAACAGGAGGAATATTCATTGAAAGATACAAATGTTTATGTTGATTTTAGTTTAAATATGGAGGAAGGGACTTCTTTATTTAATGTTCATGCCACGTGTAGCATTTACCCGGAAGGAGTGGAACAGGCAATAACTATTGGGGAAGCATCAATCTATTTTTTTAACCCTGTTAGGAGCTCGTATTCGGAAGCTTGTTTTGATGCAGATTGTATCTCATATAATTTATATAATGCATTGATAAACTTAGAGAACATATGTGCAATAGAAAGTATTCACGGATTAGTAGCTACTGGTCACTTTATTAATATTATTGAAGAGTGGCAAAGAAAAGGGCTAGGAAAAGCGTTTGTAGAAAAAATGATGCAGCAACTAGCGATTTTAAACGTAGAATTGGTAATGCTAATAACAAATGACCTCAAGGAGACAGACTTTTATAAAAGACTGGGTTTTGAGAGCTTAGAGAATAGCGCAGATATTCCGCTAATGTATAAATTTCTAAATAAGGCACAGATAATTTATTCCTGAGTCCAGTGGTTGGATTGGCCATAGGGGAGGTGCATAAAGACACACAAATCTATAGTGAAATTTTTCTTTCCATATCCATCTTTGGCGGACTATTTTATTTGTTGTTCTAAAACATTCTAGTCTCAGAAAAAATAAAATCTAGTAACTGCAAAGCTGTGGTCTTTAAATGAGATAACACAAAAAAACAGCTGAAAATGTATTTTCAGCTGCTGTAATGGAGGGTATAAAGAAACATAACTAAAATTGGAGCATCTCCAATTTTACTTCGATGTACCAAATTGTTTTTGAATGTCTACAATTTTATAGCTTCCATTCTCCAATTTTAATAATACGATCGTATAGGTATGAGGTTTTACGAGATCATTCCCTTTTTGGTATTCGCTGATTTTTACATAATCGTGAATACCTTTTTTGTTATCCTTATCTATAGTAGTTGTTTGATCGTATGTGATGATTGTTTGTTCTGTCCAACTAAAGCTATTTTCTACAAAAAGACTAGTGTTAATATGATCCGTATTTGTTGGGAAGTAATAATGTGTTACACCATTGATTTCTTTTTTCAACATGCTACTAGATATAAATTGTGAAGTAAACTCATCTGTGAAATTAGTATTAAAAAGTGTAAGTATATCTTGTTTTGTATAAGTGCCTTGTGTAATACTATATTGTTTTAGTCTTGCTTCTTGGAAAAGCTTTTGAAGAGTTAGTATTTCTAATTTTTTCTTAGAAGGTGTTTCGTATTTAATCTTTGTATTTTTTTGCACAAAGCTTCCTGATCCGACACCATACAATCCATTAAAATTGGATTTGTAGGTATATACCCTATATTCATCTCCTTTTTTCAAAGTACGAATGGGTGTTAGGGATCCATTAGATTCCAGTTTTACTAAAGTGGTATCTTGTAAAACCGTAACTTTACCAATTTGACCAATCTTTAATTCTGTCTTTCCCCACATAATTTTTCCGAATGTAGCTGCATTTGCGGAAACTCCATTAGCAATTGGAAAGGAAGCAAAAATGACCGTTGCAAATAGGATTTTTAAAAAATTCTTCATGAAATAGTACCCTCCTTTAATTTGTAAGTTATTATCATAGCATCTTACTTTGGTAATATATAGATTATAAGGTACTATAATGTATGTAATAGGAAGTGACTAATAGGATAATAAATGGTTGAATTTAACAAGCGGCCCAACGGCACATACAAAATTGAGACACAGAATGACTAAGGGATAATTAACTGAAAGAAGTTGAAAAGATAATTAAATTCAATGTTCTTGAATTTAGAAGTATATAAGGAGATTGTAATAAAGGAGATAAAGCCAAGTTTAGACGAAAAAACAAATAATGTTAAGAACCGATATATGTACGTTTAAATTATTCGATTATCAACAAAACGTGATTTTTCGTCTAATTACTATATTCAAGAGGATCTAATTTGTCTTTCTTTAGAAGTTTAGCAAACTCGATTGCGGGAATAGGTTTAGAGTACAAATAACCTTGAATCATATTGCAATTATATTTTTGTAACATAGTAAGCTGTTCGTTGGTTTCAACTCCCTCAGCAATAACACTCATTTTCAATTGATGAGATAGTTGGATAATCATTTTTACTATAAAGTTGGAGTCCTCTTCATGTGAACTACTTAAGTCTTGAATGAAAGAACGATCAATTTTAAGTATATCTATTTTACCTTTAAATCGATTTAGCGATGATAGCGAGGAATAACCAGTACCAAAATCGTCTAGTGCAATTTTAATGCCTAAATTCCTAAGTTCATCTAATACGGAGAAAACTACTTTTTCATTTTCTAAAAGAAATGTTTCTGTTATTTCTATTTCTAAATATTGAGATTCTAGTTTCGTTTCTTTTAATGTATCCATCGCATGTGAAATTAGATCACTTTCTAAAAAGCGAGTAGCAGCCAAGTTTATGGAGATTGGAATTTTCGGAAGTCCAGCATCTTGCCAAGCTTTGTTTTGCTTACATGCGGTCTTTTTAACCCATTTTCCTATCTCATTAATAAAACCTGTTTTCTCTGCAATAGGAATAAAATCATTCGGGCTAATAATTCCCCATTCAGGATGATTCCATCTTAGAAGAGCTTCACCGCCAACAATTTGATTAGTTTCAGCAAACACTTTAGGTTGATAATACAATTCTAATTGGTTTCGCTCAATTACATATCCAAGATCCGACTCTAGTGAAATTAATCGAGCTTCGTTATCTGCGGTGTGTTTAGATTTCATTGTCTTTCTCCTTGTATAATTAAGTTTAGCCCTTGCACTATTAGGAAAATCCAATAAAATTAAAGGATCGGTAATTTTATTGGATTTTTGAATAATTTAGTTAGTGTACGGAAGATCTAGCGTAGTAATTGGGTTTTTGTTAATTGATTTAGCCGACTCCTTACTCACATTCGGATAAAGCGCTACTGCTAATACGATTAATAAGATAATAGACAATTTTTTCATGTTTTTTTACCGTCCTTTTTCTATAATATGGGGTGATTTTTTTGGAAATGAAATACTTAGGTTTAGAAATAAGTAAACTTAGAACTGAATTGGGGATGTCCCAAAAAGAGCTCGCAAAAAATATTTGTACTCAGTCGACGATTAGCCGAATTGAAGCAGGAGAAGTATATCCAGCGATAGATACTTTATTAAAAATTGCAATAAAGCTACAAGTACCAATAGAATATTTTATCGAAATGTTATTTCATAAAAATGTTTTAGAAAGTGAAAGTTTGATAAAAGATATTGAATTTCACTTAAAAGAGCATAATTACAAAAAAGTTATTTCGATTATTAACAAAAATAAAATTGCTACAGATAATATATGGTTAAATTTTTACCTAGAGTACGTTTCACATACAGCTAACTACTACTTAAAAATAATATCTCCCGAGGAATGCATTACTAGCTTAAAAAATATTTTAAGCTTTTCAAACCAAACGACCATCCAATTTCGTTTCTTACATATAAAAATCAATAATACGATTGCAAATGTATTCGGTGAGAATGGTGAAAGTCAAAAAAGCTTATATTACTATAATAAAATCCTGAAAGAGCATATGCGTAAAAATTATAGTGATTACAAAATTTATGAAATCCTAATTACGGTTTTATTTAATAAATGTAAGACATTGTATGATCTAAATGACATTGAAAGTGCGCTTGAAACAGCTAATCAAGGAATAAAAAAATCTAAAGAAACTTCTTTTTTCTTTTTAGTTGGAAAGTTTTTGTACTATAAGGGACAATGTTTAGAAAAAAAAGCTGCTCCCTTTATAGAAATCAAAGATGTATACCAACAAGCATTGTTTTTCTTCAAATTCCTAGAACTTCCTTTTTATATTCAAGCCATCGAGCAAAATAAAAAACAGTACTTAGATTAAATTGGTTACTTATTCGGCAATTTTTAAAATATACTTAGGACTATTTGACTTTTCCTCCGTTCAAGTGAATTAAGTTATAGTACCTATGAGTAAAAGGGGATAGTTATAAAAAGTACTATTTGCTTAATTAATTGTGATTAAAATACCTTTTGCATTTCAAATATACTAGATTTACTCTAAATAATCTTTAGGATATGCATAAATGGATAATTTGTTTTTTAATTTAATTTCTTCTGAGCTGCCGTTATTGTATTTTCGGCAGCTTTCTTTATAAGGTTAGAAAGCAAACAAATCACCAAATCCTCGAAACTCCTCCAGTAATATTGTAGCCATTCTTTAGTCCACAACATTATTGAAATAGTGAATATTAACTAATTTGAAATGAACCTGTGAATGTTGTTTTATAAAATAGAGAAATATTGGGTTTTATTTGATATAATATTATTAGTACATTGAGAGAGTAAAGGAAAATAATCATATGCGTAAAAAGCTTTCTTGGTTAGCCGTTATTTTATGGATGTGTTTAATATTTTATCTTTCACACCAACCAGCCGCTGTATCTAGTGAGTTGAGTACTGGAATAGCAGAGTTAATTGAAAAAACGGTAGAAAAAGTGGTACCTAATGCGGATTTTATTATGGAAAATTTTCATCACCAGGTCAGAAAAAATGCTCATTTCTTTATTTATTTGGTGCTAGGTTTACTGATCATGAACTCCTTGAAGTTAAGCGGGATTGGAAAAAATAAAGGAATGGGAGCGACTTTACTTATTTGTGTTCTCTATGCGATGACTGATGAAGTGCATCAGTTATTTGTAGTGGGTAGAGGTGCGCAGCTGAAGGATGTATTCATAGATAGTACAGGGGCGATTGTAGGAATTGTTATTTATTCCGCAATTGGAAGGTTAACTCATTCAGCGGTTCATAAGATTCGTTGAATGAGTTTTTAACAGATAAATTAAGTTCTAATGACATAATGATTAACTATTAAATAGAGGTTTTTAACCTTTTTTGGAGAATATTATAAAGTGGATGAATTATATTAATGTCTTATTAGAACGGGCCGACGATAGAGTGATTAGTTTTCCTAGGTCAAACTTATAAATTAAAAATTAGTAGATTTAAATAATTTTATACTTGGAAGTTTGAAGATTATAAGAAAGAAGGAAAAAAGACTTATGAAGAAGCAATATTTCAATCTCATGCAATTTTTTGATGGATACGTTCGAAATTATCGAAGATTAAATTTGTCTTCCTTGCATAATCGTTCTATGTTTACAAAAAGAGAAGTAGATTATTTTGCTAATCTAGGCGAAATGCTAGGTTTTGATGTGTTTGTGGAGGACTCTAAATTTGATAAATTACTAGGATGTTCCAGACCAATGGACTTATCATGGTGGAAGTGGGATAAACGATTTGATGCGGAGAATTTCTTATATCCTGCACTTCACTTAGAAAGAGAATATATTTGGAGCAAAGACGAGGAAACAATTGAGAAACTCTTTTCCGATGCCGAAGAGGGTTTTGTTCCACATAATGTAATAGGAATTCAATATATATCCTCAAAGGAGAGAATTGATGAACTAAACGACTTAGTTATTCAAAAAAATAGGCTTCAAATGTCCAATGTATTAATGGTTTATCGTTACTTTGATGCAGATTGTGATATAGAGCGAGTAAGTGCCTATTATTTCACACCAACAGGTTTATTTGAAACGCGAGAAGCCATTTGTAAGGAAGACGAGTCAGGATACTGGAATATGCGTTTTCAAGAAGAGTGTGTGGGACTATCCCACGAGCTATCCGTTGATAGCCAAAGGTTAGAGATATAAAACATGTCCCAGTGTTAGCTTGTTAGCTGATATTTGGGAACAAATGTCTAAGTTATCAGTGGTTTACTATCAGATGGGATTATAGACATTTCTATTAAGATGTTATTAGAAAAGGAATAGCGGAGGGAAGTAATCAATTACTTTTCCTCCGTTGTTTTTTTTATAAACAGTCTTAAGAAACTAATATCTGATGTATAAAAAATGGTTTAGCAATTTTAAAACGAAAGAAGGAAATACATACAAACATAAAGAATAATTATCCATATCAAATTTTTAAGGGAGGTTAAAGCGTTTATAATCAGAACAAAAACAACCTTATTAACGGTAATGTAGTCATTTGGTATTATGTAAAGAATCTCAACCGTGCAGTTGAGTAGTACAGTGAAATTTTAGGAATCGCACCAACAAATAATATTGATGTTGCTTATTTCTTTTCGATTAATGAAAAAACGAAATTGGCACTCAGTGATCGATTTAAGGCAAATAAAGAAAATGCTCTTCCACAAAGTGTGACATTGGACCTTCAAAGTGATGACATTTTGGAGGCATATCGAATTCTAACGGAAAAAGGGGTATTTGTAGAGAAACTTGAAAATCCTGTCGAAAGCTACTATGAATTTTACTTTACAGACTTAGATAATAATCATATTAGAATGCATGGTTTTGTTGAATAGGATTTTAGAGATAGGTAATTAGATTACCTAATAAAATTTTTATCAATGGGGGGAGTTTAAGGATGGAAACTGTAAAAGCAAAAATCGAGAATTCACTCACTGTATTACTAGTTTCAGACTTAGAGAAGTCGCAGCAGTACTACCGCGATGTTTTAGGTTGTGAAGTAAATGATGTGTGGGCAGTACGAGATGATTTTGGGCTAGGGCTTAAATTAATTCAAGCAAATAATAAAGAGGATGTCTGTCCAAACAAAGGTACCTGGAATGTATATGCCTATGTTCATGACCACGACGGGCTAGATTTATTATTGGAAGAATTAACGACCAACGGAGCAGAGATTGCTTATGGGCCTACTATTTCTGAACAAGACTGGGGTGTATGGAAAGAATTTGCGGTTAAAGATTTAGATGGCTACTTAATTGGTTTTGGTTCTGGAAGAAAAAATAATTAATAAATGTTAGGAAAAAACATAAAACTTCTATTTCAAAATAAAGACAAAAGGTTTCGGGGATATATACATTCTCGAAACCTTTTGCTTTTTTATTTATGTTCCATGCTACTTCAACGATTTTTGTTTTCAGAAAACATCTATGCGAGACTCCGTAAAAGGTAAGAGGGCAGTGGAATTTCCTCACCTCACAGGAACGGAGCGACGAGGAGGCTAGAAATTAAAGCGAGATATTAACAACAATTCATAAGTCAATCAACATTAACATACTTCTATAAAAATACTTTGAAACTCTGCAAAAGGAATTTTAGGTATTTAAATGGTTATCTATTCAAAAAGAGAAGTGGGTTGATAGATAAAAAGTAGTCAGATATAAAACAAAATTAAGCAGTTACTGAAAGTAATAAGCGAGATTACAAAGTGAGTAAATCTCTTTCCAAAAAGCTACAAGAACAATTTAAAAATATCTAGGAGGTTTTATGGATGGAAAAAAGTTTTAAAATAACCAATTCTGAAGGGCTACATGCTAGGCCATCTACCTTATTAGTTTCAGCTGTCTCCGCATTTACATCGAACGTTCAGCTTTCTTATAAAGGTAAATCCGTAAACTTGAAATCTATAATGGGGGTAATGTCACAAGGAATCGGACCTGGATCAGTTATTACTATCTCAGCAGAAGGTGCTGATGCTGAGGAAGCAATGAGGAAGGTATCCGAAGTAATTAATTCAGAAAGGCTTGGGGAAGAATGTTAAATCCACAATAGAAACCCTTTAGATTCCCTAAAAATACCTCTCTATGATTCTAACGTGATTTCGAATAAATAAAAATGAAAACATAGTAACAATTGAGGAAAGTTTAATAAAAATAAATCATATCTTATTTATACCCATAATTGCATTTTCATCGTGTGGAATTCTGTGATAGAAAGTTAATGAACAGAGGGGGGGAAAAACTGAAAAGTATTATGTTAGTTTGCGTAGCAGGGATGAGTACCAGCCTACTTGTAGCAAAAATGCAAAAAGCAGCGAAGGAGCAAAATATAGAGGCAGATATTTTTGCTATTTCAGAAAGTGAAGTAGATAGAACTTTACTAAGCAAAAACGTAGACGTATTGCTACTTGGTCCACAAGTACGCTATTTAAAAGGTACCTACGAAAAGAAATATAAGGAAAAGAATATCCCTATAGAGGTCATCAACATGTCCGACTACGGAATGATGAACGGCGCAAATGTCTTAAAGCAAGCAATAGGGTTAATTGGATAAGGAGTATGTCAAATGGAGAACTTAACACTGATGCAATCCATTATGGGGTTAATATTGCATAGCGGAAACACAAAAAGTGACTGTATGGAAGCAATTCAGCTTGCAAAGAAAGGTGAAATCAATGCAGCTAAGAAAAAGATTGAAATAGCAAATCAGTCACTGGTAGAAGCACACCATTCTCAAACCGCATTACTGACACAAGAGGCTAAAGGTGAAAAGGTTGAAACAACCATGATGCTAATACACGCACAGGATCACTTAATGAATGCAATTACTTTTCGCGATTTAACAAATGAATTGATTGAACTATATGAACGATTGCTAGGGGAATAACATCATTTTAAGTGGTGTTTGACATATAACAAAAAAATAAAAAGGAGAGATGGAATGTTCCGTTTTTTAGAGGAGAAGTTTGTTCCGGTAGCTTCACGAATAGGTAATCAACGGCATCTAGTAGCAATACGAGATGGTTTTATCACCGTAATGCCACTTACTATTCTTGGGTCACTCGCAGTATTAATAAACAACCTACCGATCAAGTTTTATCAAAAAGCTCTAGATTCTATTTGGGAGCATGGAACTTGGACGCAATGGGGAGGAAATGTGTGGGGTGCAACATTCGGGATAATCTCCCTTTTGTTAGCCTTCTCGATAGCGTATCACTTAGCAAAAAGTTATGACAAAGATGGTCTGTCTGCAGGGGTTATCAGTTTATCGAGTTATTTGACATTTGGTACTTTTGGTGAAGGCGGCTTATCGGGGTTAACAACTGGAACGGGCGGAATTTTTGTAGCCATTATTATTGCTTTATTATCTTCCGAAGTGTTCTCTCGTTTATCTGGTAAGAACAAACTCTTGATAAAGATGCCAGATAGTGTACCACCTGCGGTTGCAAAATCATTCGCCGCTTTACTACCAGCCATTATTACTGTTGGCGTATTTGCGTTAATTCGTACAATTATTTCAGCAGGATTTACTATTCCTGATATTATTGGATCATTTTATTCGACAGTTCAAGAGCCGTTTATGGGCTTAACAAATACATGGGCAGCAGCACTTATCCTTGCTTTTATACCAGCATTTTTATGGACACTTGGTATTCATGGTGGCAATATTATTGATCCATTCATGCAGTCGATTAACTTACAAGCAATTGATGCCAATGTTAGTGCAATTTCTGCTGGAGAAGTAGCACCTTATATTATTAATAAGCCATTCTTTGATGCTTTTGTTAACATGGGTGGAGCTGGTACAACAATTGCACTAGTTATTGCTATATTCATCATGGCCAGAAAGAATAAGCAATATAGTACAGTCGGGAAATTATCTGCGGCACCTGGAATATTTAATATTAATGAGCCATTGCTATTCGGTTTACCAATTGTTTTAAATCCGATATTATTTATTCCTTTTATTCTTACCCCTATGGTTAATGTAACGATTGCTTATTTTGTAACGAAATGGGGAATGGTACCCGCAGCAACAATTGCAGCTCCTTGGACAACGCCGCCTATTATTAATGGTTTCTTAGTTACGCAGTCTTGGCAAGGAGCAGTACTAAGCTTCGTGTTAATCGCGCTTTCTGTTTGTATTTACTTACCATTTGTTGCTATGGCTAATCGTACTGCAAAAATGAAGGAAGCAAAATAAGCAACAGCGGAACAGTAGATACACGGAGGGTTTGAATGAGAAGACTAGGAATATCAATTTATCCTCAACATAGCACGATAGAAGAGATGAAAGAATATATTCAACTAGCTTCGGATAATGGCTTTGACCGTATTTTTACTTGCTTATTATCTATTAAAAATGATGAGCAAAGGAAAAAGCTTCAACAAATCAATCAATTTGCAGAGCAGCTTGGCTTTGATATATCAGCAGATGTCGCACCGGAAGTATTTGAGGAACTAGGTTTAACATATCGAGATATTGGTTATTTTAAGGAACATTACTATTTAGATGCCTTACGTCTGGATATGGGATTTTCAGGTCAAGAAGAGGCATTCATGTCATTGGATGCATCTAATTTGAAAATAGAATTAAATATTAGTAGCGGGACAAAATATGTAGAAAATATTTTGTCCTATATACCAAATCGAAACAACATTATCGGCTGCCATAATTTTTACCCAAGAGAATATACAGGGCTTTCAAGACAACATTTATTAACAACCTCCAAGCTCTATAAAGATAATCGAATTCGCACGACTGCAATGATCTCCTCCAATCATGCAACATTCGGACCTTGGGAAGAAACGCTTAATGGTTTACCTACATTGGAGGAACATCGTCACTTACCAATAGTAGTTCAAGCAAAGGATTTATGGCATACAGGATTTATCGATGATTTAATCATCGGTAATATGTACGCATCTGAGGATGAGTTGAAAGCTTTAGGTAGATTAAATCGAAATAAACTAGAGTTAACGGTAGTGACATCTCCACACATGAACGAGTTGGAAGAAAAAGTGATTTTTCATGAATTGCATTTTAATCGCGGGGATGTATCTGAGTATGTTATTCGGAGTACACAATCTCGCGTTAAATATAAAAATGAAACTTTCCCAGCTCATGATACAAATAATATAGAGCCAGGGGATGTAACGATTGATAACGATTTGGATATTCGTTATAAAGGAGAGTTGCAAGTAGCTTTAAAGGCTATGCCAAATGTAGGGTGCACAAATGTTGTAGCTAAAGTAATTTCAGAGGAGCTCTTCCTCTTAGATCAAATAAAACCTTGGGAATCATTTGGTTTTATTAAAATGTCTGATTGATAAGAGGTATCCACATTAATTGTAAGTAAAAGACCAACTACGTAATTTATTTGCTATAATACGAATAGCATATTCGAATTTATAGATTGCGTCGGTAGGGAGAGAACTTAATGTTGAAATTTCATATAATTATGGGTGTTACAATTCACACGAAAAGAATGGTTCAAAAACTTAGTAAAGATAAAGAAGCTTTAATTATTGTAATAGATTATGAACTCTCTAGTGAATTAGAACCGAAGAATTTATATGGAGCCATTTATTGTTCTCCTGAGCAAGCTAAGTCTTTTGCAGAACAAGCGGATGAAGTAGTGTTTCACCGATATGCATTTGTGTTACCAAAATTAAAGTAAATTAATAAGCTAGCAGCCGAGATTTTTATCTTCGGCTGCTTTTTTTGCAATTTAGTATTTTACTCATAGAAAGAACGAAAAGTTAGAATAATGGAGGCCAGACTACAAGACTTTTTAATTATCTTGTAGTGTTATAGTTTTAAATTAAAATAGAAAAAAATACAATACATGGTTATTACATAGTTAACATAAATTGGTATTGTTTTAGTCATTAATAATCAATTATTCAAATATTTCGGATTAATTTGATAATTTAATATTTTCTTATTTTAAAATTAGCATAATTATGATAAGTTGGTAACGTCGTACAACTTAGTGCGAAAAAAATGGTAAAGGGGAAATGAGATTTGAAGAAAATGAGATTCACAAAATTTTTTAGTAGCATTCTTGCTTTTGTCATGGTGCTTTCTCTTCTATCACCATTTACAGCTCTAGCAAATGGGGATCAGTCATTACCGTTTAAAACGGGAACCCAAAGTGAGAGTGATTTACTAGCGAAAGCTGCTATTGTCGAACAATTAAATTTGTTGGGTGGCGAGGCTAGGCTTCACGAAGATTTAAAAAAGGTTTCGGGCAATGAGCAAGTTGCGGTAATCGTACATTTGTCAGAAAAGCCAGTTGCACTTGAACAAGGCATTGAAAAATTAAAGGGTAAATCACTCTCGAAAGCACAATCGACTAAAGTGAAAGCTAATGTTAAAGCGCAACAAGCGATGATTAAAAAAGAGATGAAGAATAAAAAGATATCGTTTAAAGAAGGTTACTCTTATGATACAGTCCTTAATGGATTTGCTGTAACAGTAAAGGCAGATGATCTTTCAAAGTTACTAGAAATCGAAGGAGTTACATTAATTGAGCCTGATGTGACAGTGTACGCCTTAGAGGATTCACCAGCTAAAATTGTAAAAGAAGAACAAGTAGATGCAGCAATGAATACAAGTATCTCATTCTTAGGAATTGAAAAACTTTGGAATGAAGGGATTGAAGGACAAGGTATTAAAGTTGCTGTACTAGATACAGGAATTGATGCTAATCATCCAGAGTTCCAAGGTGTATATAAAGGTGGAAAGAACTTCATTCCGAACTCTTCGACGTATACAAAAACTCGTGCGGACGATGATGCTTCGGAAACTTCGCCAGTGGAACGTCCAGTAAATACACCTGAATTTAATGAGAAAGGTAGTGCGTTCTACACTTCTCATGGTACACATGTTGCAGGAACAATTGCTGCAATCGGTGCAAACGAATATGGCATTAAAGGGATAGCACCAAAAGTAGATCTCTATGCTTACCGTGTACTTGGTGCATATGGAAGTGGAGCTACTTCTGGGATTGTTAAAGCAATTGATACTGCAGTTATTGAAGGAATGGATGTTATTAATCTATCTTTAGGTGGAGGGTCAAATACAGAAACAGATGCTGGTTCCTTTGCTATTAACAATGCTATGTTAGCAGGTACTATTTCAGTTATTGCAACAGGTAACTCTGGTCCAAATCGTGGAACAATGGGAACACCAGCGACTGCTCGATTAGGAATAGCGGTAGGAAATACAACGAACCCTGAAACAATGTACGACGGAAAAGTGAATGTATCAGTTGGTTCTTACAATCTTTCTAAACAATTAAAATTAATGGGAACTACTTTCGGGACAAGTGTGGCAAAACAACTGGAAGGTGAGTTCGACTTAGTAGCGGTACCAGGACTTGGGGAGGCAATAGATTATAACGGAATTGATGTGAAAGGGAAAGTAGCATTGATTTCACGCGGTAGTATTGCGTTTGTAGATAAAATTGCTAATGCAAAAGCTAATGGAGCAGTGGCAGCTATCATCCACAATTTCGCAGGTGGTACAAATGCTCCGAATGCGTCTGGAACATTCCTAGGCGATTCATTTGATTTCATTCCAACGTTTGATATGTCACAAACAGATGGGGATGCAATTCGTGCAGCATTAAAAGATGGAGCAGGTAAAATTACGTTCGGAAACTTCGGCTCTTCAAGTACTGTCGGAGATGATGTAAATGATTCCAGTTCACGTGGTCCATCTACACCGAACTTTGATATTAAACCAGATGTAACTGCACCTGGTACAAATATTATGTCAACAATTCCAATGTATAAAGCAGATTTTCCAAATGTGAAATATGATAAAGCATATGACCGCAAGACTGGAACATCTATGGCTACACCACATATTGCAGGGATAGCGGCGCTTGTCAAACAAGCAAATCCTACATGGAATGCATTTGATGTGAAGGTTGCACTTTCTAATACTGCAAAAATTCTTAATACAGCGAAATACGATGTCTTCTCTCAAGGAGCGGGACGTGTAGATGCATATGCAGCAGCCCACCCAAATATACTTGCTTATGCAATTGACAATGCTGTTCTTGATGGAACTGGTGCAATTGTCGAAAACTTAAAGGGAACAGTTACATTTGGTCCGCAATCATTGAAAGAAAATATTTCCGTAACGAAACAAATCCTCGTGAAAGATGTGAAGGGTCTAGGAGGAGATTATAAAGTAACGGTTGATGTTAAAAAATCATTCGGTGATGCAAAACTGACAGTTGATCAACCAACATTCACATTAGCTGGAGAGCAACTGTTAAATGTTACATTAACAGCTTCCAAAGCTACAGCTCCAAATGGATCAGAATTACTAGGATATATCCATATTAATGGTGGAGGTTCTGATATTTCATTACCATTCGCAGCAGACTTTAGTGGAGTGGCTAAAACAGAAATAAAAAATATGAGCATATCGGAAACAGACCTTTCCTTTAACGGAGATGGAGTGAAAGATTCTGCGGTGCTTGCATTTACGTTGACGGGTGATGTGACAACAAACTATATCGAACTTTGGGATATTATGAATCCTGAGGGTGGAGAATATGGAGACGGCTATATTGGGTATTTACACGCAGGTTCTTCACTTGGGAAAGGATCCTATACGCTGAATATAACTGGACAATACAAACCATGGGGTAGTGCACCAGCAACAACAATACCAGATGGTTTATATACGATCGACTACACAGCATCAACAGCTTCAGGAGTGATTAGTGATTATGTAGGTCCGATTGTCGTTAAATCAACGAAACCAGAAATTATAGGTGCTGTTGATGGTGAACTAGCAACTGGACAAGTAAACGATAAATATATCGACTATAACGAAGAATTATATTTGTATGGTTTGGATTATGACTTAAATGATAAACTTCATGCTTCTTATATAACGACACAAAACGGTGAAAAAGCTAAGGCGGTTGAATTCAAATTAGCACAGGATGGATCATTCTCATTCCCGGTAACTGCTGAAACAGATTCGGTAACTGTAGTGATTACAGATGCAGCAGGTAATGTTGGAGAAGCATTGATTTATAAGAAAGAAGAAGCGGCACCTGTCGTGACACTTTCTGTTGACCAAACGGATCTTAAATTATCAACTGGAGAAACAACTCAACTTGCTGTTACAGAAACTACAAAGCCAGCTAATGGCGAGTCAACAAACGAAGACGTAACGGCAAAGGCTACGTATGTAGTGGCAGATGAAAATATTGCAACAGTTAGTAATGGATTAGTAACTGCATTATCAGAAGGTTCAACTACCGTGACCATTTCTTATGGTGGCAATGAAGTTACTGTTAACGTAAAAGTTACAAAACCTGTTGTTGTTGAACCAGTTGTAACGCTTACTGTTGATAAACCACAACTAAAATTAAAACCTTCTGAAGAAGCTCAGGTTACGATTAAAGAAGTGACAACGACAGCAGATGGAAAAGTTACAGAAAAAGATGTTACGAAATTAGCTACGTATGAAGTAGCGAATAATAATACAGCGTCCGTATCAAGAGGTTTAGTAAAAGCAAAAGGTGCAAATAAATCTACTACAATTACAGTTAGATACGGAGGACATGTAGTAACAATCGAAGTTGAAGTAGTGAGCCCAGGGAAAGATAAATAAAAGAACAATTAAAAAATACTAGCAGCCGAAATTGTATCTTCGGCTGCTATTTTTTTATTAATAATGTTCTTTTGAGAGGAAACTAGGAGTTATTGAAACTTCATTTTCTGCAATATTTAATTTTAAGTTGGCATAAAATAATTAATTACTCTTTCAATTAAGAATAGTATGATAGATTCAAGAAGATATATGTGAGGGGTTTGTGGATGTATTGTGATCAGTGTGGTTGGAAGAATGAGGAAGGTGCTAATTTTTGCTCTAATTGTGGGCTTCGTTTCAAAGAGAATCGTTCGAGATATAAGTTTAATGCAGTGCTAAATGTATCGTTGGTTATTTTAGTAGGAATAGGTTGTCTGTTTTATAGTGTATTGGATGGAGTAGGTAAATCAGCTTTGAGTAATGTGGCTGAAGCTGTGTCGAAAAATCCAGTTGATGAGGGTAGTAAGAAGGATAAAGTACAGATTATTAAGGAATCACAATCTCGTGTGTTTTCTATATTTACCGAAGATGGTTTTGGTTCTGGCTTTTTATTTGATGGTAAGGGAAGGGTTGTAACGAATGCACATGTGTTGGATGGTAATACGGAAGTGACTGTACGCGATTGGTTGGGACATGAAACAACTGGACAAGTGATTGGGATTTCCAGATTCTATGACATAGCATTGATACAAGTGGATGATTATATAGGAGAAAAGCCATTGGAGAAGGGAAACTATTTTTTGGATGTTGGTTCGGAGGTTATTGCCTTTGGAACACCTCAAGGGTTTGAAAACTCGGCATCCATTGGATATGTGACGGGGCGTAGTAGGAGCATTGATGTTGTTGAAACTGGTTACTACTATGATAGTCTTTATCAAATCGATGCTCAAATTTCACCTGGAAGTAGCGGAGGTCCTTTAATGGATGTAAAAACAGGTAAAGTAATTGGTATCAATACTGCTTCACTGATTGATGATGAATCGATTAGTTTTTCAATGCCGATACCGACAATGCTTCCTTTGCTCATTAAATGGGCGAAATACCCGATGTCACCTGAACAAGTGCTAAAAATTATGCCACATGAAGAAAGTGTAACGCATGATTATGAAAAAGCTGATAACGCTATTGGAGATAAATTTTATTTAGAAGAGTTTAGTTTGACAAACTTTGTTCAAGAGTTTAGATGTAGCTTTGAAACGGCTGTTGAATACGAGGATTTTACTTTTATAGAGGACATGTTGAAGCCTGATAGTGCCGCTTATCAGAAAATGGACGACTACATTAAGGACATAATGGGTAAAGACATAAAGTTAAAGCTAACTTCCACTAAAGTTACTGGGCTAGAGATCAAAGACGATCACGCCATCGTAAGTACAAATGAAGTATTCGATCTAATTAATGCTGGAGGGAGGCGTGATACCTACAGGATAGACAGGGAGTATTCGATTGTCTTGGATGAGTATGGGTATTATATGATCTCTGAAATGTCTGGGTATTGAATGTTATATATTTTATTTACGAAATCATCGGCTGTTTTTTTGTTGTAGAATATGAATATTTATTTCATTCTCAAAAGGGTTTTTCAAAATTGTAGAGAATTGTGACAACACAGAAAGCTGAATAAGAAGGAGATTTTTTCTACAGACTTACTAATATAAGGAGGACTGGAGATGAAGATTCGGATTGAATGGATTTACAAAACGTCTAAAGGAGCGGAAACTACCTTCCATTCTGAGGAAATGCCGGCTGCAAAGGCTCTACTATTTGCGGAAGACATGGAAAGGACTGGCCGTGTAAAAAGCGTCATATTTAATGACCAGTATGATAGCACGTGGACAGTCAAAGAGTTAAAGAGTTACTTGAAAGGAATAGAAACTGAACCGCATAATGTCACTGTCTATTTTGACGGAGGATTTGACCGTTCTACAAGTAGCTCGGGTTTAGGTTGTGTCATTTATTATGAGCAAAATGGGAAATCTTACAGGCTTCGACGAAATGCGCCTGCTACTGGTCTCATATCAAATAATGAGGCAGAATATGCGGCATTTTATTTGTGTTTAACTGAGCTTGAGCTGTTGGGCGTGCATCATTTGCCCGTTCGATTTATTGGTGATTCGCAAGTTGTGATTAATCATTTACGCGAGGAATGGCCAGTAATTGAAAAGGACTTGTTTAATTGGGCCGACAAAATTGACACGAAAATGAAGGAGCTTGGTTTGCAACCGGAATATGAACTGGTTCCGCGGAAATCCAATGGTGAAGCAGATCGATTAGCTACTCAGGCGCTAAATGGAATTGAAATTACAGCAACGAGTGAAGTAATGAGTGACTAGTAAATTAAATAATCGATCCAGTCATCGTGGAAATTGTGAGGTAATCAACTATTTAATGGTTGAGTATCTCGCTTTTTTATTTATATCGTATTTCACCAAGTTGATTTTTCGAAGCTTACCGCAGGATCAAGTGTGTGAATCGAGAGGTCAACGTCGCATAATGTAAATTATGTCGAATTTCACAATTTCAATGCCACGTATCGCGTGTCGAATATCGCAAGATCAAGTGCGAACGGCAAGATCAAGTGCGTGAATCGCAAGATCCAGTGTGAATCGCAAAATCGAGTGTGCGAATCGCAAGATAAAGTGCGCGAATAGCAAGATAAAGTGTGTGAATCGCAAGAGCAAGTGCGCATAACGCAAATTCCCCCCACTTCAGCCAGTGACTGGGTAGCGCTGGAGCGGAGATTAAAAATAACTAATTGATGAATGCCGTAAATAAAGCCTGCAACTAGATTGGCTAGTTGCAGGCTTTATTTAGTTTGTAGGAGAATGATTTGTATTCTCTTGTTTTGCTGGGGATTGGTTATTTTCTTCGGGAAAAGACTCTTCCTTTTTAGGAAGTTTCTTTTGTTGCGATTTTGGGAAAGCTTGTTTTGCCTCTGATTTTGAGTTGCTATCTTGTACGTTTTCATTATAATATTGAACGCTTGTCATCGAACCTTCTTCAACCATACGATTATCGTCTGGATCGTGGGGATCAGAGAACCCGGCTTTCGTCATTTGTGTCGGTTTATGCTTTTGCGAATGCATGTAAGAATTAGCTTTCGTTTTAGTGTTTTTTAATGACGTTTTTGCTTTCTCTCTGTTTTCGATTTTCTTGAAAAACATAATAGCGAAGGCAGTTATGCCACCCAATAAGAAAGATCGTTTAGTTCCTTTAAGCATGCTCATCACTCCCTATAGTTTATTGTTATAGTTTACCCACATACAAAAGGAGTCAAACATCTTTATATTAAAATTGGTTTAGTCTTGGTAAAAAAAGTTATGGGAAATATGCTCAAATTATTACAGGAGTGTTACTAGTGCCTGGCACCAGTAACACTCCTGTAATATTGTGTAGAATTGCTAGATTTCTATCTAGTTAGTCTGCGAAACGATATGAGTTTTTTCCGCTTACTTTTACTTCGTACATATTAGAATCTGCTTGTTTTAATAGTTCCGTTTTATCTGCACCATTTTGAGGACACTGGGCAATTCCAATACTAGGCGATATTTGGATTTCCTGATTCGAAATGAGGAAAGGATTTTGAAAAGCCTGTATTATCCTTTCCGCTACATTTATACAGTCTTGTTTATTTGAATTAGGTAATAGAATAGTAAATTCATCCCCACCCAATCTCGAAACGAAGTCATCTTCTCGGACATTACTACTCAAAAGGTTACTAACCTCTATCAATAGTTTATCTCCTGCATCGTGTCCAAGTTTGTCGTTAACACCCTTAAAACCGTCCAAATCCAAAAACATAACTGCAAAATTACTATTGGTTTCATTAAAATCTTCCCATAATTGTTCTAATTTATTTACGAAAGATCTTCTATTTGGGAGTTTCGTTAACTCATCATGATAAGCAAGTTCTTTTACTTCATGCTCTTGCGCATTTCTGCAAGTTACGTCTCTAGCGATTACTTCTCTAGCAGGACTGCCTTTATATTCAATTTTGGTAGTATTGATTTCTAAATCAATTATTTTACCATCTAATCTTTTTGCCTTAAAGGACTGATTTACGATAGAGTCTTTCCTACTTTTCATATTTGATAAAGAAATTGGATTTGGGTTAGAGGAATGGAATTGGATTAGATCCTCCCAGTTTTGTCCAATTAATTCATTAGGGCTTTCTGCACCAATTAATGCAGCGCTCGCTTGATTTGCATATATGATACTTGAATCTCTATGTATTATTATAGCTTCGGGGAATAAGTCAGTAAGGCGGCGATACTGTTTTTCTTCTTCTTTTGCTTTAACTATTGCTTTTTGACCTAAATAAAGAGCGTAAAATGTTAAGCCCAATTCAATGAAAGAAAAAACTGTATCAAGTACTAAGTTTATTAATTCATCATGTTTTACGGCTAAAAGTTCTATTAAACTATTATCAAAAATGTCTATGATCGAGAAAACGACCAGTAGAATTAAAATGACTTTAATATTTATTGCAACCTTTTTCAATTTTTTCTCCTTTAAATTAAAAGCTAGAAGTACAGTAAACTTAGCTATCTCATTGCTAGCTTTTTGATTATTTTGTGTTCATATTTTGTTGAGATAATTCTTTTAACTAATACTATCATATTTTTAGGTAATCTTTAAATAAAATGAAAACTTTATAACTATATTCAATTTACTCGATAGGTATTTAAAACTATTATATTTAAAATTCTGAAATGGTGAATAATAATTAAAAACATATTCAAGAAGACAAGATGCTGGTAATGAATGGAAATATAGTAACCGTAATGTAGTGTGTTTAGGGTAGCTTCGGAAGCAATATAGAAAGAATAGTTGTTAATAGTGTAGAGTAGATAGAGGAATCACAGAAAAGGAGAACTTAAAGCATGACAGGAAAAACACACATCGTAGGCGGTATTGCAGCAAGTCTTGCTTTTGCACAAATCTCAAATTATGATCCAGTTATTTTAGTTGGAGCAGGAGTCATAGGTGCATTAATTCCGGATATTTGCCACGGAGGTAGCACAATCGGCCGTAAGTTTCCATTTGTATCTAAAATGGTACATATTCTTTTTGGGCATCGATCTTTTACTCATAGTTTGTTGTTTTTATTATTAATGGGTGTTTTGTTAAACTCATTAGTAATAAATGAATCAGTAGTAGCAGGAGTTTTAGTTGGAATCATTAGTCATTTCATTTTGGACATGGCTACTAAAAACGGCATTAAATTGCTATATCCATTAAAAGTAACCGTGCGCTTGCCACTCACTACGAGAACTGGTGGTGCAATAGAGTATTTAGTATTTGCTACATTGTCCCTTCTGTCGGTCTATTTTGGATATGGAGCGTTTGCGGGGTATTTTTAAAATATGACTTGTAGATGAGTTTGTAAGCAGTTTGAGCTGTCCTAATAGAGGGCAGCTTTTTTGTATTTTACGAGTAGAAAATAGAATGGTTCAGGAGCTAGGGAAATAGTTTAGTAAATTGAATCAATTTAATTAATAGTATTTGAACATTGACTTTTTGTTAATTGGACCGAATCGACGAGGAAGCCTGGCCTCGCCCCGCAGAATCCTTTTACCTGCAAGGGAAAATTGAATAATTTGTAAGAAATCTTTAAAGCTATTTGCATTTATAGGTGTTCATTTGAATTATGAAATTGATTCCTAAAAAAATGAATTATTTTAATACAACACTAGTGATAATTAGATATGGACAGACATAACTTTATATGACAACTAACTTTCAAAAATTTTAGATACCGTACTAAAAAGTAGAAGTATATCTTGATTAAATAAATCAATATTTCGATTAATTTAATAAATAGAATATTCAATATTTTAGTGCTAATAAAATTTTTATAAGTTGGTAATTGCGCACAAAACTGCACTGTACGCAATTAGGGGAAAGGGGAAATGAGATTTGAAAAGATTAAAGTTTATGAAGTTTTTCAGCAGTATTCTTGTTTTTGTAATGGTGTTATCTTTGCTTTCACCGTTTACGGTATTTGCAAACGAAAATACATCATTACCGAATAGTCAAAGCAAGAGTAGTTTACTTGCAAAAGCAGCTATTGATGAACAATTAAGTTTATTAAATGGTGAGGCAACCCTTCACGAAGATTTGAAAGGGTTAAAAGGTGACAAAGAAATACCAGTTATCATTCATTTATCAGAAAGACCAGTAGCTCTTGAAAAAGGTATTGTAGAGTTAGCTGGGAAAAAATTCACGAGCTCTGATGCAGCTTCTGTGGAAAAGAAAGTAATCTCTCAGCAAAAGTCTGTAGAAAAAGAAATGAATGCAAAAAATATTTCATATAAAGAAGGTTATTCTTTCCATACTGTCTTGAATGGTTTTGGAGCAAGAGTAAAGGCAAGTGACTTAGAAAAGATTCTTGAAATCGATGGTGTCACTTTAATAGAGCCAGACGAAATAAGATTTGCACTCGACAATGAAGAATCTGCTAATGCTGATGCAATAAATGGGAATATTGGTGAAGCAAATAATACAAGTATTTCTTTTCTAGGTATTGAAAAAGTATGGGCAAAAGGATTCAAAGGGAAAGGGATTAAAGTTGGAGTAGTCGACACTGGAATTGATTACAAGCACCCTGAATTCGCTGGTGTATATAAAGGTGGGAAAAACTTTGTTCCTCATGATGGTGACTATGCGCGTCCACGTGATGACAATGATCCATATGAAACAGCTCCATTAGATCGGGATCCAAATAATCCAAATACTCCCCTGACACAAAATGGTAGCACATTCGCTACTTCTCATGGTACTCATGTATCGGGAACGATTGCAGGAATTGGAGCAAATGAATATAGAATTAGTGGTCTTTCTCCAGAAGTAGAATTACATGTTTACCGTGTTTTGGGTGCTTATGGAAGCGGGTACACATCTTGGGTTATTAGAGGAATCGAAGCGGCAGTACAAGAAGGAATGGATGTAATCAATTTATCTCTAGGTGGACCTTCTATGAGTTCGGTTACAGCTGACGCATTCGCAATTAACAATGCTATGCTAGCTGGAACAGTGGCGGCTGTGGCGACAGGAAACTCAGGATCTGCTCGTGGATCAATTGGTAGCCCAGCAACAGCTGCACTAGGTATTGGAGTAGGGAACTCGACTAATCCATCCATAACCGAAACAGGAGCAACATTATCCATAAAAGCGGAATCATACGACAAGTCGTATGACCTTAATTATATGGCATATAAATTTGGTGACAAACCAGGTGAACAACTTACTGGTGAGTATGATCTTGTAGCAGTTCCAAATGTTGGAGCACCTAAAGATTATGAAGGTCTTGACGTTAAAGGGAAAGTTGTACTTGTTTCCCGTGGGGATACAACATTCGCTGAAAAAATTGATGCAGCCAATAAAGCTGGAGCTATTGCAGTTATTATTCATAATAATGCAGGTACTGGATTGATAAATTCTAATCAGGGTTCTGGATTTGCCTTTATTACGACATTTGATATGTCCTTACCCGAAGGAACTTTACTAAGAGCTGCGCTTGCTTCAAAACCGGGAAAAATTTCATTTAGCAATTTTAAGAATACAGTATCTGGTGGAGACACGTTGAGCTCGTCAAGCTCACGAGGACCGACAAATCCAGATTTCGATATAAAACCAGATGTAGTGGCACCAGGTACGAATATAATGTCCACGATACCTATGTATGGAAAAGACGTTCCAGGAGCAGATTATAGCGGAGCATTTGCAAGAAAAACAGGTACTTCTATGGCGACGCCACATATTGCAGCTATTAGTGCGTTAATTCTTCAAGCGAATCCAACTTGGTCGCCATTTGATGTGAAAGTAGCTTTATCAAATACTGCAAAACTGTTAAGTACGACTTCGTATGACGTTTTTGCACAAGGGCCAGGACGTGTTCAACCTTATGAAGCTGCTTTCCCAACAGTTCTTGCTTATGCACTGGATAGTAATATAATTCAGAGAAAAGTGATGGAACACGAAAAAGGAACAGTAAGATTTGGAAAGTTAAGTGAGATATCTGAAAAAGACATTTCTGTAACAAAACAAATTCGTGTAGAAGACGTTGCAAAACTTGGCGGGGACTATACGGTTGATGTGCAAGTTACAAAAGCATTCACTGGGGCAACAGTTACTGTAAATAAACCAACCTTCACATTGAAAGGTTCGGAAATGATCGATGTAACATTGAAAGCACCAAAAACAGCGGTGTCTGCATCAGCTGAAATTCTTGGTTATATTTATATTAGAGGAAATGGAAAAGAAATTTCATTACCTTTTGCAGCAGAATTCACGCCAAATAACGTAAAAGCTGTTGGTGTATCCAGTGTTAAAGTAGCAAACTATGACTTATCATTTAATAGTGAAAGTACAAAAAAATCATCATCCGTATCAGGGGTATTAGGAGGGACTGGGACCACTAGATATGGAGAAATCTCCGTAGAACTATCAGACCTATTAAACAATGGAGATGAAATTGGAACAGTCTTCAATAAAGCAGGTTCGTTTACAAGTGGGCCAATTTCTTACCCGATTGATGGAAAATATACAAATGGTAGTGATGAAATTGTAAATATGCCTGACGGAGCTTATTCGCTAGCCATTTATGCATCAAATACTAGTGGTAGCACATGGTATGGCGATGCAGATCCAGAGCCATTATTCGTGAAAAGTACACTAGCAAAAATCGACACAGCGGAATCCCATGAAACTCTTAAATCCGAGTATCAGTTTAATGGAACAATTGTGGATGATTACATTAAATTTATTAAAGAACTAGTTGCTATTGGATATAAATTTGATGTAAATGAAAAACTGTCAGTATCGTACGAAGCACTTAACGCAAAAGGCGAAAAAATTGGTGACGGACCAGTTACTATTGAACAAGATGGTGTATTCTCCATCGATCTTGCAAACTTAACTGAAGGGGAAAACTCGGTCGTAATCAACATATCCGATGCGGCAAGTAATAAAGCGGAGTACAAATATACAATACTCGCGAAAAATACCGTTTCTTATTCAGTAAATACAGATAAACTTGGACTTCAAGTTGGGGATCAAGCGAATCTAACAGTTACGGAAAAAACAACAAAGTTAGATGGCACAACATCTGATAATGATGTGACTGCTCAAGCGACATTCGTGAGTTCGAATAATGCCATTGCGAAAGTAGAAAATGGTGTTGTAACTGCGGTAGCAGCAGGTGATGCAGTCATCGAGGTAAAATATAATAATGAATTGATTCAACAGGTTCACGTAGTAGTTTCAGAAGTACCTATCCCAGATGAAATTTCATTAACGGTAAATAATACGGAAGTAAAATTAACAGTAGGGGATACTGAACAGCTTACTGTAACAGAAGTGACTACTTCTGGTAATGGCGATTCGACAGAGAAAGACATAACAAAAGAAGCTAACTATGAAGTAGCAAATGAAAATATCGCTACGGTAGAAGACGGTTTAGTAACCGCAGTAGCAGCGGGAACAACTACCATTACAATTACCTATGGGGAATACGAAGCGATTGTAAACGTAACTGTAACAGATGAAGAAGTAATTCCGAATCCGGAACCAGTAGTGACATTAACTGTAGATAATCAAGAACTGAAATTAACAACTGGCCGTACAAATCAACTGAAAGTGACTGAAACTTCCAAACCTGCAGAAGGGGAAACGACAGTAAAAGACGTAACGGCAGAAGCAACCTACCAAGTTGCTGATGAAAAAATAGTTACAGTTGTAAAAGGCTTAGTCAATGCAAAAGCAAAAGGAACAACTACTATTACAATTACGCATGGTAAAAACCAAGTGGAAGTAAAGGTAACTGTAACAGATCCAGTAGTGAATCCAGGTACTGGGGGTGGTGGAGGATCATCGACCCCTACAACACCAACGACACCATCTCTACCAAATTTATGTGACGAAAATGCTAAATCTAGCTGTCTTCAAGTGAATAAAGCAACACCAATGTATATATTAGAAGATAATCGCTTGAAAAAAGTAGGGGAATTAGCAAAAGGGCAAAATGCAGCTGTGAAACAAGAAATTTCTCCTATGCTTGGTCTAGGTGGTGACATTTGGGTAGAGCGAACAGAAGCCATTTTTTACGAAACACCATCTAAAGAAATGATTGCTAAAAACCAATTGCCGGAGCAAGAACGTCCAAAACAAATCTGGAAAGGTCTTGAGTTACGTCCAGGTCAAATTGGTAAAGTTACCGTTCTTGAAGACACCGTCGTTTGGGAATCCATTGACAAAACAACAAAACTACCAAGAGTCTTGAAGAAAGGCGAACAATACCGAGTATACCGCTACGTTCCAGGCATGTACGAAATTAACGATCACCACTATATCGTACAAGGTTCAAACGTGAAATTCATCAAAAAATAATTAACGAATCGCTCCTAGTCATATTGATTTTATGACTAGGAGCGATTTGTCTTTTCACCAAACAATTGGAAAGTGTTCTTCATTGGTGAAAGTATAATTATGCGATATATATTCAAATTTTATTATCTGAAAGTTAAAAAAATATATATAAGATTTAAAAAAGTAAATTATGAAACATGAAAATATGTACATTAAAGTTGAAATTATGCGGATTGAGATGAATATTATTTTAAACAATCTCAAAAACATATAAATATTACGAAACTAGTAATAATTAGATGAGAATGAACATAACTTTATATGAAAGCCAATATTAATAACTTTTATATTTAATATTTTTAACTATTTAGCTGTTGGATATTGGTTATTTCACTACTGACTAAATTAGGGGAAGGGGAAAAGAGATTTGAAGAAATTAAAGTTTACGAAGTTCTCCAGTAGCATACTAGCTTTTGTGATGGTTCTGTCGTTGTTATCGCCATTCTCGGCGTCTGCAAACGAACAGCAGCCTTTACCTTTTAAAGCGAACACTCAAAGCGAGAGCCAATTACAAGTGAAAGCAGCTATTGAAGATCAATTAAATGTATTGAATAGTGGGCCAAGGCTTCACGAAGATTTAAAAAAGTTTTCAGGAAATGATGAAGTAGCTGTAATTGTTCATTTGTCTGAGAAACCAGTAGCACTTGAAAAAGGGATTAAGGAACTAGCGGGAAAATCGTTTTCTAGCGGCGAGGAGAAAAAGGTAAGAGATACCGTAAATGCACAACAGGCATTTATTAAAAAAGAAATGAGTAATAAAAAGATTTCTTTTAAAGAAGGTTTCTCGTATAACACAGTTTTGAATGGTTTTTCAGCAACTATTAAAGCTGATGACCTTCAAAAATTATTGGATATTAAAGGGGTTACCTTAATTGAGCCAGATACAATCATGTATGCTTTAGAAGACTCTAGCTCAACTGAACAGACTAAAATTGATAAAGCTGGACAAGTAGATGCGAAAATGAATACTAGTATTTCTTTCCTTGGCATTGAAAAGCTTTGGAATGAAGGAATTCAAGGACAAGGGATTAAAGTAGCTGTACTTGATACTGGAATTGATAAAGATCACCCAGAGTTTGCGGGAATATTTAAAGGTGGAAAGAACTTTATCCCGAACTCATCTGTCTATACAAGAAACCGTGCTGACAATGATGCTTCGGAAACTTCACCAGTGGAACGTCCAGCTGGAACACCTGAATTTAATGAGAAAGGTAGTGCGTTCTACACTTCTCACGGCACGCATGTTGCAGGTACAATCGCAGCAATTGGTGCGAATGGATACGGTATTAAAGGGATTGCACCTAAAGTAGATCTATATGCTTATCGCGTACTTGGAGCATATGGAAGTGGGTCTTCTTCAGGTATCGTAAAAGCGATTGACACCGCTGTAATTGAAAAGATGGATGTTATCAACTTATCTCTAGGTGGGGGATCAAACTCTGAAACCGATGCAGGAGCCTTTGCGATCAACAACGCAATGATGGCTGGAACAATTGGTGTACTTGCAACTGGTAACGATGGGCCTAATCGAGGGACAATTTCTCCTCCTGCTACATCGCGTTTAGGAATTGCAGTTGGAAACACAACGAACCCAGAAACAATGTACAACGGAGAAGTAAAAGTTACGGTTGGTGCCTATAATCTTACTAAACAACTGCAATTGATGGGCACAACTTTTGGGAAAGATTTAGCAACACAACTTCAAGGCGAATTTGACGTAGTTGCAGTTCCTGGAAACGGAGAAGCAAAAGATTATGTTGGACTCGATGTAAAGGGAAAAGTTGCACTGATTTCACGAGGTAGTATTGCATTTGTCGATAAAATTGCGTATGCAAAAGCGAATGGAGCAGTAGCGACTATTATCCATAACTTTGCTGGTGGTACGAATGCCCCAAATGCATCAGGAGTATTCCTTGGTGACTCATTCGAATTTGTTCCAACATTTGATATGTCCCAAACAGATGGAGATGCAATTAGAGCAGCATTAAAAAATGGAACAGGAAAAGTTTCGTTTGGTAATTTTAAATCTACTAAAACACTTGGGGATGATGTAAACGATTCAAGTTCTCGTGGACCGACTACTCCAAACTTCGATATCAAGCCAGATGTAAGTGCACCTGGTACGAATATTATGTCAACAATTCCAATGTACAAAGCAGATTTCCCAAATGCTGTTTACAATGAGGCATATGACCGCAAAACGGGAACATCGATGGCTACACCGCATATCACTGGGATCGCAGCGCTTGTTAAACAAGCAAACCCTAGTTGGAATGCATTCGATGTAAAAGTAGCACTTTCTAATACAGCGAAACTTCTTAATACAGCAAAATATGATGTATTTGCGCAAGGTGCTGGACGTGTAGACGCGTATGCAGCAGCTCGACCAAATGTTCTTGCTTATGCACTTGATAAAGCAGTTTTAGATAGCAAAGGTACAATTGTAGATAACTTAAAAGGAACTGTTACATTCGGTCCACAACCAGTAACACAAAATATTTCTGTTACGAAACAAATTCTTGTAAAAGATTTGAAGGGTAGCGGTGGAGATTATAATGTGACAGTGGATACTACCAAGACATTTGGTAATGCCAAAGTGACTGTTGACAAACCGACATTCACATTATCTGGTCAACAAATGTTAAATGTTACGTTAACTGCTTCAAAAGCTACGGCTCCAAAAGGGTCAGAAATACTAGGATATATCCGTATTAACGGTGGAGGATCCGAAATTTCATTGCCATTTGCAGCTGACTTAACTACCGTAGTTCCAATAGAAATTACTAATATGAAAATAACGGAAACAGATCTATCCTTTAACGGAGACGGTGTGAAAGATTCAGCTGTGCTTTCATTCACGCTGACCGGCAATGTAGCAACCAACTATATCGAAATATGGGATATCATGAATCCTGATGGTGGAGAATACGAAGATGGCTACATTGGTTACCTACACGCTGCTTCTTCACTTGCAAAAGGTTCCTATACGCTAACTGTTGCTGGGCAGTATAAACCATGGGGCAGTGCACCTGCAACAACGATTCCAGATGGTTTATATACGATTGACTTTTCGGCAAATTCAACTACTGGACCTCTTGGTGCCTACGTTGGACCGATTGTCGTTAAAACAACGAAACCGGAAATTGCAGGCTCTGTTAAAGATGGAGTAGCAACAGGGAAAGTAACAGACAAATATATCCGTTATAACGAAGAATTAGCTTTATATGATATGGATTTTGATTTAAATGAAAAACTACACGCTTCTTATGTTACAACACAAAAAGGTGAAACGGCAGCAGCTGTGAACTTCGATTTGGCACAAGACGGATCGTTCTCATTCCCTGTAACGAAGCAAACTGATTCTGTGAAAGTAGTGATTAGAGATGAAGCGGGCAATGTTGGCGAAGCGTTAATTTATGAAAAAGAAGTAACAGAACCTATAGTGACACTGGCTGTTGACCAAACAAAACTTGCATTAACAACAGGTGATACTGCGCAACTAAAAGTTACAGAAGTAACGACTTCGGATGATGAAGAACCAACAGTAGTAGACGTAACAGGTGATGCAGAGTATAAAGTAGATGATGAAAATATTGTAACAGTATCCAAAGGTTTAGTTACTGCAGTAGCAGAAGGCTCAACAACAATCACAATAAATTACGGTGGTAAAGATGTTGTAGTCGAAGTAACGGTAAAAGAGGAAGAAGTAGATCCAGGTACTCCAGAACCAGGTGTGACACTATCGGTAAATAAAACGGAACTTTCATTAACAACAGGAGCTACTGAGCAACTTACAGTTACAAAAGTAACAACTCCAGAAGAGGGAGAACCAGTACTAGAAGATGTAACAAAAGAAGCAAGCTATGAAGTAGCGGATAAAGAGATCGCTTCGGTAGAAGACGGTTTAGTAACAGCAAAAGCAGAAGGAACAACAACTATTAAGATTACACTTGGTGAAATTGAAGCGAGTGTAAACGTAACTGTAAAAAATACAGAAGTAGATCCTCCAGTAGTTACTTTAGAAGTAGATAAACAAGACATTAAATTAACAACTGGCAAGGGAATTCAACTGGCAGTGAAAGAAACGTCAACACCAAAAGTTGGGGAACCAACAGTAAAAGACGTAACTGCAGAAGCAACGTACGACGTTGCCGATTCAAAAGTGGCAACAGTTGTAAAAGGATTAGTTAAAGCAAATGCAAAAGGAACGACTACCATTAAGATTACACATGGTAAGAACACAGTGGAAGTAAAAGTAACTGTAACAGACCCTGCTGTATATCCAGGTCCTGGTGGCGGAGGCGGATATACACCACCAACAACACCAACGACACCATCTCTACCAAATTTATGTGACGAGAATGCTAAATCTAGTTGTCTTCAAGTGAATAAAGCAACACCTATGTATATATTAGAAGATAATCGCTTGAAAAAAGTAGGTGAAGCAGCCAAAGGACAAAATTTACCTGTTAAACAAGAAATTTCTCCAATGCTTGGACTAGGCGGAAACATCTGGTTAGAAAGAACGGCAGCCATTTCTTACGAAACACCATCGAAAGATATGATTGCTAAAAACCAATTGCCGGAGCAAGAACGTCCAAAACAAATCTGGAAAGGTCTTGAATTACGTCCAGGTCAAATTGGTAAAGTTACTATTCTTGAAGACACTGTTGTTTGGGAATCCATTGACAAAACAACGAAGCTACCAAGAGTCTTGAAGAAGGGCGAACAATATCGAGTGTATCGATATGTTCCAGGCATGTATCAAGTTAGTGATCAACACTATATCGTGCAAGACTCAAATGTAAAATTCATCAAAAAATAATTAACGAATCGCTCCTAGTCATATTAATTATGACTAGGAGCGATTTGTTTTTTCGAAACAGATACTAGTTCTGTTAAAAAAAGGATGGAAAATGAGTAGAAAAGAATAGATTCTGTATAAAGTGGTGCCAGTACTCTTAAATATATTTTGTGTAATCTATTACATTTTCAAATAATTAACTTTTTTTAGGTTTATAAGTTTTAATCTCTTGTAATATAATTGTAATATTTAAATGTAAAAAATATATTTAAAATAATCTGATAATATGTTAAATTCAATATTGCCACGCTATTTGGATTATTTTACATCTAATGGAGTGAACTAGAATATAAGGGGGAAATAATTTGTTGAAATTTAGAAGAATTTTACTTATGGCATTAATCTTTATGTTGTCATTTAGTAACGTTGCATTCGGAATGGGGACGGTTTCTAATGCGAAGAGTAAGATTAACTTGTCTACACTTCAATTACAAAAACCTGAACATAATATTCCAGAAAGATTAGTAGATCCAGAAAATCCAGACGAAAAAGTTCGGATTATTGTAGAGCTTAATAATGCTCCAACAATTGAAAAAGCAACAAAAAAAGGTGTACTTTATAAGGAATTAAACTCTTCAGATCGTAAGAGTTTAGAAGCAACTGTTACAAAAGAACAAGTTGATGTACAAAGTACTATTACACAAGAAGCACCAACCATTGAATACTTAGAAAGTTTTACAACTGTCTTCAATGGTTTTTCTGCTGAGGTTGAAGCGAAATATGTAGATCAAATAGCATCTCTTCCAGGTGTAAAAGCTGTCTATGAGTCTACTGAATACGATCGCCCAACTGAAAAACCAGAGATGATTTATTCAAAAGAATTGGTACAAGCACAACGCGCTTGGAATGAATACGGAGTCAAAGGCGAAGGTATGGTAGTAGGTATTATCGATACCGGTATCGACCCAAGTCATAAAGACATGATCTTAACAGATAATTCAAAAGGGATAATTACACAAGCAAAAGTAAATCAGCTATTAGCTGATGGAACAATTGAAAATGGCCAATTTTATACAGCAAAAGTGCCGTTTGGTTATAACTATATGGACGGTAATAACCAAATATTAGACCTTGGACCTGATGCTTCTATGCACGGTATGCACGTAGCTGGTACTGTAGGAGCAAATGGTAATGAACAAAACGGTGGAATAAAAGGAGTTGCACCGGAAGCACAACTTTTAGCGTTAAAAGTTTTCGGTAATGATCCTGGATATCCATCAACTTTTGGAGACATTTATGTTAAAGCTATTGATGATGCGATTAAACTTGGAGCGGATGTCCTAAATATGTCTTTAGGCTCGACTGCAGGTTTTGTGGATGCAAGTAATCCAGAGCAACAAGCAGTAAAAAGAGCAACCGATAATGGAGTTCTAGTTGCAATTTCAGCTGGTAACTCAAATATGTTCGGTTCTGGAACATTTTATCCGTATGCTGAAAATCAAGATTATGGGCTAACGGGAGCTCCGAGTGTATCTTATAATTCTTTTGGTGTTGCTTCATTTGAAAATAGTGTAATCACTGCATATAGTTTCGATTATCAATTTGATAAAGTAAAAGCTGGTAATGCAATGTATTTACTAGCAAATGATGCAGATCCAATGAAAACTCTAGCAAAACCTACTGCAATATTGGACGCAGGTATTGGAAATCCTCAAGACTTTGTAGGGAAAGATTTCAAAGGCAAAATTGCTTTAATTAGTCGTGGTACTATTGATTTTGTTACTAAAGGAAAAAATGCACAAGCTGCAGGTGCAATAGGGGTTATTATTTATAATAACGCATCGGGAACAATTAATATGGCAACGGATCCTACGATTAAAATTCCTTATATGTTTGCACTTCAAACAGATGGATTGAAATTAAAAGCAGCATTAGATAGTGGTAAAGCTGTTACTGTTTCATTTGAAGGGAATTTTGTTGAAACTCCGAATACAAATGCTGGAAAAATGAGTGATTTCACTTCTTGGGGTCCTACTCCAAACCTAGATTTCAAGCCGGAAATTACAGCTCCAGGTGGAAACATTTTCTCAACATTAAATAACGATAAATATGGTTTAATGAGTGGTACTTCTATGGCAGCACCACATGTTTCTGGAGGTACGGCACTAATCTTAGAACGTGTGAATAAAGAATTTAAATTAACAGGATATAACAGAGTTCAAATGGCGAAGAACTTATTAATGAATACATCGAAACCTGTAGAGTTTAAAAAAGGTGAATTTGTATCACCTCGTCGTCAAGGTGCTGGATTAATGCAACTTGCGAATGCACTTTCTACAGATGTTGTCGTTACTAATAAGGCAACGGGTGAAGGAAAAGTTGCGCTTAAAGAAATTCAAAATAACAAAATTTCCTTCACATTAGAAGCAAAGAACTTTTCTAAAAATGAGAAAACGTATGATGTCAAGGTTGCAGTACAAACGGATAACGTTGCAAAAGCAAGTGGTGTAATGGTGACTGTACCGAATCAAATTGGTTCGATTGTTGTAACTAACGATGTTTCAATAAAAACATTAGATAAATTAGTAATTCCAGCAAATAGTACCAAGACATTTGATGTAGAAATTGATATAGCAGACCTTGAAGAGCTAAAGGAATATTTCACAAACGGTTTCTTCGTTGACGGTTTTGTTACATTGACTGATTCGAATGAAGCTATTACTGGCAACGTTCCATTAACTGTTCCGTTCTTCGGATTCAACGGCAAATGGGATGAAGCTCCAATCTTTGATTACTTTGCATGGGACGACATGTCATATTGGGGATACACTGCATTAGCAGATGAACAAGGAAACTTTATTGATGGTGGAGGAAATTTTGACTCAACTCGTTTTGGTTTCTCTCCAAACGGGGATGGAGTTCGTGACAAAGCTATCCCAGTATTCTCCCTATTCCGTAATGCGAAAGAGTTAAAAGTACAAGTATTAGATAGTACAGGAAAAGTGGTTCGTACAATACGTACCGCAAAAGATCGTACAAAACACTATATTGATTCTGCAAAAATTCCACCTTACACGTATAGTTCAAATTATGCTTGGGATGGAAAGATTAATAACAAACTTGCTGCTGATGGGGATTACTTCATCCAAGTAAGTGCTGTAATTGATTTTGAAGGTGCCAACTGGCAATCTATCAAATTCCCAGTAAAAGTAGATACTATTGCACCAACAGCTGAAGTTACATTTGACCAAGAAACAAATAAAGTATCAGTTTCTGACTTTAAAGATAATGAAGGCGGTACTGGAGCAGATTATTGGGAAGTATATGTTAATGGACAATTAATATCAAGTACACTTTCTGTTGACACAAATGAATTTGTGATTGATACACCTTTAATAAATAAAGACCGTGTTACAGTAAAAGTTGTGGACGCAGCACAAAACTCTACCGATTATAAGTTTGCAATTACAAGTGGAGAAGAAGAAACAACGCATCCTGTCATTTTTATCACGAGCCCAGAGTTCCATGATGCTTATAATACGAGTGAAGTTGAAGTAAACGGTTATATAGAAGACGATTCAAATATTGTTTCTGTTACAGTAAACGGTGAAGAAGCAGAATTTGATGGAGTGAACTTCTCTCATACTTTGACTTTAGAAGACGGAGTGAAAGATATAAGAGTAGCAGCAATCGACGAATTTGGTAATGAAATGCAGATTACACGTAAAATATTTGTCGATACTCAAGTTCCAACCATTTCTGTTAAGAATAATTACCCAAGTAGTACAACAAAAGACACTGTGAAAGTTAGTGTAAATATTGGGGATAACTTCGATCAAATTCGTTTGTTAGTGAATGGAGATGAAAGATACTCTCGTGAACTTTCTGAGCCTTATGCGATGAACGGATTTAATAAAAACTTAGATCTTGATCTTGCCCTTGTAGATGGCGATAATGAATTTACTTTTGAAGTGGAAGATTTAGTTGGTCATATTTCTTCACAAACTATTACTATTAAAAAGACAAAAGTAGTGGTTGTTAATCCAGGTGGCGGTGGTGGTTCAGATTCTGGATCAGGTTCAGTTGGTCCAGCACCAACTAACCCAACAACTCCAGCTCAACCAATTTCATGTGACGACAGTAAAACGAGCTGTCTTCAAGTGAACAAAACAACACCTTTGTACGTATTAGAAAATAATCGCTTGAAAAAAGTAGGAGAAGTAGTAAAAGGACAAAATGCTTCTATTAAACAAGAAATTTCTCCGATGCTTGGATTAGGAGGAAACATCTGGGTGGAAAGAACAGCGGCAATTTCTTATGAAACACCATCAAAAGAAATGCTTGCTAAAAACCAATTACCAGAGAACAAACGTCCAAAACAAATGTGGAAAGGCCTCGAGCTAGCTCCAGGTCAAGTTGGTAAAGTTACTGTTTTAGAAGACACAGTTATTTGGGAATCCATTGACAAAACAACAAAACTACCAAGAATCTTGAAAAAAGGTGAACAATACCGTGTATATCGCTTTGTTCCAGGTATGTACCAAACAACTGACAATCAATATATCGTGCAAGATTCAAACGTAGTACTAATCAAAAAATAAATAAAATTATTATCATTAAAAGAGGCGTTCCTAGCGAAATTAATTGACCTAGGAGCGCCTTTTTATTACCAATACATTACTTGTGCCAGGCACCGTAATATATTGGTAATATTTAATAATGCTATTTATAGAATTAAAAAATCTCCTTCAGCTCGTTTGAGCCTGAAGGAGATTTTTTGTAGAAAAACGGTTTTCAATTAAAGTAATTGGTTAACTAAGAAGTATGCACCGGCTATTACAATTACCGCAGAAAGAACTTGTACCAATTTCAACGAGTTTTTCTGTTTGTGTAAATAGAATAGTATAGGTAGGCATATCAAGACAATTGAAAGTTGAATGACTTCAATACCAACATTGAAACTAACTAGAGCAATTGCTAAGTGACTTTTTGGTAAAGCCATTTCTTTTAATAAATCTGCAAATCCTAAACCGTGAATTAGCCCAAACGCGAAGGTAATACCCCAACGGTGTTGAATTTTCTTGCGGAAGATGTTTTCCAATGCGACATAAACAATACTTAATGCAATGACAGATTCTACAAATAATGATGGTAGATTTACGATATCCAACACCGATAAGCTTAGTGTAATACTATGCGCAACCGTGAATGCAGTGACAATTCCAATATATTGCTTCAATGTTTGTTTTCTTAAAAGTAATGCAATTAAAAATAAAAGATGATCGTAACCTGTTAGTATGTGAAGCATTCCTAATTTGAAAAATGAAAACCAAGAAGAATTAGATTTGTGAACAGGAGTAGGTGTACTTACATTTCCTTCGCCCTGTGGAATTTGTTCCTCAGCAAGGAGCATTGTCCAACTTCGTTCACTACCTTGTAAAACAGCTTCTGTTTTTTGGTCTCCAAATGCAACTGTTACAAGGTTAACGTAGTTTGTATTCGAATCATTCACATAAAAGCCGTCCGTTAAAATAATTGTATCCCCTGACAAGAAGCCTTCAAATGTAAAAGTCAATTTAAGAAATTGCTTATTATCTTTTTCCACTAGCTCCATCTTTTCAAGAGTAGGTGTCATTTCATGTGCACCCTTATCAAGTGCAAGTGATTCGGTAACAAGTTCTTCTAAATGGTGCTCGTTTTCATCCAGTTCACTTTTTTCTAGTTTGCCGTCTTTGTTTAAATCTACATCTTCCATTAGTTCAATGATCGACTGCGTATCGATAATAAACGTCATTTCCGTTTTCTCAGCGGTTATTTTCAAATCTGTATAGCTAGCACTATACGGATGGGCGAATGTAGAAAGTGGTGCTACAGTCATGAATAATAGAAAAATGATGAGTGAAAAAAATGTAAGCTTTTTTCGACTACTTGTACCAGTTTTTATTATCAAAATAATTCCTCCTAGTGCTATTCAAGAATAAAGTAGACTTTTTTATCCTAACAGTTTTTATATCATTTGAAAATCCATGAATTTATTAACTTTTTGTAAAGATTATTAAAAGTCGGACTTCTGACAATAATCACTTTTCAAAGACTAAAAAGCGTTGTAAAATAGCAATAGCTTGATAAAGTTCAAGCACAATAAATCCAGCAAAAAGGGGAAAGAGGAGATTTATGCAAACGAGAATGAAGGGAAAAAAACGCACTACAAGCATTTTATTAATCATCGTACTTCTTTTAAGTACGATTTTACCTTCTAGTTTAATACAAAAGGCAGAAGCACAAATTGCTGGACATGTTGTTATTAGTCAAGTGTATGGTGCTGGAGGGAATACTGGGGCAGTATTCTTAAACGATTTTATAGAATTATACAATCCGACGGATGAGGATGTCTCTTTAGATAACTGGTCTGTTCAGTATGCAAGTTCTACAGGAAATTTTGGTACCTCTGTAACAGAATTATCCGGAACTATTAAGGCACATGGATATTATTTGATTCATGAAGCAGGTGGAGCAAATGGTAAAGCTTTACCAGATGGTGACGTAATTGGTGGAATAGCTATGGCTGCGGCAGCTGGAAAAGTAGCCTTAGCAAACACAACTAGTCCACTTAGTGGGAGCAAACCGGCAAACGTTGTAGATTTTGTTGGATACGGAAAGGCAGCCAATGCATTTGAAGGAACAGGTTCAACAGGTGCAGATCTTAGTGCAACACTAAGTGCTCAACGTCGTCCATATGCAGGTATGGTCCCTAGCCCTGGAAAAGGAAATGGTTGGGATTCTGATGATAATAGTAAGGACTTTGTAAACACAGCTCCAACTCCACGCAACTCAGCAAGTCCAACTGAAAAGTTCGAGTTGAACGAAAGTGTACAACCAATTGTTGACCGAGTTTTCTATCAACAATCAGGAACAAACGTTACAGTGATGGCTACTGAAGGAACAGTTCCAAATAATGCAGTTGTCACATTTTATGGAACTTCAACGACAGGAGTAGGTGCTCTTGGTACAACAACAGCGAAAGCAGATGGCTCGTTTGTAACGACATTCGATGCATTAGTTTCACTTCCTACTTTATATATAACAGCAACAGATGCTGATAAGCCAGAAAGCGCAGCTTCAGCGGTCGATGTAGCGAAACCAACTGCAGCACTTATGCAAGATAAATTAAGCTACAATGTGGACAAGAGTAAAGTTGGTACGGTAAACGGAACAACCGCTGCACTTTCAAATGCAAGAATTTTCGTTTATGCGGATAGTGATAAAACAAATCGGTTGAGTGCACAACCAGTTATTGCAGACTCAAAAGGAAACTTTACAGTGTCAGTCAATAATGCTCCAGACACAGTTTACGTAACGCAACAAAACTATACTGCTAAAGGAATTATGCTTGAAAGTGCGACGGCCTCTGTTACAAAGCCATCAAATGAAATAATTACCGATATTAGCACAGTTCGTCAATCCGACTCAAACGGTCATCCCATCAATCTGAATAAATATTTTACGATTGAAGGAATTATGACGATTGATAACGGAATCCTAGGTACGCAAAAGAATAACTATTATATTCAAGATGCAACTGCAGGGATTAATATTTTCGGAAGCTTTGACCATAAATTAAACATTAAACGTGGAGATAAGCTACGCGTTTCTGGAAAAGTCCTTGAGTACAACGGTTTAACGGAGTTTGAACCGACTAATGTTGAAAAACTATCAGAAGGCGAAACACTTCCTACTCCGAAAAATATTACCGTTACAGATATGAATGATTTCGCAACAATCGAGCCATTGGAAGGTAGCTTAGCTACGATCAGTGGGAAAGTAACGAGCTCATCTTTATCTGGTGCTGGCTACAATGTCACGGTTGCAGATGAAAACGCAAAAACAACATTGTTGCGTGTTATGACCACTACGAAAATCGATATGGAAAAAGATATTGTCGTGAATAAAAGCTATTCATTCACAGGCATTGTTGGTCAATATTCAACTAATGTAAATCCAAAAAATGGCTATCAATTAAACATTCGTGATGTAAAGGATATTGCTTCAATTCTTGGAATATCACACAATCAAATGAAAGAGGCTTTCAAAGATACAACTATTTCGTTTGAAGCATTCGCAGATGGAGCTGAATCCGTTACGCTTTATTACCGAAATGTTGGGAGCACCGAGTATACTCAGTTACCAATGGCTGGTGACGGACAAGGAAGATATACAGCGTCACTCCTTTCAAGTACGTTAAACAATACAGATTTCGAGTATTACATCGAAGCAAAAGCGGGAGAAAATATTAGATTTGCAGGCTCAAGTGATGTGCCTTTTAAAGTAGTATTTGTTGATGATGCAGAAGGTCCAACATTCGCAGCAGAAATACCTTCTAATACAGCAAAAGTTGAAAGTCCACGTCCTGAAATTTCAGTTGTTATGGAAGATCCAAGTGGAGTAGATAATAAATCTATTAAGATCTTAGTAGATAATCAAGACGTAACTAAAGATGCAACTGTATCAAACACACAAGTAAAATACACACCGACTAATGACTTAGATTTAGGTATCCATACGGTAAAAGTAACAGCAGCTGATACGAAAGGAAACGTTAGCTCGAAAGAATGGACGTTCGAAGTCGTACCTCGTTTCACAGGTGGTCATCACTACCGTGGTACAACGCATAACCACACAGTTATTTCACATGATGCTAAAGGTAGCCCAGAAGATGCATTAAAAGCTGGAAAGAAATACGGCTATGATTACTTCGCATTTTCTGATCACTCACATGACATTGACCCTGAATTATTAGGTCAAGATACGGTCGATCATAAAGGGCAACAAGAACGTAAAGGTGGGGACGATTGGAAGCTAACGAAGGATTTAGCGAAACAATATACAAAAGACGGTGAATATGTTGTATTCCCAGCGTTTGAAATGACTTCTACTACATGGGGGCACTCGAATGTATTTGGAACAGATAATTTCATCGATCGTAATATTAACGGTAAACAATATCAAGATCTAAGCAAGTATTATGCATGGGTATTAACATATGACGATATTGTAGCCCAGTTTAACCACCCGGATATGTCAAAAGATGCGTTTAATAACTTTAAGCCATACGATAAAAACGTAGATAAGTTATTTACGATGCTAGAAGTAGGAAATGGTTCTGGTAGTTACGGCTATGCAAATGCAGAAGGGAAATTATTCTCTGCACTTGATTTAGGTTGGCATGTAGCTCCAACGTACGGAGAAGATAATCATGATGGTACATGGGGTAAAACGAATGCACGTACTGTAATTGTTGCAGATGATTTAACGCAAGAGTCATTATTACATTCAATGGCGAATATGCGAGTGTACATGTCAGAAGATCCTAATTTCCAATTAGATGTATTGGCAAACGGATTCTATATGGGTTCTACTGTGGATAGTAAAACATTGAACTTCACAATAAATGGTAAAGATCCAGTGGCAGAATCTAAAACAAATGGTTACGATTATTTATCCAACACTTACAAATCGGATGATCGTGTAAAGAATGTTGAACTTATTTCAAATGGTGGAAAAGTGGTAGCTTCGTATTCTCCAATGACGGTAGATTTTACGTGGAAACCATCTTACACAGTTACAAGTGGTCAGCAATGGTTTGTTGTCCGTGTTACACAAGCTGATGGGGAACGTATTTATTCAGCTCCAATTTGGTCAAAAGAAGAATCAGTCGATGTAAAAGTGAATAGCATTGATATTGTTGGAGATGTTGTAATCGATGGTAACCCAGCTACTGCAAAAGTTACAGTTGGAAACTTCGGTACACAAACAGTCAACAATTTGAATGTCGACCTTTATGTTGATGTACAAGATGAAGCACATAAACTAGGTTCAGCGGTTATCAACTCCATTCTTTCAAAAGGAACAGGAGTAGCATCTATTAAATGGGACAAACCGGTTACAGGTGACCACCAGTTAATCGCGAGCGTTACATCCAAAGATGGTGCAAATCTAGGAGATGTATCATTAATATTACCAGTAAAAGTTAAGCAACCATTGGGTTTAAAAGTACTAATTGATGCAAAGCATGGCAATGAAAACTCAACAGGTGATACCTCCACATACGGAGATAATTTAAAAGCCTTTACTCTATTACTTCAAAAAGAAGGATATAAAGTCGAGCAAAATAAAGCAGTCATTACATCTGATGTATTGTCAGACGTAACAATTCTAGTCATCACTCAACCAAAAACGGCTTTAACAGCTGATGAGCAAAAAGTAGTAGGCGATTTTGTGAAAGCAGGTGGCTCTGTCTTATTTGCTGGAAAAAGTAACAACGGTTCAACAGACTCAACACTTCATAATGGGACGCTTACAGAAATCGGTACACAAATCAGAATGAGTCATGACGGTGTGTTCGATTTAAGTAAGAAAGGGAACTTTTGGAGTGACCCTGCTGTAAGTCCTTATGCAGTTCGCGCTTATCCAGGGCTTGTAGATAACTATGTGACGGACCGTGTGCCGTTTATTGATTACTACAGTGGATCAAGCTTACAAGGAGCAGGAAATACAGCATTAACAAAAAGTGGGAAGCTGAAGTTTCTAGTTACAGGAAATGAAACAACGTATCAAGGAAATGTGAAAAATGGTAGCTTCGTATACGACGATGTGTCTGATGATCACGGAGGTTCAGCTATTCCATTAATCGTTTCTGATGAAATTGGTGCTAAGGGACGTATTATTGTGTCAGGTATGAATACGTTCAATGATAAACAAATGGATGAATCATTTGAGCCAAAAGGAAATCCTCAGTTTATCTTGAATGCAGTTAACTGGCTAGCTCATCGTGATACGAAAACCACGAAAATTGAAGATGCTCGAAAACTTGCAGACGAGACGCCAGTTGTTATTGAAGGAACAGTGACAACCGCAGCAGGTGTATTCTTCGATGCGTTCTATGTTCAAGATGCAACTGGTGGTATCATGGCCTTCAATGAAGTTCCTGCAGGCTCATTAAAATTAGGTGATACAGTTCGTATTTACGGTCATATTAAAACATTTGAAAATAACAAAGAAATTGAGTTTGGTAAATTTGATATTGATGTTATTAAGACAGGAACAGGTGCTGCAGTTGCTCCGAAAGATGTAACAACTGGAACAGCGACGTCAGCAGCGAATCAAGGTCTGCTTGTTAAAGTAAAAGGAAAAGTGACTTCGAAATATGATGACACTTCTTATGTAATCAATGATGGAACAGGTAATTTATTAGTCTTTACAGATGGATACATTGAAAATCAAGGAATTCCTGTGCCCCAATTGAACGTTGGCGACACTTTAGAGGCTGTAGGCTTATCTGGGGAGTTTTCAGGTGGCTCACGAATTCGTGTCCGAGATACGAAAGAGTTGAAAGCGACTCCTGGAACGGACAATGGTAATCCAGTAGTAGAAATAAGTGTTGATAAAAAATCAATTGAAATGACAAAAGGTGATACAGTTCAACTTCATGTTAAACAAATCACTACAACAAATGATGGAAAATCAACTGAAAAAGACGTAACAAATGAAGCAATATATACAGTAGAAAAAGCAAATGTCGCTTCTGTTACAAAGGGATTAGTGACTGCAAAAGTACAAGGAACAACTAACATTACCATTGCATTTGAACAAAAAGAGGTAGTTGTTAGTGTTACAGTGAAAAATCCTGGTGGTGGAAATCAAGGTGGTGGAAACCAAGGTGGTGGAAATCAAGGTAATGGAAATCAAGGTAATGGAAAAGTAGAAGATATCAAAGTGGATAAAGACAGTGGAACATCTTTCCCACAAACGCCGATTAAGCGTACTACAGAACCTAATGGTACTGTAAAAGATGAATTAACTTTAACAACGGATACTGTGAAAGAAACAGTAGCAAAATTAAAAGAACAACATCAAGATACTGCAAGAATGGTTATTCCAGATAAGGAAGACAAAGTCAGCGAAGTAAGTGTAACTGTTCCAAAAGAAGCAGTGGGTACACTAGCTAACGGAAAAACAAATCTAGAAATCTTTTCGGATAATTTGCATCTGTTTATTCCACAAACTTCGATGCAAAATTTTGGAGCAGACCTATTCTTCCATGTTGTTCCATTAAAAGAGCAAGTACAGAAAAATGAAGTTGAGGGACGAGCTAAAAAAGAAAAATTAGTAACCCAAATCACTGGGAATAAAAAAGTAACTGTGTTAGGTCGTCCGATGGAAATTGATACAAATATGCAAAATCGTTCGGTCACAATCACATTACCAATTCCAACAAATGCAACACAAGAGCAAATAAATAACTTAGCTATTTTCATAGAACATAGCGATGGAACTAAAGAAGTTGTACAAGGAAAGTTAGGAGCATTTGACAAAGGGACACAAGGTGTTCAATTTACAGTCAATAAATTCTCTACTTTTACAGTCTTGTACCTGGAGGGCGCAGCGAAGTATTTTGCACAAAATTCATGTGTAAGTAAAGCGGATTGTCTTCAAGTGAATAAGACAACTCCAGTGTATGTATTAGAAAATAACCGCTTGAAAAAAGTAGGAGAAGCAGTAAAAGGTCAAAATTTACCTGTTAAACAAGCTATTTCTCCAATGCTTGGTCTAGGTGGAGACGTCTGGTTAGAACGAACAGCAGCAGTTTCTTACGAAACACCATCTAAAGAAATGCTTGCTAAAAACGAATTGCCAGCCAACAAACGTCCAATACAAATTTGGAAAGGCCTAGAGTTAACTCCAGGTCAAATTGGAAAAGTGACTATTCTAAAAGACACAGTCATTTGGCAATCAATTGATAAAACAACTAAACTACCAAGAGTCTTGAAAAAAGGTGAACAATATAGAGTGTATCGCTATGTTCCAGGTATGTACCAAGTTAGCGACAAAGAATATATTGTACAAGATTCAAACGTAGTCCTCTTCAAAAAATAATAATGGTGCCAGGCACCCACACAATTCTGACAATTGAGTAGCATGAAAAAAACCTCTTAAATCTTTCGAGATTTAAGAGGTTTTTATAATTTCGTCTAAATTGAGTGAATGACTTTCGGCATTTAAACAAGTTCGTTGTTTTTTCGGTACTTTTCCAGAATAGGTAATGCGTATTTATTTGCTAATTCCATATCTCCTTTTTCCATATAATAATCAAATAATTTTATCTCATAAACCTCCGCTGCAAGTCCATAGCCCATATCCTTGAAAATCGGGTAAACCTTAGTCTCTAGGTAGTGGTAATACTGTTCTCTGTGATTTTTAATCTTAAATATATGCAACTGAAAAAAGTGTTTTAGCATTGGTTCGTTTAGTTTATTCGCTAGAGAATAACCTTTTTTGGCTAAATGTAGCAGTTCCTTGTCAGATGCCAACCCTAGTTTTGTGGAGGCATTTAAATATCCCTCAAGAGACATTAAATATTGTGAATTAGTTGGTTTACGTATTTCCAAGGACTGTCTATAATACTCTAAAGCTTTGTCATAAGAGCCGTTGCGAAATTGCTGGTAGGCATAATTGTAAAGTAGCTTGGCTTTTTGTTCGGTTAACCCATAATTGTCCGCCATCTCAATTAATCTAGGGTACCCTGAATCTTTTGGGTCAAAATGTTCCTCTTGTTCAACTTGAATCAGCATTAACATCTCTGTTTCAATTATTCGAGTAAAACTATGTGTTTTTGTAAAAAAAGTAAGTGCTTTATTAGCGTAATAATAGGCTAAAACACGAGAATCCATGCAATGATAGGCTACAGCTAAATGGTAATAATATTCAGGATTGTTGTAATAGGTAATATCTATTAATTTTAAATATGAAATTGCTTTATAATGTTCCTGGTGATAGTTGATGAAAAATTCTCCTTTAATATGTAATAGCATGTTTTTATCGTACGGAGTAAGGTCTTGCCAACTATCGATTTCTTTGATGAGTACCTCAGCAAGAGTACCTTCCCCAATTAATAAATAATACCTGGTAAGTATTAATGTATTAGATCGATAGAAATCAGGTATTTGCAATAGAATAATGCCCTCCAATTGCTCCTTTATTCTTTTAGCTTTTGAGTTTAGTTTTAAAATAATAGACTCATGCCATTCTTTTAATAGCCCCTCTAAGCTCAAGTAGGTTTCAATTTCTGCCTGCATGTCTATACAAAGCCTCTTAGCTAATACCTCTATTGTATCCTTTGAAACTTCTGTAATGCCTCGCTCAATTTTGCTTATATGCGTTTTAGAACAAATGCCTTCTCCTAAATCCGATTGGCTTAAGCCTTGAATCTCTCGGTGAAATTTAATGATTTTTCCTTGAATAATAGTAACCAGCTCCTTGGCATTTCCGCAATAGTATTCTCTTATCCCACATGACAAACGTTGACCCCAACTCTAATTTCTATTTGATTGAACTTTATAAAAAAAATCAACAAAAAACGTGTTTTTGTTCGTTTTTTTTTCAATTTTCTACTAGGTTGATTTGACTTGTGATCATGATAAAACCCCAATTGTCAGTAAAGATAGAGAAAGCTACTCTAAGATTATCACAAATAATTGACAATTATTTGTGAATATTCACTTTTTTATTTAAAAAGTAGTTAAACCAAATTTCAAGGAGGTGAAGTAAATTAAGTCATTTCTATTTTTATATAAGTATCCTTAATAAAATCGAAGTTATTTACAACAAGGACATCACTCAAAGACTATACCTAAATTCGCAATAATCATGTACTTATATTCATATTAAAATTGAATAGGAGAATAATTGATGGGAAATTATAAATTTAAGAAGTTAATAGCCACATTGATGGCAACTGCAATGTTAACCTTTCCTACGCTTCAAGCTTTTGCAAACGATCCATTTTCGGACAATCAAAAAGCATTCGATGTAATAGATTCAAAATATATAGGCGAAAGCTCTAAGACTAGTTCAGGAAACCATGTCATTACGCTGATTACAGGCGATGTTGTAACAGTGACATATATTGAAGGTGGAAAGAGCGTTATTAGTGTCGAACCTGCCAATGGAGCCGGTGGTGGAACAAGTATTATGACTCTTGGCAAGGATACGTATGTTATTCCTGATGAGGCGATGTCATATGTAGTTTCGGATTTTTTGGATAAAGATTTGTTCAACATCACAGCTCTCCTTGAGTACGGTTACAATGATGAAAATCAATCCACCTTACCAGTGATCGTACAGTATACTCCAAAAAATGCTCGTTTTGAGTTAGCTCTACCTGCTACTCTTGCAGGATCTGAACGGACGCATATTTTGGAAAGTATTGACGGGGTTGCAGTATCAACAGAGAAAGAACAGACTAGAGCATTCTGGGATGATATTACGGAGAATGCAGCTGCAGATTCTCGAAAGACTGGCGGTATTAAAAAAGTTTGGCTGGATGGTCGTGTCGAAGTGAACCTCGCTGAAAGTGTACCACAGGTTGGTGCACCAGATGCATGGGAATCAGGTTTTGATGGAGAGGGTATAACGGTAGCTGTTCTCGATACCGGCATCGATTCAGACCATCCCGATCTAGTTAACCAGATTGATAAGATTGAGAGCTTCGTTCCAGAAGAAGATGCACGCGACTATCATGGTCATGGTACACATGTGGCATCCACAGTACTTGGAACAGGTGCTGCTTCTAATGGACTTAATAAGGGGGTGGCTCCAGGGGCACACCTAATTGTAGGGAAAGTTCTTAGTTCATCTGGTTATGGTCAAGATTCCTGGATAATCGATGGGATGGAGTGGGCTGCCGAAAATGCGAAGGTGGTTAATATGAGTTTAGGTGACCCTAAGCCAAGTGATGGAACAGACCCGCTGTCTCAGGCTGTAAATAATTTGAGTGAAGAGACCGGTGCATTGTTTGTTATCGCCGCTGGAAACTCTGGTATGGAAGGCATTGGTTCACCAGGAGCTGCAGATGCAGCACTTACAGTAGGATCTGTTGACAAATCTGATAGTCTTTCTTGGTTTTCTACAAAGGGACCCCGTTTTATGGATTCAGGATTAAAACCTGATCTTGTCGCACCCGGCTCAGATATAATAGCGGCCCGTTCTCAATATGCAAGTCAAGGAGACGGTTCATATCTTAGTCTTAGCGGTACTTCTATGGCTACTCCCCATGTAGCGGGAGCAGCGGCCATTCTTGCACAGCGCTATCCAGATTGGACAGGAGATCAACTGAAAAGTGCCCTAATGAGTACGACGAAGATGCTTGACTATATTAAACCGTATGAGGGTGGGGCGGGTCGTCTAGATGTCGCAGCTGCCATATCCAGTACTATATATGCGAAAGGTTCCTTAGACTTTGGTTTCTTCCAATGGCCGCATGATGAGGAAACTCTTGTTGAGAAGACTGTTTCATATACCAATGTAAGTGATCAACCTGTTACGTTGGATCTCTCAGCAACCTTTATAGATAATAATGGTATAGCATCGGAAGAACTTTTACAGCTTTCAGCGGATCAAGTTACCGTACCTGCTAATGAAAGTGCTGAAGTTACAGTAACAGTTGACCCGAAAGAAGCTGCAGTAGGAAGTCGTTATCAAGGACAACTTACTGCCATGGTGGACGGACAAATAGTTGCTCATACGGCAATGGTCATGGGCAAGGAAGAAGAGAGGTTTTCTCTCACAATCAATGCAACAAATCGTGATGGAAATCCAGCAGAAACTGTTGTTTCGATAGTTGGTCCGAACAACTATCCAGGATTCTTGAATGTGCAAGGGACAACGGAATTACGACTTCCACCGGGAACTTATTCAGTTATGAGTATGATGGATGTTGATACAGACACGGATCACGCAGGAGTAGCAATGCTAGGTAACCCTGAAGTAGTTATTGTTGATGGTCCAGAAATTGTCGAACTTGATGCACGGAATGCAGTAGAAATTACAGCGAGCGTTCCGGAAAAGACCGAAGCGAAGTTTAGGAAACTGGAATATTACCGCAGTTTCAGTGAAACAAATACTATAACTGGAAGGTATTTGTTACCAGAATGGATAGATAAAATGTATGCGGAACCAACAGAAACCGTTAAAACTGGTGAATTTCATTTGAACACACGCTGGCGCCTGATCAAACCTGTATTGTCCATTAACGTCGATGAACTGGAGCTAGATACCCTAACTCTGCCAGGAAGTGAGCCGTTAGAAGGAAAGCATCAGTTGACTGCTGTTTACGCAGTACAAGGGACTCCGGAAGATTATAAAAACCTAGATGTGAAAGATAAGGCAGTGATTGTACAGCGCAGTAATGTGATCAATGGTTCTGAACGCGCTGCAGCAGCATATGCAGCAGGTGCAAAACTATTAATTGTAGTGAACGATAAACCTACAGAGTTTCTAGAATGGGTTGGAATAGAAGACTTTTTGGATAGTAATCCTATAGCTGTCGCTTCTGTTAGTGGAACAGAAGGGATAGAGCTTATCAAACTTGCCAAAAATGGGAATTTAATTTTAAACATTGAAGGGACACCAAACACACCATACGTATATGATCTAATCGATAACCATCATAACGCCATTCCAGAGGATTTAAGCTATTCTCCTACAGCGAATGAGCTAGTGAAAATCAATGCACAATACTACTCGGATCGTTCGGCGTCAGGAGAAGAATTCCGCTGGGATATTCCATCCTACAGCGAAAATGGAGTAGGTTTCAATTATCAATTGTCACTCCCATCTGTTCGCATAGAGTGGGTGTCAGCTCCAGAAGAAACAATTTGGTACCATCAGGCCCGAGTGGTTAACGAATGGGAAGTGCGGCAACCAGCGATGATTTATCAGCAGGGTCAACGCTTGGATGAGAAATGGTTTGCACCAGTTGTACGTCCTCGCTTCGGTGAAGGTTTTTGGGTGCCTGTCCGTTTTGAAAATGACCTGATTTTCAATGTTCCTTCTTGGGCTGATTCAGGCGATGGAAACACGGGGTGGGATCTTTCCAGTACTGGAAAGCAAACACTGAAACTTTATCAAGAGTCTGACTTAGTTGAAACGTCAAGCGATCAGATTATTGTATTGTGGGATGCTCCGGAAGAAAACACTAAATTTCGTTTGGTGAATGATGTAACTCGCGATCCGGAGCGATGGAACACATCAGTTAGCACACATACTGAGTGGACGATTTGGACTGAAATGCAAGAAGAATTCGAATCATTCCTTCCAATGATTTCACTTGATTACAAAGTGGATACGGACATGAAAGGGAATGCAGTCGCAGGGGACACGATTAAACTGGGACTGAGTGCGTCGCAGATAGATTATGCATCTGGAAATGGAAAAATTGTAGGTGCTTCACTTGAAGTTTCGTTTAACGAAGGAAAGACTTGGGAAAAGGCAGAATTGGTTCGTGAAGGGGAAGGCTGGAGAGCCAACATTAGCAACGCTAGTAAGAGTGGAACCTTTGTCTCTCTTCGTGCGAGCGCATGGGATGATTTAGGGAATCGCATAGATCAAACTGTTATAAAAGCTTTTGGTGTCTCGGAATCAGAAGTTACACTTTCTACAGACAAACTGGACTATTCTCTAACAAAAGGAACGACAAGCCAAATGAAAGTTAAAGCAGTAACAACTCCAAAACAAAGTAAAATGACAGAAGAAGATGTAACAAATAAAGCTACGTATGTAGTGAAAGATGATAACGTTGCATCTGTTACGAACGGCTTAATAACAGCTAAAGCAAAAGGCTCAACGAAAGTTACAATTTCTTACGGTGGAAATGAAGTGACGGTAAATATAAAAGTGACAGAACCTGCAGTAGATCCAGGTCCTGGTAGCGGTGGAGGATATACACCACCAACAACAACGCCAACACCACCAGTTCAACCGAATTTATGCGACGAGAATGCTAAATCTGGCTGTCTTCAAGTGAACAAGACAACTCCAGTATATGTATTAGAAAATAACCGCTTGAAAAAAGTAGGAGAAGCAGTAAAAGGACAAAATTTACCGGTTAAACAAGTCATTTCTCCAATGCTTGGGCTAGGTGGAGACATCTGGTTGGAACGAACAGCAGCAATTTTATACGAAACACCATCTAAAGAAATGCTTGCTAAAAACCAATTGCCAGCCAACAAACGTCCAATACAAATTTGGAAAGGCCTAGAGTTAACTCCAGGTCAAATTGGAAAAGTGACTATTCTAAAAGATACAGTCATTTGGCAATCAATTGATAAAACAACTAAACTACCAAGAGTCTTGAAAAAAGGTGAACAATATAGAGTGTATCGCTATGTTCCAGGTATGTACCAAGTTAGCGACAAAGAATATATTGTACAAGATTCAAACGTAGTACTCTTCAAAAAATAAAAAAATGCTCCTAGACATGTTAATCATGCTAGGAGCATTTTTTTGTGGCTCTATTCTATTAAAAGAAAATGAATTAATGGAATATAAACTGGTATCAATTTCACACATTATTTTCCTGAATTAAACCCTTGTTGGAGGAAGCATGTTTTCTAGTTTGATTAGATAAAAAAGATTGTTCTTAAATTAAGTGAGTTTATATCTTCATGACCAATTCAGCCAAATTGCATTGGCTACTTCAATAATAAGCAGACTGCTCATATAAATGATTAAAAAAGGCATATATTGAGAATGGTGAGCTTGTTAAGAAGGAGGAATGGATTTCGAATGAAGAATAAAGTTATTAAAATAGCGGTTTCATCCATTATTGCGACATCTGCATTTGTAGCTGTTTCACCAAGTAAAAAAGGTGATGCTGCTTCAAATATGGAGCAATTAATGGTCGATGCTCAAAATGCTAGTAACGTATTAAAATGGGCAATTTCTGTCGAGGGTTCAGCGGACGGGGTGACGCAGCCATGGGAGCAATTTAATGATGCAAAAATGGCAATTGCAAAAGTCGAAGCAGGATTAAGTGGAGTGAATTTCTCAGATAAGTTGAAGTACGAAGCAAGACTCGTTGATCCAAAAGTTCAAATACAAAGGGCTCAAGGGTATCTGGATGCGATTACCGCTAGTTCAAAAATCCATGCAAAAACAAATTCTCTTTCTGCGGCAGTCTATTCAAATAACTTAGATCAAGTGGAAAAGGCTTATCACGAAATGACTGCGGAGTTTCGTAAACAAACGATATTATTAGATAGAGTGTACGGCCAATCTACACGTGATAGAATTCGAAATGCTGTAAAAGGACCAGCAGAGAAGTTAATAAATGAATTAAAAAACGATGTAACTGTTCATATGTTGGCGAAGGGGGCAGAGGAAGATGTTAGAAGGGGAAATTATACGGAGGCAGCAAAGAAAGTATACGAAGCACAAGCGATTCTGAGGTCAAATGTATTGATCTGGGGTAAGGCACTTCAATTTAGAATAGAAAATGTAAATACATCTTTACCTTTTCAAATTGTATCGAGTTCTATAGTTAATAACACGACATTGACGATAAAGCTGAATAAACCCGTTTCTTCAATTAAAACTTCTGATTTCTCCATTAATAATGGTTTGACTGTTACGAATGCTACTTTAAGTAAAGATGGATTAACTATCACTTTAACGACTTCTATTCAAATACCTGGCACGACTTATACGTTGAAATATAAAACAAACACCTTCTCTTTTACTATTCCAGGGAATGTTATCCCAATCTATGTTGGAGATAGGACTGTTCAACATAGAGAAACATCTGAAGTAATTACATTAGCGGCTATATTTAAAGAGTCGAATGGCAAGCCATCTACTGCTACAGTTCGTGTTGATATTCCCGTGGGATTAAAGTTAGTTTCGGTGAATGGAGCGGCAAATAATACAGCAGGAGCAAACTCTGTTAATGTGACACCTGACAAGAATGGTATGGTAACAATTGTATTCACAGCAAAAGATCTAACTAGCCCTGCACTTGATAAATTGATTACCTTTAATAAAATGGAGAAAAATAAAGTAGTAGAAACTCAAACTTCTAGTTCTTTCAATTTCTATGTACCCGCAAATGCAGGTTTATTTTCTAATAAAAATGTGCGCTTTATAGACTCAAATTTTGGCTACTTCGTAACGACTGATGGAATAAAATACAAATTGAAAGGTTACGGAGATGTTTATCAAATTGATGGAACTCCAATTTCATTTGATTCATTTAAAGCTACTCTAAACATAGGAAACATTATCAACGGAACATACCATCCAACCTCTACTTCTTCCTTTAATATCTTCTATAATATGAATATATCGTCTATTAACCTGAATTCCAAGTTTACTTATAAACCGGGAACTATGGGGTATCGAATGAATGGCAGTAAAATCGAGTTGTTCGGAACAGGGCAACCAAATTATGATCTATTCTTCTTCAAAAATGCAGGAGTTTCACTAGGAAAAACAAAGGTGAATACGAACGGAACTTGGACATTTACGACAAACGTAGATGCAAATACATTGACAGACTATTCGATTGTTCAACAAATCGCCGGTATATCTATGCCCCCTTATAATAGCGGCAATGCTATAACGCTAAGGGTAATTGAAGGACCATTTGAGATTGCTTGGATTAGTGACGGCATGAGTAAAGATGAGAATTTATCAAATGAAGAAATTACATTTACAATTGCCCCATTAAAATATAATAATGGGTCGATTTTGACACAAGATCAAGCAATAATTTCGAAGCAAGCTTCTATTGTATTAAAAGATTCCGATGGAACAAAAGTCAAATTCACAAACAGTCAAAATGATACGTATTTCACAACAGTGAAAAATGGATTTAATATAAGGTTTGGCTCAGGAATAATGCTTAATAAAGGGAAAGATGGAAAGCTCTCTGGAGCATTGAGTATTGAATCAGTTGAAGGAGTTACGAATGAATACGGATTAACATTGAAAATAAATACAGCAGATCAGATTAATAGGTATTAAAGTAGAAACTCACGATTGAGTGTGTTTTTATGTAAATGGAGTTGGGGGCTGTCTTAAGTAGGCGGTTCCTTTTTTATTGAACTAAAAATAATGTTCTAAACAAATAGCATTGGGAAAAAATAGCGTATTATTGTTTTATCTTTTATGATTAATAAAAGGAGATGAAGAAATGAGAAAAGCTTTAGTTTTAGGGGGAACAAGATTTTTTGGCGTGCATCTAGTGGAAGCATTATTGGATAAAGGATTTGAGGTAACGATTGCCACAAGAGGAAAAACAGTGGATTCTTTTTCAACAAGAGTGAATAGAATCGTATGTGATCGATTAAATTTAGTTGAAAGTAAGGAACGCTTTAAAAACGAAAAATGGGATATTATCTTTGACCAAATCTGTTATTCTTCAAAGGAAGCAATAGATGCAATTGAAGTGTTCAAGGATAAGACGTTGAAATACGTTTTTACTTCTTCTAAGTCTGTATACGACGAAGGAAATGGAGAAGTAGGATATGTGGAAGATGACTTTATTCCAACCAACTATCCAATCATTGAAGGACCAAAAGAGGAATTTTCGTATATGGAAGGAAAACGACAAGCAGAAGCAGTATTTTTTCAGAAAGCTCCATTTCCAGTAGTAGCAGTTAGATTTCCAATTGTTTTAGGTTTAAATGATTATACCGAACGTCTTAAATTTCATATAGAGAAAATAGTGAATAATGAGGAAATCCATTTAGTAAATCCAGAAGCCAGTATGGATTTCATATCGGAAGAAGAAGCAGGGCATTTCCTAGCATGGATTGGACTTTCCGAATTCACGGGCCCTATTAATGCGACATCTGACGGAAAAGTAAAAATTGGGGACATGATTGCTACAATAGAAGAGAAGGCGCAAACATCTGCGATAATTACTGCTACATCGAATGAAAACAATGCTTCGCCGTACAACATTTCTCAGACGTGGTTAATTAGCAATAAACGAGCAAGAAACTTAGGTTTTAAATTTAAAGATTTGAATGAATATCTGCCAGTGCTAATCGAAGATATATTAGAAGAAGTTAAAATAACTTAAATTCACAATTCATATAAAAAATAGCCGCCAAAGCGTATAAGCTGAGCGGATTTTTCTATGTTACAAGATTATTACTGGTGCCTGGCACCAGTAATAATCTTGTAATGTTTTTTTAGCCAATAAAACTTACGAGTTCTTGATTAAACTTGTCTTTCTCGCAATAAAATAACCCATGGCCGCTGTATTCAAAAGGTATTAAAATGGAGTTTTGTATACTTTGATGCATTAATTCTCCTAAAATAAACGGACATATTTTATCCTGTTTTCCATGCATAATAGCTGTAGGAACTTGTATTTGGGGTAAATCGTTTCGGAGATCCTCGTCACGCAAGGAAACTAAACACTTTGCAGTAGCGTTACCTGATGCGATTAACCCAAGCCCATGGAACCAATCGATAAAGCTTTTGGATAAATAGCGAGCGAAAAAAGTATCTCCAAAATCGCTTAACATTTTAGGGCGATCGGAGTAAGTAGCTTCAATTAGTTTATTGACTTCTCCTATTGTTAATCCGTATGGAAAATTTGGTCGCTGTGTGAAAATAGGCGCTGCTGCCCCAATAAGCGCAAGTTTTGCAACTTTGTATCCATTATGACGAGCCATATATCGTATAGATATAGCACCACCCATTGAGTGTCCTGCAAGCGTAATATTCTCTAATCCTAATGTATCAATAATGATGCGGATATCATCTGCCAATCGGTCATAAGAATATCCATCCCAAGGTCGATTTGATTTGCCAAATCCACGAATATCTATCCCTATGCAACGATAGCCCTTTGCGGGGAGATGATCGAACTGATACTCGAACATCTGATGGTTTGCGGGCCATCCATGTATGAAGAAAATTGTTTTAGTCGAAGCTGGATTAATATCCTCGACGTAAATATTCACACCTTTTTCTACTTTTACGTAATAACCCATCACTATTCCTCCCATACAAAGGCGATCTTTTAATATATGAGATTATAATTAAATTTATTCGATGTGTGGTAATAGGGCTGAATTGCATCTTCGTCCGTGATTTTTTAGTAGAGAGTAGAGTCTTCTATTATTGCAGTTGTATTACAGGTGCCTGGCACCAGTAATATTTATGTAATGATTACCTTGACATATGACGGCAATTTGCGACAAAATTCGAGTTGGATAAATTGATTTGTAAGGGAGATTTTGCTATCCTTTAAATTGTGAGTAAATAATACTAATTATCATTTTGGAGGGATTATACATGGCAGAGCGCATGGTAGGTAAACAAGCACCACGTTTTACAATGGACGCAGTTTTAGCGGACAAGTCATTTGGTAAAGTAAGTTTAGAAGAAATAATGAATGAAGATAAATGGACAGTTTTATTCTTTTATCCAATGGATTTTACTTTTGTTTGTCCAACTGAAATCACGGCGATGTCTGATCGTTATGATGAGTTTGAAGATTTAGATGCAGAAGTTATTGGGGTATCTACAGATACAATTCATACGCATTTAGCTTGGATTAACACAGCTCGCCAAGACAATGGTTTAGGCGAATTAAAATATCCTCTAGCTGCTGATACAAATCATGCAGTTGCACGTGAATATGGTGTGTTAATCGAAGAAGAAGGGATCGCACTTCGCGGACTTTTCATCATCAATCCTGAAGGCGAAATGCAGTACCAAACAGTATTCCATAATAACATCGGTCGCGACGTAGATGAAACACTTCGCGTACTTCAAGCACTTCAAACAGGTGGTCTGTGCCCAGCGAACTGGCGTCCAGGTCAAAAAACACTATAATTTAATCAAGGTACTTGAATTTGATTAATATAATATACTTACAGCAGATACCGCAGATTTTATTAAGAAGCTATCAAGCATAAAATCTCGAACATAAATATGCTCAGTTTTATTTGAATTGAATTTAAAAAGTTCTCCATGTATTTACTAGTTCATGGAGAATTTTTTACATATGGAAAAGGAGAAGTTCTGAAATGAAATTACGTACACCAATGCCTGAATTAACTGGCGCTACTGCCTGGTTAAATGGAGAAGTAACCACTAGTGAGCTAGTCGGCGAAAAACCAACATTAATTCATTTCTGGTCAATCAGCTGTGGACTTTGTAAAGAAGCAATGCCAAATGTGAACGAGTTCCGTGACCAGTATAAAGACGAACTAAATGTTGTCGCTGTTCATATGCCACGTTCTGAAAAAGATGTAGATCTTGAGGAAATTAAAAAAGTAGCTGCGGAACATAATATTACACAACCAATTTTTGTTGATAGCGAGTTAAAGCTAACAGACGTTTTTGAAAATCAATACGTTCCAGCTTATTACGTTTTCGATAAAGACGGACAACTCCGCCATTTCCAAGCTGGCGGAAGCGGTATGAAAATGCTAGAAAAACGTGTTAACCGAGTGTTGGATGAAATGCGCAACGCAGAATAAGTAAATATAGATGGCTAAGAACTAATTGGATTTTTATAAATTCAGGTGGTTCTTGGCTTTTTTATTTGGAACTGAAATAATTTTTAGCATTTGGTCTCGGGTTCAGTAGAATTGATTGCGGAATTGGGTGATTTAGTCTCGGGTTCAAGTAAATTGATTGCGGGTTCACTTTAATTGGTCTTGAACTGCTATTTTATGGATAAATGATTCGGTGTTTCATGAATGGTATTCTTGGTAGTCCATATTTTAATAATGGTTCGCTCATTTTATTAGATTATCGATTGCATACTCGTATATGCTAAAATATTTTCAAAGAGGAGGAATGCTGATTATGGATAAATTTATGAAAAGAGCGGTTGAATTAGCGGTCGAAAATGTACAAAGTGGAGGCCAACCATTTGGAGCGGTACTAGTGAAAGATGGGGAAGTTGTCTCAGAGGGTGTAAATGAGTTGCACATTAAGCATGACGTAAGCGGACATGCTGAGTTGCTTGCGATTCGTCGAGCACAGGAAAAATTACGAACTAATGATTTATCTGGATCTATAATATATGCGAGTGGTGCACCTTGTGCAATGTGCTACAGTGCAATGATGTTTGCTGGAATTGAAAAAGCTTATTACTGTGCAACCTTGGAAGATGCAAAAGCAGCTGGGCTCGGAAAGTCAGCAACGATTTATGAGGAACTGCAAAAACCAGCAGGCGATCGAATATTCCAGATGCGTCATATGGAAATTGAAGAAGGAATGTCAAATCCAATGGAATTATGGAAAGAGCGAAATTTCTGAAGATAAATATGTTGTTCGTGGTGAAGTATATTACAGGTGCCTGGCACCAGTAACAAATTTGTAATATGACTGTAATAGATGGGATAGGATAGGGGGATTTGTTTGCGACCGATTATTGGTGTTTCTTCCAGTTTGAAAGAGGATGTTCTGACTGTTCCAACGGAGAATATGCGTGCGATTGCGAAATTTGGAGGAGTACCTCTTGTGCTCCCCAATATGGTGTACGATGGAATTGATAGAATTGCTGAAATGATAGATGGGTTGCTTTTAACTGGTGGCGGGGATATAGATCCTACTTTATTCGGAGAAGAGCCACAACAAGGTCTTGGGGAAATCACACCTGAGCGAGATGCTTTTGAAATAGCTTTGATACTAAAAATGTTGGAGCTGAATAAACCGATTTTAGGAATATGTAGGGGTGCACAAATTCTAAATATTGCCGTTGGTGGTGATATGTTTCAAGATATTTATTCGCAAATTAAATGTAAACTTTTACAACATAGCCAAAAAGCTCCGCGTTGGCATGCTTCGCACTATGTTCAAGTAACGAAGGGCTCCATTTTACATGAAATTGTACAAACTAAACAATTCAAAGTAAATAGCTATCATCATCAGGCAAATCGAGGAGTTCCGAATGATTTTGAAGTAAGTGCTGTATCAAGTGATGGCATTGTCGAGGCAATTGAAAGTAAGAAACATAGGTTTGTTTTGGGAGTGCAATGGCATCCCGAATATTTGTTATTAAAAAAGGATTCGGAATCAGCTGCTATTTTTAGGGCATTTATAGATGCTTGCCTTTAAATAATTGAATTTGATGTTTATAGTTAGAAGCGACTGTTAATTAGCAGTCGTTTTTTTATATGGTCTCGGTTTGTGTTTAAATAATCTCATTCAGCCTTTTTTTTTTAAAATCTTTAGAAGTTAATTAAAAAATTTTAATTCATGAAACAAATTTAAATGGGAAAGCTACTTTAAGTATTAAAAAAAGGAGGCATTTTGAATGCGGCGTTTGATATCACTCATTTGCTTCATTAGTGCATTTTTCTTTCTTGTTTGCTCAAACGTTTCCGCCGCTGAGGAACCTTCGAGAGAACAGGTTTTAGAAAAGCGAATGGATTACTATTTAAAATACTCAGGTATTACGCTACCTTGGTATTACCTGGCTGCTGTCGATCAATACGAACGAAATATTCAACAAGTACGTAATGATATTCCTAAGAGGGACGGTGTGGTTGCCGTCCAATTTTCCGATAATTATTGGACAGGCTTACTTAATCCTAAAAATGATGATACCAATTTAATTTCCATCGTCTTCTTTGAGGGAAATGGAGCCGATGGAAATGAAGACGGATTTGCTGATCGCAAAAATGATGATGATGTCATGTATACCATGTCAGAGTATTTAAGTAGCTTCGGTCCTACTGAAAAAGATTTCAAAAGGGCGTTAAAAGAGTATTACCAGCGGGATGAAGCTGTTAATCAGATCATAACAATTGCTAAAATCTATAAACAATTTGAAACAATAAATTTGGATAAGCACGCTTTTCCTTTAGATATTCTCCGTGATTTTAGTTATAAAAGTACTTGGGGCGAGTCAAGAGGCTGGGGTGGACGCAGAATACACGAAGGAACAGATTTATTTGCCTCTTACGGAGTTCCAGTGAAGTCAACATCCTATGGGATTGTAGAAACAATGGGTTGGAACGATTACGGGGGATGGCGAATTGGTATTCGCGACATTCATAATACCTATCATTATTATGCCCACTTATCCAGTTATAAAAAAGGGATTAAAGAAGGAGATATTCTGGCACCTGGAGCGATAATTGGCTACGTTGGAAGTTCGGGTTATGGAAAAAAAGGAACTGCAGGAAAATTTCCACCTCACTTACATTACGGAATGTACAAATTTAACGGAAGAATTGAATGGGCATACGACCCTTTCTCTTCATTGAAACGATGGGAGCAGGAAGAGAAAAAAGGAAGTTAATGGATTGTTACAAAGTTGTTACCGGTGCCTGGCACCAGTAACAACTTTGTCATATAGTTTTATTTTATTTGCTTATAATGAGTGAAAGCCAGTAAATATGCTGTGCGAGTAAATATGTGTAGATGAGTAGGGTTGCGCCGATTAGCAATTGTATGATTTTTTTTAGATGTAGTTTTGTTGTAATGTATATTAAAAGAAGTGGTAGGAAGATTTTTATTGCATAAAATCCGAGTATGCTAGATTCGTATATAACTCGCATGATGGGGTTTGCTTCAGTGATGTGATTGTTTCGGATGCCGAAGTCCGTGAAGATGCTATCGAGGATGGCTAAAATTAGAAGAATTGTAGCTGCTTTAGTTGGTTTTGTATATGAAAAAAGTATTTGCTTTGTTTCTATGATTTGAACTTCCTTTCATTTTAGTGACTGTTACAGTATGCAGAAATAGTTGTTGGATTATACGTAGTTTGTAGGGGATTTATTCTTTTGGATAGAAAAACTCCCTAAGTCATTAAGTTGACATAGAGAGTTTTGCTAATATTACCTCTAAGATAATTTTCTTAGGTGGGTAAAGGTTGGAGGGTTTTTGAGATTTTCCATTTCTTTTAATTGTTCATAATATTTTAATTCAATTTCTTTTAATCGTTCTATTTCATCCCTTGAGAAAGAGGAGAAACCATTTACTCCGCATTCCTTATACTTTCTTATCCAAGTTGTGATTGAATTAACACTCACATTTAATTCGTGAGCTAACTCTTTGCGTCCACGTCCATTATCAATAACTTCTTTTACTGCATACACTTTCTGTTCCATTGTTGTTTTAGTATATCTTTTTCTAAATTGGCCGTGCATAATTGGTCCTCCTTATCTTATTAGGTACTTCCTGTTTTAATTGCTAATAGTTGTCATCCAATTTATAAAACCTTATAAAATCAAAATGTGGAATCAACTTTAATATGGTATCGTCCGAACAGTCTGGGATAATAGTTAAATCAATATTTGTATAGAGTTTTCAATTAATGAAGGTATATTTAAATTACAAAAAAATGGTATAACCTGGCTATCAGCTAGCTTTTACATATCTTTTGTTTTTCATTCATGTTAATTTTGAAGTAAGGTGAATATTTTATAGGATTTTAAAAAGGAGTGTGATCAATCTTGAAAAATGTTTCATTCGTTTCTTCTTGGAGTGGTGGGAAGGATTCAGCGATGGCTTATTACCGTGCATTGAAATTAGGGATGATTCCTAAAAAGTTGTTGACGATGTTTGAAGAAGATGGAGAGGTTTCCAAATCGCATGCCCTTCCTCTAGAGGTAGTGAAGGCACAAGCAGAACGACTTGGTATGCCTTTATTAATAAAAGAGGCGAGTTGGAGTACATATGAGGTTCAGTTTAACGAAGCGATGAATGAGTGTAGGGAAGAAGGGATTACGCATGGAGTATTCGGAGATATTGACATCGAGGATCATTTAGAGTGGGTAAAGACTACTTGTGAAAAATCGGATATCGTTTCTGTACATCCTTTGTGGAAAATACCTCGTCGGGCAATTGTAGAAGAATTATTGGATGCTGGATTTGAGGCTTGGATTGTTGTGGTGAATACAAAGATGATGCCGGCAAAATACGTAGGTAAACGTTTTACAAGAGCGTTAATTGAAGAACTAGAAGCAGAAGGCATTGATTCGTGTGGAGAAAGCGGGGAATTTCATACGGTAATTGTCGATGGACCAATTTTTACGGAGAGGATACCAGTTCAAATTGGAGAGCCTGTCCAAAGAGGGGACTATATTTTTGCTCCTGTTTTATTAAATAAAAAGGTTTAAATTCTTTTCGGTCTTTTCCGATTAATTATCTCTTCAAAGGGGCATCGTATATAAGAAAATACCTTTTTCTACTGGAGGATGTCGCATGAAGAGGATGAATAGAGGGATCGTAACGGCATTGTCTGCAATAGGGATTGCTCAAGGCCTAAAAATTTTGACGTATAAAAAATTAACAGGTAATTGGGATGTAAAACAAGCGTTAACAACAGGTGGGATGCCAAGCTCGCACTCTGCAGGCGTTGCGGCAATTGCCTCTTATGTAGCGGCAAAAAGAGGAACACGCCACACTGAAACCGCACTTGCTGTAGTGTTCGGTACAATCGTCATGTACGATGCGCAAGGTATTAGAAGGCATACTGGTGAAATTGCTCACCTGGTGAATGATTTAGAAGATAAGATAACAAAACTCTCAGGTGAATTTCCAAGTTTGGAATACGTTAAGAATGAAGAGGAATTGGAAGAACTACTGGGTCATCAACCGGTTGAAGTAGGAGCAGGTGCCCTTCTAGGCATAGCGATTGGTTTAGTTTCTGCCAAAATAGAAAATGATGAAAGAAAAGCAAGGAAAAATTCCACCCCTCATAAGTCTCATGACTTGTGAGGGCTTTTTATTACAAGATTATTACTGGTGCCTGGCACCAGTAATAATCTTGTAATAATATATGGGGATGGTATATAAGGTATAATAGGGTATATAGATTTAAAGTAGATTATTTAGGAGGGGTTTTTGGATGACAGTTTATGAAGAGATAACATCAGTTAGTCAATGGAAGGATATTTTGGAACAATCGAATAAAGAGCCAATTTTGGTGTTTAAACATAGTACAACTTGTCCGGTGAGTGCGCATGCATACGGAGAGTTCAGTTCTTTTGATTCTCCGATTAAAACCTTTTTAGTAAAAGTAATTGAAAGTAGAGCGGTGTCTAATGAAGTTGGAACGGATTTAGGTATAAAGCATGAATCACCTCAAGCATTTTTGATTTCGAATGGGAAAGCGGTTTGGAATGCATCTCATTGGAAAATTACAAAAAAAGATCTAACAAAAGCTGTGGAATCTTTCTAGGGGGAGAAAAAGTGGATGGAATAAAAAAAGTAGGACAATATTTAATTGAAAATGCAGAGAAAATTGCCCGTGAAATGATTGATTTAGCAATCGAGCATGTTAACTATCAAGTTACGAATGAAATGCTTGAGCAATCTATTAAAAATAATGTAGATTTTTTAGAACTACTCGCAAATTCATTTAATGAAACAAATGATACTGCTGCAGAGGAATTAATTAAATGGAGTAAAAAAAACGGTGAACAACAAGCAGCTGTTTTTACTCAGTTCTCTAAAATAATTAAACCATATGCCAAAAATCGTTTAATGTATTTAGAATATATTACAAAAATATCGATAGAACTTGGTCTCTCAACCGAGGAAGTTGTCAAAATAAATAATCGAATTTGTTACTTGATGGATGTAAGTATGGCAGAAACGATGATTGCTTACGAGACTTATCGAGATGAATTAATGAGTGAACGGAAGAAAGAAATAAACAAATTATCAGCACCTATTGTTCCAATACAAAAGGGAATAGCGATTTTACCATTAGTTGGCGATATAAATTATGAGCGAGTCCAACATTTGTTAGATTATGTCGTACCAACGATGCCTGATTTTGAAATCGATCATTTAATTATTGATTTTTCTGGAATACTTATGATTGATACGGAAATTGCTCAACACATTTTTACTATTCATAATGTACTTGAATTGCTAGGAATTCATGTTATGTTTACAGGTATTCGTCCAAATCTTTCAATGGTAATTGTTCGAGCTGGGATAGACTTTACTTCGTTTCATACATTTGGTAGTGTGAAACATGCTATTGATAGTTTGGAAAAGAATATATTAAGTAAATAAATTGAAAAAAAGAACCGCTCCTTCACTGAAGGTGCGGTTCTTATTGTATTGATAAGATTTATTCACTAACCATGTTTACTAACATATGTGCTAGTGCATGTTGTTGCTCTTTGTTTCCTGATTTCCATAATTCTTGTAATAGGTTTTCTTCTAAGGAACGTAATGGTGGTTACGAATTCGGGGAGAGACGGGGCTTTGAATAAAGGCTATAATATCTCAGCGACAGATGATTTGTATTCTTTTGACGACATTTCACCATCTGATGAAAGAACAGATAACTAGAGAAATGCACTTGTTCCAGCACTTATGGGTGTTGGGGCATTTTTTCTGAGGGAATTAAAATTGTGCTATGAAGTTGAATATTACAAAAGTGTTACTGGTGCCAGGCACCTGAAACACTTTTGTAATAGGTTGGTTGTGAAGGTAATATACATTATTCTTTCGGTATTTTATACTTGTGTTATAGTTTGTGACATTATGGGGTAAGTAGAGGTGTTTGATAGATATGCCAAGAGGTAGGAAAGTGGACTCTGACGGAGAAGTGACTAAGCAATTGCTATTAGAGAAAGCGGTTGAGCAGTTTGCGGAGTGTGGATATCACTCTACAAAGATTAGTGATATTGTCAATAAAGCTAAGGTAACGCAGCCTACTTTTTATTTGTATTTTGAAAGTAAAGAGGCTATTTTTCTAGAAATAACAGAGTTTTTTCAATTGCAGTTAATAAATTTAACTTCAGCTAGTCTTTTAGAGGAAAACTTAGAAACACATTCGCTTAAACTTCAAATATGTTTAGGATTAACTCGTATTTTTACTTTTTTTGAGGAGAATCCCTTGTTAACGAAAATTGGATTTGTTGAAGCTGATTCAGCTAAAGAATTGAAAGAAAATATGGTGAAACAAATTACGGAAAATTTAAAAGAGGAGCAAAGGATGGGCTATTTTTCTGATGCGTATCCAATGGACTTAGTAGCAGAAAGCCTTGTTGGTTCTATTGAACGATTAACGTTAAATGAGATTTTGACGAAAAAAAGTAAACCAGTTGATTTAGCAGAAGTGCTAGTTGAGATCTATTTTACAGGTATTCAAAAAAAATAGTATTGGACTCGTACCTTTACATAGAGAAATCTGTGGAAGGTATTTTTTTATTGTCAGATATTTATATGTCAAAAGTGTTACTGGTGTCAGGCACCTGAAATGTTCATTTAATAGAGAGGTAGAAAGAACGAGATGTTTATAGTGATTTCAAGTATCTTTATACCAAGATGTTTATGAGGGATATTTCGAAAAAAATGAATCTAAATAAATGGTTTTATTTTTTTTATTATATTTTTTTGATATAAATGAGAGGGTTTCAATTTTTTAAGTAAAAAATATATTAGATAGTTTTAGGTATTTTAAGAAAGTGACAATAGTCCGTGGGTTAATAGTACTGAGATTTATTTCTTCATTACCTTCTTTTTTTGACGAGGAGAGGTGGTCATGTTATGTATTAATATAAGGAAAAGTTAGGAAGTTTTATTTCCATATTTTTCTCGGGTGTAAATTTAGAAAAGATTTAATTTGAAATATAGTTTTCAAATACATCTAGATAATGAATGTAAAGCTATTTACTAGAAGCTGTAGATTTTGGATTATATATCGTTTTCTACCTTGTTCGAAATTGAGCTTTTGAAATATAAAATCATATAAGGTAGTAATTGGTTATAATTACATTTTAGTTTTATTGGATTGTGCAGGGTACTAGTGATATTTGCATAATTAAATTTGTTTTAAAAACTCTTTAAACAAGCTTAGATACTTATATAGAAAGAAATCACTTTAGAAAGGGTGAGTTTGAAGATGGGAATAGATATGTGTTCTTTGGTTTTTAATAACGTTTTAACATATGAAGTCGTTCAGAAGAAAGAGGATTGGCAAGAAGGTATTACTATAATGGAGGATACTATTGTAAATAAAGATGTATACAAGAATGGACCGCTATTTTTTTCTTTTTCTCCAAATTCAGCAGAAGGAAAAACAGGGAAGTTTACATACTACTTACCAATAAATAGCACACTTCATCTTACAGAGGAAAGTAACTTTAGCTTTCAAGATTCCTTAATCCTAGAAAGAGCACTACTTCTGAGACAACAAGATATAGATTTTTATAGTGCTTATGAAACGTTTGAAAATTATGCTAACTTTCATCAAATAGAGCTGGATAAGAAGTACTATTGCGTTTTACTAGAAGTTTACGATGATTATATTGCTGATTTTTATGTTCCTATTAAAGAACAGGGTGATGAATAATGATTGCAAAAAACCATCAAATCTCCTATCGAAATGTTGCATCCAAACTTTATGCCTTATTACCCAAGGAAATTGATAGTGCGATTAAAAGTTTCCATATGATCTTAACTAGTAATGGTTATCATCCTACAGGTTCAATTTTCTTTTCTATTAGTGATCCAAAAGATGAAGTTATGTCCGTTGAATTGTTTTTACCAATTGATGAAAATTATTTTTCTTTACCAAAAGAAGAGGAAATAAATTTTCAAAGTTATTTTAGTGTAGATAACTTACTTATGGTTAGAGTAATTGATGACTTTGAAGTGCAGTTCCCCGTAAAATATAGTGAACTTTTCGAGTATTTGAAGAATCACCAAAGAATTCAAAAAACACCAGTTTTCATTCAGTTCAAAAAGACAAACTCTAATCAAATCTATGCTGAAATGAGTATAGGGGTAGTGTAAGAAAATAGTATTATTTTAATGACCAGAAATTATATAAATTTCTATACCATGAAGAGGTTGATTTCCACTGATATCGAAACTTTCGAAAGTGGAAGCATCTTGCTGGCTAATCCCCTAGGAGCCCGCCGCCTTTCGCTCCAATCAACTGGACAAATAAGAATGACAAGTTGTTTCGTATCGATGGATAAAGAAGCGAAGCAGCGGACGAAATTGTATCTTCGTCCGCTTTTAAAAGAGTAGGACAGGATATTATCTTTCATTATCAAAACCAAAAACACCTTGACTTCAAATAGTTCCAGAGGGAGAGGGACAAACATCCGTAGCAAGAGCCATAACTCTAATGGAAATGACCTATACAAAATAGGAGATATGAGGTTTGTAGTATATAATGTAGAAAGAGAAGAAATGATTTCTACAGATAAACCAACTAAATTGATAAATCGATCATCTCATATAAATTGAAGTAAAAGGAGTTTGGAATTTTTGAGTAAAAAAATTATTAAAGATGAACTGCCAGAGAATTATGAGGAACTTAAAAAAGCGGTAAACCGCACAGCAAGCTGGAGAGCTCGTTATGAAGCTGTGGAAGAGCTTGGAAGTTATAATACAAGCCAAGTAATTGATATTTTGAAAACAAGATTAGCAAATGATCCTGTTTACAAAATTCAAGAAGCTGCATATCGCATTCTTATAGAGTTTGGAGAAAATGTTCAATTACCAGCTCAAAAAAAATTCGAAGTCGTTAAAGGGGCTAATAAAGTTTTCTTACGAGTGAAGAAGAGTTTACCGAAAGACCATACATTTGAAGAATTCGCAACAAAATTAAAAAGAATGCGAATCGACGTGTACGATGCATACGAAGGCGAAAGAGGCATCGACTGGTTAGAAAAAGAATGGGCTAGCGTAGGGAAATAACTTCCATGAAGATTTCATAAATCAGTGTTACAAATATGTTACAGGTGCCAGGCACCGGTAATATATTTGTAACACTTTTTTTGTAGAGAAAAGCCCTTTGAGTTGTGTCAAAGGGCTTTTGTTAATGGCTGGATACTAGTTTTTGTGAGATTCGGTTTCCTGTTTCTATAGCTTTTTTAGCTAGAAACTCTAGTCTTTCTTCGGATAGGTTGAAGCTAACGACTCCTATACTTATAGCTCCAATTACTTGACCGAAGCTATCTTTGATAGACACTGCTACTGAGGATGTGCCTTCTGTTCTTTCGGAGTGGCTTGTTGCGTATCCTTGTCTTTTTATTTGATCGAATGTTTTTTTCATTTCAGTTATTTGGTCTGCTGATATGAGTTGTGACAGTATGCCTTCTGCTTTGGCTGATGGCATAGCTGCTAGCATCGATTTATTGGCAGCTCCAATATTCATTGGTATGCGTAAACCCATCTGGTCATAAATTCGAATTGGGTTGTTCAGACTATCAATTCTTTCTACAATAATTGATTCCGTCCCTAGAGGCTTACTTAAATAAACGCTTTCCTCCACTTCTTTAGACAATAGTTCAATCTCCGGTCTAATTTTGCTAATATAATCCACCGAATCATATACTTGTAGACCATACTCCAACCAAATTACACCTAGTTTGTAAGTTTTCGTTTGTTCATCTTGTTCTACCATTCCTTGTTTTATCATTGCTTGAAGTAATCTGTGCATTGTGCTGAGTGGAAGTTCACACAGTTTAGAAAGATCTGAAATTGTTACACCTTTTTCTGTCGCATGTGTTGCTAACACTTTCGCAACAGTCATCGCTCGGATGATAGATTGCATCTAATAGGCCTCCTTTTATCAAATGGAAAGTTAATTTACTATTTTGATATAATTAAAAAATAAGATTCTAAATATATTGACATTGTAACACATTGCAATTATATTTTACATATAGACTTTCCGATATTCGGAAACGTTTTCCACTCAACGGAAAAGGAGAATTGAAATGACATATAATTCATCTATGTTTAAAAAGTTAGACCGAGTAATTGTCAAACATCCAAATGAAGCTTTTATTAGTCAAGCACATTTGTCTGATCAATGGAAAGTATTTAACTACTTACAAGAACCCAATTTTGACGAGGCGGTTCGTGAGTATAAAGGATTCATCGAGATTTTAGAAAAGCATGTACCTCAAATTGATTATCTTCCAGCGGCAGATACTGTCGGATTAGATTCTATCTACGCGCATGACCCAGTTAAATTCACACCAGCCGGAGCCATCATTTTAAAATCTGGCAAAAAGTTAAGACAACCTGAAGCTTTGGTTTATAAAGAGTTTTTACAAGAAAAAGAGATTCCAGTTATTGGAGAGTTAACGGGTGAAGCAGTATCTGACGGTGGAGATATCGTTTGGTTAGATGATAAAACACTTGTAGTTGGCCGCGGTTATCGTACAAATGACGAAGCGATTCGCCAATTAAAAGAAATAACAGCACCATATGTAGATGAGTTTATCGTTGTGCAACTTCCACACGATCAAGGCGAGGCAGAATGTCTACATCTTATGTCTTTCATTAGCATGGTTGATAAAGATTTGGCAGTAGTACATTCACCATTAATGCCAGTATTCTTCCGCCAATTATTAATCGAACGAGGAATTCAATTAGTTGAAGTACCAAAGGCAGAGTATGACACGCTTGGATGTAATGTGTTAGCGCTTTCACCACGAGTTTGTGTCATCGTTGAGGGAAATGATTCAACTAAGCAACAGCTGCTAGAGGCTGGAGCGACAGTTTATGAATATAAAGGTCAAGAAATCAGTGTATTAGGTACAGGTGGACCAACATGCTTAACATGTCCAGTTGTAAGAAACTAAAGGAGGAAAATGAAAATGAGTATATTTAAAAATGTTATCGCAAAAACACCAGGAAAGAGCTATGTAGGAGGGTTAACTACATCAGATTTAGGGACACCAGATTACGATAAATTATTAGTGCAACACGAGGCATACGTTGAAACTTTGAAAAAATGTGGAGTAGAAGTAACGCTACTTTCTCCAAGTGAAGAGTTTCCAGATTCCACATTTGTAGAAGATGCAGCGGTTCTTACATCTGATTTTGCTGTTATTACAAATCCTGGCGCAGACTCTCGTAACGGTGAAATTGTTGAAATTGAAAGCGTTTTAAAAGACTTTTATAAGAAGTTTCACTATATTAAAGCACCTGGAACACTTGATGGAGGAGATATTCTTCAAGCAGAAGATTGTTTCTATATTGGAATTTCTGAACGTACAAATGAAGAAGGCGCTCGTCAACTAAAAGAAATTCTTGAAAGCGAAGGATTTGAAGCAACAATTATTCCACTTAAAAAATTCTTCCACTTAAAAACAGGTATTGCTTATTTAGGTAACAATAAAATGGTAGTTGCAGGCGAATTTGTAGATCATCCTGCTTTTGATTCATACGAAAAAATTGTTATTGGCAAAGAAGATGAGTACTCTGCAAACTGTATCCGTGTGAACGACTATGTAATTATTCCACAAGGATATAGCGAAACGAAACGCAAAATCAATGAAGCTGGCTTTGAAACAATCGAATTAGATATGTCTGAAGTTCGAAAACAAGACGGCGGCCTAAGCTGCTTGTCACTAAGATTCTAATATATTACAGGTGCCAGGCACCCACACAAATTCGAGACTATTCTGAATATTGTTTGTAGGTGCCTGGGATAGATGGGGGAAAGTGTTATGTCAAATATTGGGGATCAAGTAGTGCAAGGAGATTTATTAAAAAGATCGATGAAGAGCCGCCATTTATTTATGCTTTCTCTTGGAGGAGTAATTGGGACTGGCCTATTTTTAAATGCAGGATATACGATTAATCAAGCGGGTCCAGGTGGTGCCATAGTTGGTTACTTATTTGGAGGATTAATCTTATATATGGTTATGATTTGTTTGGGAGAACTTGCCGTTTATATGCCAGTAACTGGCTCTTTCCAAACATATGCAACTCGTTTTATTAGTCCGTCTGCAGGATTTTCACTTGGATGGATGTACTTTGTCGGTTCTGCTGCTACTGCAGGGGTAGAGTTTACTGCCGCCGGGATACTCATGAAGCATTGGTTTCCTGATGTTCCTGTTTGGATATGGTGTGCTTTGTTTATGGTTTTATTATTTTCGTTAAATGCTCTATCGACAAAAGCGTTTGCGGAAACAGAGTTTTGGTTAGCAGGTATTAAAGTAGTTGCGGTAATTTTGTTTATCATAATTGGAGTGGGAGCTATTTTCGGTCTTATTCCACTGGAAGATAGAGCGACACCAGCACTTACCAACTTGGCACCTTCTGGATTGTTTCCAGCGGGAATTGCAATCGTTTTTGTGACGATGATGAACGTTATCTTCTCTTACCAAGGTTCGGAGATGGTAGGGATTGCTGCAGGGGAAACCGAAGATCCTCAAAAGAATATTCCAAAAGCTATTCGCACAATTTTAATAAGAATCGTCGTGTTTTATATTGCATCAATTATCGTATTGTCTGCAATTTTTCCGGCTTCGGAACTTGGTTTGCTAGAAAGCCCATTTGTTACTTTAATGAATTTAGCAGGAATTCCGTTTGCAGGTAGCATTATGAACTTTGTAATTTTAACGGCAATTTTGTCAGTTGGGAATTCATGTTTATATGCATCTACTCGACTATTATGGTCGATGGCAAAAGAAGGAATGGCACCAAAATTATTTGGTAAACTTTCTAAACGAAAAGTACCATTAAATGCGTTAATTTTCACTATGGTATTCTCTTTATTTTCTTTATTAACTAGTGTTATGGAAGCGGATGCAGTATTCGTATTATTAATGTCTATCGCAGGTATTGCTGTTACTATTTCTTGGATGGGCATTGCTACTTCTCAGTTAATGTTCCGCAAAAAATTTATAAAAGCTGGTGGAAAATTAGAAGAATTAAAATATAAGGTTCCATTTTATCCTTTAGTACCAATTGTGTGTATAGGATTTTGTTTAATGATTTTAGTATTTTTAGCTTTCGATCCAGAACAAAGAATAGGACTTTACTATGGAGTAGGGTTTTTTATAGCGTGTATGCTATTCTATAAGTTGAGATTAGGAAAAAAGAATAATAAGTCAGTATAAGAAATATATAGGTGCCAGGCGCGACACAAATCGGACTCAACTACGATAGTTAAGAACAGTGTCAGTGTCTGGCACTAGAACTTTGTGAGGGAGAAATTCAACATGAATCAATTATTTTGGGAAACGCCTGAAAAACTTCGAGCATTATTATGTGAACTCGTTAGTTGGGATAGTATTACACTAACGGAAGGTGAAACAAAGTTTGCTCCGAAAGTGATCGATAAATTAAAAGAGTTAAAATATTTTAGTGAGCATCCGAGCCACTTGCAGTTGCATGATGCAGGTCTTGGAAGACATGCTGTCACTGCTTTATATAAACATCCTGAGGCGACGGAGACCGTCGTACTTATTAGTCATTTTGATACAGTTCAAACAGAAGAGTACGGTGTTTTAGAACCGCTTGCATATTTTCCAGAGGAATTGACGAAAAAACTTTTAGAAAATCCAGATGATTTACCTGAGTCTGCTCGAATCGATTTGGAAACAGGAAAGTATTTATTTGGCCGTGGTACTATGGATATGAAAATGGGATTAGCACTTCATATGCAGCTAGTTGAAAGAGCTAGTGTAGAACAATGGCCAATCAATCTTATTCTAACAACTGTGCCGGATGAGGAAGTGAACTCAGCAGGAATGCGCGCAGCAGTTACGCAGCTAGTTCGTTTACGCGAGGAATTTGGTTTAACCTATAAATTATTCTTAAATAGCGAGCCATGTTTCTCACAAAGTCCAACGGATATTGATGAATATATCTATTCCGGAACTATTGGGAAGATTATGCCGGCTGCTTTATTTTACGGAAAAGAAACGCATGTTGGAGAGCCGATGAAAGGGATGACGGCGAACTATATTGCATCTTATTTGACACAGCGTATGGAGTGGAATACTTTATTCCGCGAGACGGATCTTGGTGAAAGTACGCCACTTCCTGTTTCATTGCAACAAAAAGATTTAAAAATGTCGTATTCAACACAAACTCCTTATCGTGCAGTGGCTCTATATAATGTGTTTTTGTTGAAGCGTACGGCAAATGAAGTAATGGATCTTTTCGAACAAGTTGCAACAGAAGCAATGGATGAGTTGAATAAGAACTATCAAGTGATTTGTGAACGCGAACAAGTTAATGGTGTAGGACAAGTAAAGGTTCTTCGCTACGAACAACTACTTGCATATGCAAATAAAAAATTAGGAACTGAAGAAGTAGAACGCTTGAAACAAGCAGCACTTCAGCAAGAAGATTGGGACGATCGTGAAAAATCTCTACGAATCGTCGATGATCTAATGATTCAGTGCCAAGAGCTAGCACCAGCAACTGTAATCCTATTTGCGCCACCATATTACCCAGCAGTGAATACATCCAACCATCCGCTTGTAATAGAAGCGGTAGAATTAATGAAACAATCTGCACAATCGTTCGACAATACAGTTAAACAAATTCACTATTTTAATGGTATTTGTGATTTAAGTTATGTCAATTACGAAGACGAAGGCAATGGATGGACTGCATTCGAAAGTAACACACCAGTATGGGGCGACACATACAGCATTCCATTTGAAGATATGGCCCAGTTAAAAGGACCAGTATTAAATGTTGGACCATTCGGAAAAGATGCACACCAAAGAACAGAACGTCTACATGTTGACAGCGCATTCGTCGAATTGCCTGTCATGCTAGAAACACTAATCAAAAGCCTATATTAATGAAAAAAGTGACTCCAAAGCGAAAACGTTTGGAGTCACTTTTTTATATTTAGAAATATATTATAAAAATACCCGATGGGATTATTACAGTTGTGTTATTGGTGCCTGGCACCAGTAACACAACTGTAATAATTGTTTCTTTTATGGAAGGTTGTCTTTTTTGTGAAGGAAAGAATATTTATTGTTAGTAGTGCATATTTATAACAAACTTTTTATATTTATGTTGAAAGTTTTTTGAATTTTCGAGATAATGGATAAAGTTATTAAGATTAGAGGGCTAGGTAATTCTACATTCATGCTTTTTACTAGTAACAATTTACTAAATCTGAGGAGCGCATCTCTTCTGCGACGAGCCTGCGCAGGAGCAACGTCTTTTCCTGCGACGAGTAACCGCAGGAGCAACGTCTTTTCCTGCGACTAGCTTGCGCAGGAGCTACTACTGATTAGCTTATGATTAGAATGCTACTTTTTCGGTATTTAAAAAGATGGGGGGAGAATAAAGATGAAATCGCAAAGAGATATGGAACAAAGAAACAGAGCAAATGATTATGTGCATGAAGTCTATGAATTGGTGAAGAAACGCAATCCAGGCGAGAAAGAATTTTTGCAGGCGACTCGTGAAATTTTTGATTCCCTTCGTCCAGTATTTTTAAAACATCCTACATTTATTCATAACGGAATTTTAGAACGTATTACGGAGCCCGACCGAGTGATTACTTTTCGTGTAGCTTGGGAAGATGATACTGGGAAAGTACAAGTGAACCGTGGTTTCCGTGTTCAATTTAATAATAGTCTTGGCCCATATAAAGGTGGAATTCGTTTTCATCCTACTGTAAATAGCAGTATTGTAAAGTTTCTTGCTTTTGAACAGACATTTAAAAATGCCTTGACCGGTCAGCCAATTGGTGGAGGAAAGGGTGGCTCCGATTTCGATCCTAAAGGTAAGTCGGAGCGCGAGATTATGCGTTTTACACAAAGTTTTATAACAGAATTGAGTAAATATATTGGTGCTGATATGGACGTTCCGGCAGGGGATATTGGTGTTGGTAAGAGAGAAATCGGCTATATGTTTGGGCAGTATAACCGGTTAAAAGGTGGTTATGAGGCGGGAGTATTCACAGGTAAAGATCCAAATCATGGAGGTAGCTTAGGAAGAAAAGAAGCGACTGGATATGGGTGTGTTTATTTTGTGGAAGAAATGCTGAAGGAAGCAGGTAGTAGCTTCGCAGGAAAAACAGTTATTGTTTCAGGCTCGGGTAATGTGGCTACTTATGCTATGGAAAAAGCAATTGAGCTCGGTTCAAAAGTATTGGCTTGTAGTGATTCTAACGGATATATTTATGATCCAAACGGAATTGACGTCCAAACTGTTATTCAGTTGAAAGAATTAGATAATAAAAGAATTCAGGAGTATACAAAATTTCATAAACAATCCACGTATCATGAAGGCTGCACAGGCATTTGGACCATCCCTTGTGATATTGCTTTACCTTGTGCAACGCAAAATGAACTAGATGAGAAAGATGCTGCATTGCTTATTGGAAATGGAGTAAAGGCTGTCGGGGAAGGAGCAAATATGCCCTGTACCGAGGAAGCGGTTCTTGCGTTTCAAACAAATGGAGTATTATTTGGTCCAGCAAAAGCAGCGAATGCAGGGGGAGTGGCAGTTTCAGCAATGGAAATGTCACAGAACAGTATGCGTCTTTCTTGGACGGTAGAAGAAGTAGATGAAAAGTTAAAGAGTATTATGAAGAATATTTATGCAAGTTGCCATGATGCGGCAAATAGTTTTGGATATCCAGGAAATCTAGTAGTAGGTGCAAATATTGCTGGATTTTTAAAAGTAGCAGATGCCATGGTCTCACATGGCATACATTAATAGAACAGGATCTTTTCTAAAGTCACTTTTGACTGAGATGAGGTCCTTTTTTGTTTTAATAAATTCTTTTTTATTTCCATAGATCTATAGAGCTTTTATAGATACCAGGCACCGAAACTATATGTCTAGTAGAAATTTTCTCTTTTGTACAAACAAACACGATTGTTTAAACATTCACGTTAGTTTTGGTGCCTGGCACCAGTAACATTTCTGTAGTGGTATTAGACGTTTTATGTAATAGAATTGTTACACAACTGTAAAATCACTTCGGTTTAGTTCGTGTTAGTATGGGTGTAGAGAAATTTTCAAACAATTTTTGTAAGAACGTTTTTCGAATTTAAAGCTTTTGGAGGAACATGAGATTTGACTTCTTTGTTTAAAAAAATCATTACTATCTTTAGTTTAACTGTAATTTTAGCCGCGGGAACATTTGCAGGAAATACAGAAGCAGCAAGCTCTGTAGCATCGACTCAAATCGTATCGAGTGCGAAAAGTCTAGTAGGAATTAATTATCGTACTGGTGGAACAACGAAGGCAGGATTTGACTGTTCAGGATTCGTAGGGTATGTTTACAAACAACACGGAGTTTATTTACCAAGAACAGCAGCTGGAATGTACAGCACAGGAACATCCGTGAAAAAATCTAATTTAGCCGTGGGAGACTTAGTTTTCTTTAACACAACAGGTAAAGGCGTATCCCATGTTGGAATGTACATAGGCAGTGGAAAATTTATTCATGCTTCTACATCAAAAGGTGTTAGAGTTGATAAATTAAATGACCCATATTACTGGGGTTCAAAATATGTTGGAGCTAAAAAAGTAGCAAAAGTAGCTGTAGCAAGAAAATAAATTTAAATGATAAAACCGTTTCGGCATTGTGCTGAAACGGTTTTTTATAATCTTTCAACTTTTCAATAACTTTGATCAATGTTAAGCTCTTCGCAACATGAGAATTTTCTACAGGACTACTTAATACAGTGCTTTTATACATTAAGTATAATGTAAATTTTTAAAATAATCACTATACTTATATGTAAGCGCTTAACTTAAAGGAGGTGTTTACGTGAAAATCATTGTTAGTCCTGATTCTTTCAAAGGTTCATTAACAGCAACAGAGGCAGCTCAAGAAATTTCTGCAGGAATTAAAGAAATTGACTCCACGATTGAGACTTTACTATTACCGGTAGCAGATGGTGGAGAAGGTACACTCGAGCCACTTATTAGTGCTACAAATGGACAAACAGTATATCTCGATGTGCATGATCCAGTCGGTCGGAAAATACGTGTGGAGTACGGTGTTCTTGGGGATGGAGAAACATGTGTCATTGAGATAGCGAAAGCATCTGGCTTAACGCTGTTAAAGGAACATGAAAAAAATCCGCTAGTTGCATCTACATTTGGAACTGGTGAGCTAATTACACATGCATTGGATAATGGGTATCGTAAGTTTGTCGTTGGTATTGGTGGGAGTGCAACGAATGATGGTGGAACAGGTATGCTTCAAGCGTTGGGAATGAAATTTCGAAACGAATTTGGAGAAGAAATTGCAAAAGGGGCAGATGCATTAAAAGATTTAGTAGAGATTGACCTCAAAAATTTTGATAATCGGTTACTGGAATCGCATTTTATAATCGCTTGTGATGTGGACAATCCGTTTATCGGACCAACAGGTGCTACTGCTATTTTCGGACCACAAAAAGGAGTCACGCCTGATTTAGTAGAAAAGTTAGATCGAAATCTACTAAATTTAGCAAATAAAGTGGAAAGTCTAACTGGTATTTCGCTTCATAATCAACCTGGAGCAGGTGCAGCAGGAGGGTTAGGCGGGGCTTTTCTAGCATTTTTTCCGGTTGAATTAAAACCAGGTATTGAAGTTGTCATGGAAGCAATCGACTTTCACAGACAAATAATAGATGCAGATTTCATTTTTACAGGGGAAGGGAAGTCAGATTTTCAAACACTTTCTGGCAAGGCCCCTATCGGAATCGCAAATGCTGCAAAAGACCAAGGCATTCCAGTTATTTTAATATCAGGTTTCATTGAGCAAGAGAGTATTCCGCAATTATCTCCTTACTTTTATAAGCTTGTGAGTGTTGCAGATAGTACTATTTCACAAGAAGAATCCATTGATAATGCTGCATATTATTTACGTTTGAGGACGAAGGAAATAATGAAATCTATCTTAGAGTAACGATTCTGTAACATAAAAAATCACCTCCGATACTTTTTGGGTATCGGAGGTGATTTTGTTTTAGTCGAAGTATAGCATGTCATCGCGGTAGTTTTGTTTTAGGTCTGATTCTAAGAAGTTTAAGTAACGCACAAGAAGTTGTGAAGCTTTTCCTCTAGTTAATACTTCGTTTGCGTTAATACGGTTCTTCTTGTCAGGCTCAATTAGTCCAAGCTCACTTGCGACATAGATGCTATCTTTTGCTTCTTTCGGAATTTTGTTATCATCGATAAATTTTGTTTTGTATCCAGGACTTGGAGCACGACCCTCTAATCCTAAAGAACGAACTATAATAGTTGCAGCTTGTGCTCGTGTGATGGAATCTTTTGCACCAAATTTCTTTGCATTGACTGGGCTGACAATGCCTTTGTTTAATGCACTTTCAATATATACATAGTTAGGGTCTTTTGGATCTAGGTCTTCAAATAACGCTTTTTTCACAGTATTTTTCTTAGTTGGTTTTTCTTCTAGTACACGTAAATCAACTGCTCGTGCAACACTTATCGTAAACTGATCTTTTTTCATTGCTGCGTCAGGTGAAAAGAAGTTGCTTGATTCATCGAAAATTCCAAGTGAATATAGTTTTTCTATATTAGGTTTTGACCAGTGATTCGCTATGTCACGGAATTTTGGAAATATGAGACGCTCTATTTTAGGTGTTTTTTCTTTATTTAAATAAAAGTTTCCAATAGTCGGGCCATAATCATGGAGATTACGGAAAGGAATGTTATACGTATATTCCGAAATCATATTGGAAGAGCTGATTACTGCATGTCCACCAACAAAGCTAGAAAGGGATGGAGTATGAGGTTCATATTCTAACACTCTAGATTTACTGTCAGATACTTTACTCGTTACAAATGCAGTTCCTTCTGGAGTTTGTATTTCATAATCTACAAACTGAGTGTCGGTAGAACCCCAAAAGTTTTTATATCCAACATCTCGACCAGCCATATAAACAGTAATTTTGTCAGTTTTTGTTGTCTTACCATCTTTGTAATTTTTAAGATAAATCTTACGAGCAATTACATTGCCAGAATAGTAATCAGTAGCAGGTCGATTATCGATAACAGAGCCTTGTGAAAATTGATAGTCATCTAGTGTATATGTACTTTTATCAGCCATCGTTACTTTTTCTGTATAACTTTTTACGACTGTGTTAGAAGTTGTTTGTCCTTTTTTTTCATAATTTTTTAAGTCTGAAACGTATACAACGTTGCGTGTTAGTTTATCTCCTGTTTCACTTGTTAATGTAAATTTATAAGTAGATGTCAATTGATTTTTGTTTTCTTTTTCTGTGATTGTCGCTTTACCTGTAAATTTAACAGGATAGCCTGCTAGAAAAAATACTTCTTCGTACATATATTCATCTAGAATTCCACCATTAAAATCAGGTACTTTCGCATATGCGGATGGAGTTACAAGAGTAATTACTAATAAAATAGTTGCTATTAATATAGAAAGTCTTTTTATATAGTCTTTAAATAAAATATTCATTTGGGTAGTCTTAACCTCTTTCTGTTTTTATTATAATAATGAAGGGCATGTAAACGAATTATTCACATGCCCACATTTTAAATTAATCTACTAAAATAATACGAGCTGTTGAATATGATTCGTGAATAATAAATAGTCGATCATTATTATTTACCATATCAATAGAAATTACTTTACCTTCTTTAATAAAAGTAGCTTGGCTAACGTCGAAATAATTTGTTGGATTATTATTTGTCCAATTTCCGTTATTCCATTGACTAGCATCTTTCAAATAAATAGAGGAATATGCCTTAGATTGTAGACGTCCAACTGAAACAAAAGGAGCTGGACTACCACTTCCAATAATGTGAGCAGCTACCACATGATTATCCTTCACATAGAAATAAGCATATTTGTTCGTGCTATACGTAAAGTTCTGAGTGGAACTATTATAATCCTCGACAACCACAGTATCATTACTAATATTTAATATAGTAGAATTTGGAGCAGAGTACCAATAATTATTTAATAATCTGCTTGCATTCGTGAGTAATATTCGGTTAGTACCAACGTTACTAATCTGTCCAAAGAATACTTCATGGTTCGACAAGCTAGGACTTTGGAATCCGTCATTTGTGATTTGAATAATATTTGCAAATTGAGATGAACTTCCGCCGTTCGTGATTACATATGCATCACCACTTTGTGCTAGTGCACTAGGATCAACTAAACGACCATTGCGAATAATGATAGTACCTTTATGATAAGAAATACTTCCATTACTAGAAAGTCTAATCTTTTGTGCAGATGTATCAACCGAATTTAATTTATCATGGATGGTTCGTTCGTTCGATTGCTTAATAATTATTTTTTGAATTACTTCTATACCTAGTTGTTTAATCGTTACATAGTAAACTTCATTGTTTACATAAGAACGTAATTGAGAGGGATCGATTATTTTATTACCTACATAAATAGGAGTTTTAGCTGTAAATGGTTTCGACGTAATTCCCTTTGAAACTGGATTTACCAGTTGCCAGTCCCAATTTTGAAAAACTTTCTCATCTTTTAAAACGAGCTTTTTTTGAGTCGCATCAATTTGTTGAATTGTTCCTTTGTATATATGTTCCACTTGAATCCCTTCAACAATTACTTCAATGGATGAAAGTGTATCAGAATCGTAATCTGTAAGATTAAGTTTAACGCGATCTCCTACAAACAATACGCTTAAATCTACAAGTTTTGTATCTTTAAAAACTTGAGTATCTTGGTCCAAATAAAATCTCTTCGATTGCTTATCCTTTAAATTAATCGCGATAAACTTACCATTACTATCAATTTCATTTACAGTTCCAGTTATATTTTCCCCTATTGCATTTGAATTTCCTTGTGCAATGTCTGCAAACCCACGAAGTTCTGTTACTTTTCGTAAATCAACCGATGCTTGTACCCACATTCCTTCTTTAAATGCATCGATAGTTGTAGAAGTAGAATTAATAAAAAGTGGCGTATATTTATCAATATTTAATGTAATAGTTTTACCATTATCATTTAACAACGTAATTTTTGCTAATTTTTTTTCGGTTGTTTTGTCACTTTGCACAACTTCTTCATAAGTAACATCCACGAACATTCCATTTACTATCGTAGAAGCATTTGCGGGAGTAGAAACGGAGAAGCTTGTGAACAATAATACAATAATGGTTAGTATGTATGTTGAATACTTAAACAAATAAAGTGCCTCCTATCTAATGGTATTTTTCTATATACTTGGTATATCGGTAGAAAACGGCCAATTGTTATAAAAATATGAGAATTCTCTTATTACTAAAGTCGGATTTTATAATAGTTTCGAGAAATGAGAAATCCATTTCGTTCCAAAAAAGAACCTAAATTTTATCAAAATAATTTGGAAAAGGTATTTCTAATTTTTTAAAAAGTAGTATAATTGCATATAATATATTGCACACAAAATAAGCTGCAATAATAATATTTATTGATAGGGGAAAAGTACGTCATGAATAGTCTAAAAATTCAAATTACAAAAAGCGAAAATAAAAAAGAAAAACTGCCAGCAGAGCAATTAATATTTGGAAGAACTTTTACCGATCATATGTTTATAGCAGATTATACGGAAGGGATAGGCTGGCATGATCAACGAATTGTCCCTTATCAACCGATAACGCTAGATCCATCTGCAACTATTTTGCATTATGGGCAAACTGTTTTTGAAGGAATGAAAGCTTATTTATCAGATGAAGGCATCGTTCGTTTATTTCGCCCAGAAGAGAATATGAAGCGAATGAATAATTCATGCGAACGTATGAGCATGCCAAAAATAGATGAGGAAAAAGCACTTGAAGCGTTGAAAGCTTTAATAGAAGTGGATAAAGAATGGATTCCTGCTGAACCTGGTACCTCTTTATATATTCGACCGTTCATGATTGCAACTGAGGCACATTTAGGTGTTTCAACCGCTCTTACTTATAGTTTCATCATAATAATGTCACCAGTTGGATCTTACTATAAAGAAGGTATTCATCCTGTAAAGATTCTTGTGGAAAGCAATTATGTTCGTGCTGTTGCAGGAGGTACTGGTACTGCAAAAACCGCTGGTAACTACGCTTCAAGCTTAAAAGCACAGGAAACTGCGGATCACGAAGGGTACGCTCAAGTTTTATGGTTAGACGGTATTGAACGTAAATATATTGAAGAAGTAGGAAGCATGAATGTGTTCTTCAAAATTGATGGGGAAGTAGTTACTCCAGCTTTAAATGGTAGTATTTTAGATGGAATTACTCGTAAATCTATTATTCAATTGTTGAAACATTGGGATGTTACGATAACGGAGCGGAAAGTTTCAATGGAAGAAATACGAGAAGCCTATCGTACAGGAAAGTTAAATGAAGCTTTTGGAACAGGTACTGCTGCAGTTATTTCTCCGATTGGTGAATTTAACTGGAAAGGCGAATTATTTTACGTGAACAACGGTGAAACTGGAGAGCTATCCAAGAAGCTTTATAATACATTAACTGGTATTCAAAAGGGAACTTTACCAGATCCATTCGGATGGGTAGTTGAGCTATAAAGGTTACTTGAGTCATTAGGTTATGAGGTATTGATCATTTGAATATCTAATATTTTTTTGAACAAGCTCTTGTGTAAATTTCTCAATATTGCCGTCATTATTCGCAATCGGCAATTAATTTGATTGGAATATAGACTTCTGATATTCTTTAGCAGTGCTCACAAATAGTGAGTGATGGATTTAGTAATAGTGTGCTTAAAACATAGTAATTTTGGGGGAATGGAAAATGAAACCGCTTATCGGTATATGTGCAAATTATTTATCGGACGATGCAATAGGCATGGAAGTAGGAATTGGAGCGGTGCAGCAGGAATGGCAATTACTTGCTGATGATTATATAGTTGCAATAGAACGTGCTGGAGGGGTGCCAGTAATTCTACCGATAACCGAGGATATAGAAACATTAACACCACTTTTGCAAAAGTTAGACGGTATTTTATTTTCTGGTGGTTCGGATATTGATCCAAATTATTACGGTGAATACCCTCGATTTGGTTTAGGATTAATTGAGCCAAGACGCGACGATCATGAATTAAAGCTTGCTAAAAAAGTTTTATTTGAAACAGCATTACCTGTCCTTGGAATATGTCGAGGAATGCAATTGCTAAACGTTGCAACAGGTGGAACTCTTTATCAAGATTTAGAGTCCCAAAAGCCTGAAGGAATTAATCATTCTGTACCTAAAGCGCTAAGACATTATCCGTTTCATCCTGTTAAAGTTGAGAAAGAATCTACGCTCTTCAATATATACAAAACGGATGAAATTGGCGTAAACAGCTTTCACCATCAAGCAGTCAAGGAGTTAGGCAAAGGATTTAAGGCGACTATGACAGCTCCAGATGGGATTGTTGAAGCGATTGAATGGGAAGAAGAACGCTTTGTCATAGCTGTACAATGGCATCCGGAAATGATGGAAGGGCCGATAGCAACTATCCGTCCGATTTTCAATGCTTTTGTGGAAGAATGTAAAGTAGCTAATCGAGTTCTTTCTATTATGGAAAATTCCGAAATCATAATTTAAAAATATGGTCCTCTCTTATGTCAAGACTATTTGACAATGGGAGGACCTTTCTTCTTCAGTTTGCATACGGTAGTTTTGGCAGTAAGTGCAGTAATCCCTTTCTTTTATTTCAGGATAAGTCTTAATGATAGAAGGAAGAAAATTTGTATCAAGGAATGGATGTGGTGATTTAATTTGTTGAAAATAGTATGAATAAGAACTAAAACTATAGTTCTCCATTTTATCGGCAATGAAACTAGAAGTATTAATTGGATTTTGGTGAATATAGCTACTCACATTAAGGAGACTAATTGGGTCCGAAACCATGCTTGCAAAATAACGAGGCTCATAAAGTTGCCCATAATAATTATATTTTCTTTTAAAATACTCTGAATATCTTTTGTTTACTAACACCATTATATTTGACAAAGGAATTTCTGGTGAGCGGAGTAAAAGGTGATAATGATTATTCATAATGCAGTAAGCAATCATAGTAAAAGAATGCTTTGAATAAGTATAATGAAGTGCACGGAAAAACAAAGCAAAATCACTATCATTTAAAAATATATTTTGGCGGTTATTACCTCTCAGTGTCACATGATAAAAAATTTCAGGTTGCCAAATCCTTCTCATTCTCCCCATTTTAACTACACCTCCAACATATTTCATTCACCATATAACAAAAGTAAAAATAGCACAATTGTCACAATTTGCATTTACCTGCGAAAATTTACTTTTGATAATCAAATACGCTCCAAAAGACAATTCTACAATGTAAAAAACACTCAAAATAAAATTTTGAAACTCAAAAATTTGTACTAACTTGTCGAACCAAGAAAAAGACTCTGAGTCTGAGAGTCTCTAAGGCTCCAAGACCCCCCAATAACCATTCTTTTAACAATCACTAGTTGCGATTTTCGATATAAGCTAGTCGTTGTTTGTGTGATAGAATAGGAGAAAAGAGGGGGATTCGGATGAAGGAGCAGGTTTTAATAATTGAAGATGAGGAGAATATTGCTCGCGTATTGCAACTGGAGCTGGAGTTCGAAGGATACGATGTGGAAATTGCATACACCGGTACAGATGGCCTCATTAAATATCGGGAAAAGAAGTGGGATTTGATATTGTTAGATTTGATGCTACCTGGTCTTAATGGACTGGATGTTTTAAGAAGAATTAGGGCGACAGAATCTGATACGCCTGTTATTTTGTTGACTGCTAAAAGTGATTTAGAAGATAAGGTAATAGGACTCGATCTTGGTGCGAATGATTATGTGACGAAACCATTTGAAATTGAGGAGCTTCTCGCACGTGTTCGTTCTTCTATTCGGTTTGCTAAATCCACTCCAATTCTTGTAACGAAGGATGAAAAAGTGCATATTTTCGAATCTCTCATGTTAAATGAGCAAACACGGGAGATACGTAGGGATGGGCAATCGATTAATTTAACTCCACGCGAGTATGACTTATTGCTTTATTTAATGAAACACCCTAACCAGGTATTAACGAGGGAACAGCTATTAGATGCTGTATGGGGATTTGATTATTATGGGGATACAAATGTAGTGGATGTATACATACGATATGTTCGGAAAAAAATTGAAGAAAATCAGAAAACTTCTCTTATACAAACTATCCGAGGGGTTGGTTATGTTTTGAAGGAGCAGAGGAATGAAGCTTAAAACGAAAATTCACCTATTCTCAACCTTTCTTTCCTTTCTTATTTTAAGCTTGATGAATATTGGTGTTTATTTTATTTTTGAAAAAATGGCATATGATACAGAATATAACCAACTAAATACTGAAACCGATGAGTTAATTAAGGCATTAAGTAAAATGGATTTAGAAGATGATGCTGCTACCATTCTACGGACGTATATTCCTTCTAAAGGCGCTATAAGGGTAAATAATAGTAAGGGGGAATTGAAATTATTTGTTCAGTCGATAGAAGATGTGAATGATTATCTGCCAAAGTTTAATGAGGACGAGCGGTATTCAATAGGAACTATTCAAGGGATGCCTATATTATCAATAAGTAAACCTGTCATTTGGGCTGATGGGGAAGTTAATGAAGTGGAGACAATGAAACTTCTTGTTGAAGTGGACAAAAATCTAAATTTTCTCAGACTTATATTAATTGGTGTTACATTAATAGGAATGTTCCTTATGACAATATCTAGTATTATGCTTGGCAAAATCATAACTGGACCAATTAAAAAGCTAATAAATACAATGTCTCAAAGTCGACTTTCCGGGAAATACAAAAAAATAAACGTACCAGCAAAAAGAAAAGATGAAATGACACAAATGGGAATTGCTTTTAATGAAATGATGGAGAAACTGGAACAAAACTATAACAAACAAGAACAATTTGTTTCGGATGCTTCCCACGAATTAAAAACGCCATTAACTGTTATTGAAAGTTATGCGAAATTACTTTCTCGACATGGATTTAGTCATACAGAAATTGCTAAAGAATCTGTTCAAGCAATTATTAGCGAAACTAGTAGAATGAAAGAAATGATTTCTCAAATGCTTCTATTAGCTAAGAGTAATGAACAATCTATTCGACCCACTGAGCAAGTGGATGTATTTGAACTGGTGGAAACTACTTTGCAATCAATGCGCACTGCATATAATAGAAAGTTCTTATTAAAAGGAGAAGGCCCCATCCTTGCAAAAACAGATTTAGAACAATTAAGACAATTACTTTTCATCGTATTGGATAATGCTCGAAAATACAGTGACAAAGAAATTAAAGCGACCATTTTAGAAAATGAAAATGGAACAAAAATATCTATTATGGATTACGGAAATGGAATACCTAAAAAAGATTTGGAACATATCTATGATCGTTTCTACCGAGTAGATGAAGATAGAAATAGAAAAACAGGTGGGACTGGCCTTGGTATGGCAATAGCTAAAGATATAGCGAATAGAATATCTGTAGAGCTCTCAATTGAAAGTGTAGTGGGATTTGGCACAACCATCCACATTTTTATTCCAAATAATCAAATTCTCAGCAATTTTTAATGTTCGTGAAGTATGATGTTTTTGGGGGAGGGAAAGCGTGAATGAAATTTTTCAAACAAAAAGGAATTCTTTCAATTTTTATTGTAATAATCGTTGCATTGGTAATTGGAATTGTATTGAATATTACACATAATCCTCAGTCGATATCTGAAAATGATTTTCGCTCCCACCTCGAGCAAATGTATGATGCCGAAGTTGCTGGTGTAACGATGAAACAAGATGTTTACAAGGCTGTTATTACAAAGAGTGGAGTATATTATTTAGTAGAAATGAATCCAGTCACTGGAGATGTATATTCACTAGAACAGACAGATGAATTTGTCGACGATAAACCAAGTAACAAAACAGAAAAGTCGGCAAAGGTTGACGAGGAAAATACACTAGAAATTTCGGAACAACCGTTATTGGAAACTAATGATGAAATTAAAACCACAGCTATAGTAGAAATTGTAAAACCTCCAGCGAAAATCATTATTACCGAGAAACCACAAAACTTAAGTATAGAATCAGATACGACTAAAACAACAAAATCTACTGTAGTTGTCTCTCCTAAAGGATTAAAATCTATACAATCAAAATTGGAAGAGAAAACAGCTGATGATAAGGATGAAAAGCAAATTAAAGAAATTATAAAATTTGCTATTAAAGATGTATTAAAATTAGAACAATCTAAGGCAGAAGAAACAAAAACGGATAAAACGAAAGAAGAAAAGCCAAAAGAAGAAGTGGCTAAGGGTGAGGTAGCAAAAACAGAAACTGTTAAAACAGAATCTGTTAAAGAAGAATCTACACAAATAGAATCATCCAAAACCGATGAAGTAAAAGTAGAAGAATCACAAACACCACCTGCCAAAACGTTAACAATTCAATCTGATACAAAGAAAACAGATACTGAATCAAAAAACGAAAAAACATCAACTATTCTAATTACAGAAGAACAAGCAATTAAAACCGCTATCCAACAGGTCAAAGGTACAGTAGAAAATAGTTCATTTGTTAAAACAAATGAAGGTGGTTACTATTTAGTCGTTATGAAAGCATCTTTACCAGAAACTGATTCCAAAGAAGCTTCCAAAACAAAGAAAAGTAAAGCTACTATTCAAGTGCATGCTATTTCAGGCAAAATTCTTTCCGTTACATGGGAATAAAAACTCTCATCAATTTCTAATAAAACTCTATGTGTATTCTCATTTAAGTGAATTATTATTACATTAACAAATAAATATTATTTAAAGTTGATGAACGAGCTTAGAAGGAAGTAAGTTCAGAAAACTTCAGAATTAGATTCGGGGAACCAAACAAAGAGCGATTAAAACAGTAACAATTAAAACGAAGCACAAAGAAGTAGAAGGATTTTTACGGCGATCTAAATAAAAACAAAACCCTTGAGCGATAACAAGGAAGTGAAGTATAAACACCTTATTCTACCATTCCCCGTAGAATAAGGTGTTTTTTTTTAGAATAAGATACTATATTAATAAAAGGTTGATTTCCACTGCAGGCGGACGCTTACTTCAAGTGCATCTTGTCTTTACTGTTTCCAGAAAGCTTTGGACGAAACATAGGCTACATCATTATCGTTAGAGTAGTGGATCGTGAAGTGACTGCGTCACTTCACGATCCATTTTTTCGGTAATCTTGCGGCAAATGTTTGTCCGTCGCTTTCTTGGAATATGAATGCACATGGTGTATTAGATTTTGATAATGAGAGATAAAACTCTTTCCTACTCTTTAAAGGCGTCCGAAGATACAATTTCGGACGCGGCTTCGCTTCTTTATCAATTGCTTCTTCCTATTTTTCTCTACTTCCACTAGCCCAATTGATAAACAAAAGAAAGTACCATTTCATTATTTATACAAAGCATATTCCCTTTCTTATTTACCCCGCTGATTGAAGCGGAAGGCGGCGACTCCTAGGGGATTAGCAAGCAAATCAAGACCCTGGACTGAGCGTAAAGAAATTAATTTCTGCGACGAGCTTTGCGCAGGAGAGAAAATCCAAATAAAGTAATTTATTTAAAAGGTGATTATTGATAAGTCCCCTTTTTTAGTGTTCATTGTTGCTTGGAGTGCAGGTGCTCGACTCCTGCGGGAATAGCAGATGTTTTTCTGCATCGAAAGCGAAGCGGCAGGTGCATGAGCCTTGAGACCCAGCAGGTAGCGAAGCGAACGAGGAGGCTCAAGCCATGCCCGCGGAAAGCGAGCGCCGGAACGGAAAGCAACAACTCGTTGAATGGATCACTATCTTTAATTTGCTT
>NZ_JBHVRO010000004.1:0-6242 GCF_042885655.1 Psychrobacillus sp. NPDC058041
ACGGAAGTTAAGCTCTTCATCGCCGATGGTAGTTGGGGGTTTCCCCCTGTGAGAGTAGGACGTCGCTAGGCACTAGAGAAAGTCGTTACCGAGTATTCGGTAGCGGCTTTTTTGATGCATATAATTATCTTGTTTTAACTAAATTGGACTAATTTTGGAATTTACAGCTGTTTTATGGATTTATCTCATATAGAGTCAACTCCATATTGTGAGATTTAGTCTCGCTTCTAATTAAAATGGTCTCGGATTTGACCAAATTAGTCTCGGTTAGAGTATGGTTGGTCTCGTTCTGCCGCTTTCTAACTGTTTATGGATAATAATTCAAGGTCATATTTTGAATTTAGACAGCTTAAACTCTATATTGTAAGATTTAGTCTCTCTTAGACTATGGATGCTCGTTTTACCGCTTTCTAACTTTTTATGGATAAATTCAAGGGAATCTTCTGTATAGAAACTACTTTATAAATCCTCGTCATATTATCTCAATGATCTAATATCATTTATTGCCTAGGAAATTATTTGAAGTTACCAGTTTTCTTCTCTATAGTTAAAGTACAAAAATCTTCTATAAAATTTTAGAGAAATTGTTAAAATAAACTTGAAATTAAAAAAAGAGTTGTTATAATTATATTTGTACTTTAATTAAACATATCGTTCCGAAGTAGCTCAGTGGTAGAGCAATCGGCTGTTAACCGATTGGTCGTAGGTTCGAGTCCTACCTTCGGAGCCATTTTTTTGTCTTCGCTTCCATAGCTCAGTAGGTAGAGTGCTTCCATGGTAAGGAAGAGGTCACCGGTTCAAATCCGGTTGGAAGCTTACATATTAAGTAGGGAACGTTCATAAAAAGAACTACTTGTCTTAGTAGGCTAAATATGTTATTATTATTCTTGTCCGGTTTTACTGGAGAAGTAAGCAAGTCAAGGAAACAACTAAGCGAAATAAGTTGACGCAGAAATGCGCTGCTTATCGTGATTTTATAACCCAGGAGGATTAGCTCAGCTGGGAGAGCATCTGCCTTACAAGCAGAGGGTCGGCGGTTCGAGCCCGTCATCCTCCACCATTTATTTTCATACTTAGCTTTGGAGGGGTAGTGAAGTGGCTAAACACGACGGACTGTAAATCCGTTCCTTAGGGTTCGGCGGTTCGAATCCGCCCCCCTCCACCATTTTATTGGGGTATAGCCAAGCGGTAAGGCAACGGATTTTGATTCCGTCATGCCCTGGTTCGAATCCAGGTACCCCAGCCATAACCGTTCATAAAAATAAAACTTATTAAGGGGCCTTAGCTCAGCTGGGAGAGCGCCTGCCTTGCACGCAGGAGGTCAGCGGTTCGATCCCGCTAGGCTCCATAAAATATATAAAAGGGTATTCCAATTAGATTGGAATACCCTTTTTTCGTTGTAAATTACTTTTCCCACACACGCTCGATTGAACAAGTGTTATTGGTAAACTGCAATAAAAACACATCAGGGTTTCTTAAAGATTTCCATAGCTCAAAGCCAAAATTATTATCGTAATACTTCAATAGTAAAGACATGATATTTCCGTGTGTTACGATTATTGTATTTTCCAAATCACTAGTTAAGATCTCGTTTATTACTTCTAATATTCGTTTCTGTGCTTCCACACTTGATTCTCCGCCTTTTAGTTTTAACTCCATATTGCTAAATGTCTCATTCAATTTATCGAGCCAATCTGGCATCGACAAGGAGCTTAGTACTCGTTCTGCTAGTCGATCATCAATTTGAACATCTACACTTTTGCTCTTTGCAAAAGGTTCAATAGATTCGAGTGCACGTAAAAAAGGACTAGATATAATACGGTCAGCTTTGATGTTACTTAAGAATTCAGCAAGCAGAACAGCTTGGTTATATCCTCTCTCAGTAAGGGACGCATTGGCTTCTTGTCCTTCTGCTTGGCAATGTCTAATTATATATATATGTTTCTTCATCTCTTTACCCCCTAATTCTAAAATTATTAGCCAAAATAGTATTGGGAAATCTTTTTAATAAATTCTTTTTCTAGTTCCCCTAATGATTCTAGTAATAGAAAAGTCTTTACTTCGGGAAGTGGGAACAAATCAAAAGGTATACTCATTACACGCCCTTCTATAAGTTCCCTTTTCACAATGGACTTTGGGAGAAATGAGGTACCGAGACCTTCTTGAATGAATCGTTTTACTATATAGGCTTGCGTCACTTTCATCGTTTTCAAATTAAATACTTTCTTGCGGATTTGTAGAAGAAGTGGATCCCAAACGACTGGATGATGATGAGTAAATAAGTAATGGTCTTTTAAGTAGTCCTCTGCATCTAAAACTGGTCCTGATTCATCATCATAAGCATCAGTTGGAACAATAAATAAAAGTGGATCTTTATAAAGTTCGATAGATTGAATACTTTTTCTTGTTGCATCTATAGCTGAAATGCCAATATTAACTTCTCCACTATACACTAAATCTTCGATGGAACTAGATTCTGCTACTCGTATGGACACCTCAAGATATGGATGATTGTTCATGAAGGAACGCAAAATATAAGGTAAAATAGTTTCGGCCATTAAAGGAGATATAGCAATATTCCATTTGCGAGTATATCCTTCTGTGAAAGCATGTAGACGATTCACACTTACCTCAAAGCCTTTAGTAAGTTGTTTAGCTTCTATATAAAACATTTTACCTGCTTCGGTTAAGTGCACTCGTTTATTAGTTCGTTCAAAGAGAGAAACTCCAAGATACTCTTCCAATAATTTTATATGGACAGTAACACTTGGCTGTGACATTAACAGTTTTTCAGATGCTTTTCTAAAATTATTAGTTTCGGCAGCAACTATAAAGGTTTTCAACCATTGATATTCCAATAAAATTCTCCTCCTAATTAAAGATTTTAATCAACTTAATATATATTATTTAATTTTAATAATTATATATCTTTCATATACTAAAGAAAAGAAAGGGGAATTACTATGTTTCAAAAAGGATTAAAGGGTATTGTTGCGGTGCAAACAAAAATTAGTTTAGTAGACGGAGAAAATGGAGTACTAAGATATCGAGGTACCGACGTGAAGGAACTAATACCGGATTATTCATTCGAACAAATAGCATATTTTTTGTTGTACGACAAGCTACCAACAGATGAGGAACTTCACCAGTTTAATATAAAGCTAAAAGAGGGAAGAAGTCTCCCTATACATGTTCAAAATATTATAGATGCACTTCCGACGACAGTCTCTATTATGGACGTAATGAGAACAGCAATTTCCGCTTTTGCTACTACGGAATTTTTGCAAATGCAAATGATGGAGCAGGCAATCGTCCTCACAGGTGCTCTTCCAGTCGTTGTAGCGAGGCACTATAGAAAGAAACTTGGACTAGCAATAATAGAAACAAAAGATGACTTCTCGCATACAGAGAATTATTTGTGGTTGTTGAATGGTATTAAGCCGACTTCAACGCAAGTGGAGGCATTGGAAACGTATTTAAAATTGACAATGGAACATGGGTTAAACGCTTCTACGTTTGCAGCGAGAGTTACCGTATCCACCGAATCGGATTTACCAGCAGCAATCACGTCTGCAATTGGAACGATGAAAGGACCCTTACATGGAGGTGCACCATCCGGAGTGTTAAATTTGCTGGAAGAAATAAAAGATGAATCAAGAATTCAACCAGTCATAGAAGAAAAAATTAAAAACGGAGAAAAGGTGATGGGATTCGGTCATCGTATATACAAAACGGAGGATCCTAGATCGATTTTATTAAGAGAAGCGTGTTTACGTTTACAAGGCTCAGATTCCTGGTTAGATTTGGCAACCAAAGCCGAAAAAGAAATCACAGTGCTTTTAGAAAAGTACAAACCTGGTAGAAAACTATATACGAATGTGGAGTTTTACGCTGCAGCAATTATGCGTTCAATCGATATGCCAGCAGTTTTATTTACACCAACGTTTAGTGTGGCACGTATCGTAGGATGGAGTGCACATGTGATAGAGCAAGTGGATGATCAGGCTATGTTCCGTCCACAGTCAGTTTACCTAGGTGAGATTAAAAGAAAATAATGCTTTCCAACACCTATATCTTTCTATTATGATATAGAAAAAAGTGAGGTGTTGGAATTTGGCAGAAATAATTGTATTTGGCGATTTAACACTACGCCCATTAGAAGAATCGGATATTCAACGGTTGTGGGAGCTTTACGATCCAAAGATTTTTGAATTTATGCTAAATAAAATAGAGAACTATGAACAGTTGGACCAATGGCTTCAAGCTGGAATAGAACAAATGAATATCGCCAAAACCGCTCTCACTTTCGTAATCGAGCATACAGAAACAAAAGAAATTATAGGGACAACAAGAATTTATGGCATCGATACGGTAAATTATACGTGTGAAATAGGATCCACGTTCTATGGGAAAAAGTTTCAGCGAACACATGTGAATACTACGTGCAAATATTTACTATTAAAACACGCCTTTGAAAACCTTGGAATGATACGTGTCCAATTTAGAACAGACGAGTTAAACGTAAATTCACAACGAGCAATTGAACGTATAGGTGGAATAAAAGAAGGCGTTTTACGAAATGAGCGCATACGTTCAAATGGAACTGTTAGGAATGCAGTAGTCTATTCAATCATTGCAAGTGAATGGAAAGAAGTAAAAAATAACCTCGTTCAGCTTATGAATAAATATTCATAATTTTGTTAGGTTGAGCCAACTGCCCTTCAGGTATTACAATAGGTGTAATAACTGAAGGAGGTATAAAATAATGAATAAATTAAGTATTTCTCTAATAGGTGTACCGATGGATCTTGGACAAAATAGACGTGGTGTGGATATGGGCCCTAGTGCTATTCGTTATGCGGGGGTAGTTGAACGTATTGAAGCGCTAGGCCATTCTGTAAAAGATGAAGGCGATATTGCAATTAGCCAAACTAGAAAAGAGCAATCTCCAAATACGCATTTGCGAAACCTTGGAGATGTAATCGATGGTAGCACGAAGCTTGGAAATAAAGTACATGAAGTATTAACGGCAGGTCAATTTCCTTTAGTACTTGGTGGAGATCATAGTATTGCTATTGGAACTCTTGCAGGTTTAGCGGATCGATATGAAAACCTTGGAGTTATTTGGTATGACGCACATGCGGATTTAAATACTGCTGAGACCTCACCTTCAGGAAACATACACGGAATGCCACTTGCAGTTAGTCTAGGTTTAGGACATAATGACTTAGTGAATATTCGTTCATACGCTCCAAAGATTAAACCAGAAAACGTCGTTATTATTGGAGCACGTTCGGTAGATCCTGGTGAGCGTGAATTAATCAAGGAAAAAGGCATTAAAGTTTTTTCAATGCATGAAATTGACAAGCTAGGTATGACAGAAGTGATGAATCAAACGATTGAATATTTCCGTGAGCGCGAAGTAGATGGGGTACATCTGTCTCTAGATCTTGATGGTATTGATCCGCTTTATACTCCAGGTGTTGGGACACCAGTTCCAGGGGGAATTAGCTATCGTGAAAGCCATTTAGCGATGGAAATGCTTTATTCGTCCAACTTAATCACTTCAGCAGAATTTGTGGAAGTAAATCCAATTCTAGATGAAAAAAATAAAACAGCAGACGTTGCAGTTGCACTAATGGGCTCTTTGTTTGGGGAAAGCCTCGTTTAATACGCTTTTCCTGCGCAAGTTGGCAGCGAATGTAGGTTGTTTCGACTGACAAGTGTTTTCAAATCAGTCTGAGATCCGCATTATGAATATTTCTAAGATGAAAGCAGACACTTAAGTCTGCTTTTTCTTTTTATTTAATAACACAAAGAGGAAAAAATTTGGTAAAATTAAATTAATGTAAAAAAAAATGAAACCTGTTGGAACCTTTACTCGTATAGGTAAGACAGCCGCATAGAGCGGAGGGAAATCACCATGGATGCGTTAGTGAACAAACGAATAAAACAAGTGTTAAAAGGCGACAAAGACGCATTCGCGGAGATTGTGGACCTGTATCAGCATAGACTTTTTCAAGTATGCTTTCGCATGTTAGGAAATCGTCACGAGGCAGAAGACATAGCCCAAGAAGCATTTGTGCGAGCTTTTATTAATATTCATACGTTTGATCAAAAAAGAAAATTTTCTACTTGGCTGTATCGAATTGCGACAAACCTATGTATTGATCGTATAAGAAAAAAGAAGCCAGATTATTATTTAGATGCTGAAGTTGCGGGTACAGAAGGACTTAATATGT
>NZ_JBHVRO010000004.1:6337-354267 GCF_042885655.1 Psychrobacillus sp. NPDC058041
TCGAATTGCGACAAACCTATGTATTGATCGTATAAGAAAAAAGAAGCCAGATTATTATTTAGATGCTGAAGTTGCGGGTACAGAAGGACTTAATATGTACTCCCAGATCGCCGCGGCAGAAGAGCTTCCAGAAGAAGAATTGATGAAACTCGAATTGCAAGATCGCATTCAATATGAAATAAGCCGATTACCAGACAAGTACCGATCGGCAATTGTGTTGAAGTATATGGAAGAACTATCTTTACAAGATATAAGTGAGATATTGGAATTGCCACTTGGAACAGTTAAAACTAGAATTCATAGAGGCCGAGAAGTACTTAGAAAACAGTTAAGTAAACAGCCCAACTTTTTATAGGAGGTAATCACGATGAATGCGTGTCCAGAGCGAATTGTTCACTATATGCATGAATATTTAGATGGTGAAATAAGCCGTGAACATGAGCTTGAGCTTAAAACTCATTTGCAGTCATGCGTCGATTGTCAGAAGCATATGCATGAGCTTAGTGATGTAGTTGCCTTCATAAAAGGAGCAGCTCATGTAAAGGTTCCGTCTAATTTTAAAAAATTAGTTATGGATAGACTTCCTAAAGAAAGATCTCATGCTGGTGTAAGTAGATGGTTGCGACGCCATCCAATTCTTACTGCAGCGGCGTTATTCTTTTTGTTAATGAGTAGTGCATTATTCACTAATTTTAATGAAGAGCAACAATTCTCTTTTACAAAACAAGAAAACGTTATTGTAGAAGGAGAAACAGTCATTGTTCCTAAAGGACAGGTCGTAAAAGGTGACCTAGTTGTAAAAAATGGCGATGTTCGAATTGATGGTGAATTGGATGGGAATCTAACCGTTATCAACGGTTCTAAATATATGGCTTCCACAGCAGTTATTACTGGTAAAACAGAAGAAATCAATGAAGTATTTGATTGGCTATGGTTTCACATAAAAGATGGAGCCAAACAGGTTGTATTATTTTTTGATAAAGAAGAAAGCGTAAAATAACGAAAAGTCTATCCAAAAAATGGGTAGACTTTGTTGATTCAAGAAAGCGGAAAATTACTTATCTATGTTATACTTACATTGTATGGATTTGTGATGAAAAGTGGGGGATGCCACATGTCGTTTATGGAGCAATTTACAAATTTAATGCCAGTAAACGTAATTGTAAACATTTTAGATGTTTTATTTGTTTGGTTTGTAATATATAAAATAATTACCCTTGTAAAAGGAACGAAAGCGGTCCAATTATTAAAAGGGATTTTTGTCATTGTTGTAGCCCGTGTCGTCACAGACTTTTTAGGTTTGGATACACTTGGTTGGATGCTAGAACAGGTTATTAATTTTGGATTTTTAGCGATTATTATTATATTTCAGCCAGAAATTAGAAGAGCACTAGAACAAATAGGTAGAGGAACACTCTTTTCGAGAAGTTCGATGCAAGAAGAGGAAGAACAGAGCCGTTTAATAGGGGCAATGACCAAATCTGTGAGCTATATGGCAAAACGCCGTATTGGAGCATTAATATCAATTGAAAGAGAAACAGGTTTAACGGATTATATTGAAACTGGAATTCCTTTAAATGCGAATATCTCATCCGAACTAATGATTAATATTTTCATTCCAAATACACCACTTCACGATGGTGCAGTGATCGTACAAAAAAATAAAGTGGCTTCTGCAGCATGTTATTTGCCGTTGTCCGAAAGTCCTTTCATCTCTAAAGAGCTTGGAACGAGGCACCGTGCAGCAATTGGTTTAAGTGAAGTAACTGATGCTATAACAATAGTTGTATCGGAAGAAACGGGAGCAGTAAGTTTAACATCGAACGGAGATCTCCATAGAAATTTATCCATGGAAGAATTTGAAGCCCACTTGAAACGTCTTTGGTTTGGACCAACGGTGGAACATGTAACTTCTTCTAAATGGTTGTGGAGGGGGAAACAGAATGGATAAAATGATGGATAATCCATGGTTCTTACGGATAATTGCATTAGTTTTAGCAATTATGTTATTCGTTTCCGTGAAATCTGATATCGAAAATACGAATATGAATGCTAGTGGAAAGTCAGTGGATACTCTCCGAGATGTCCCGGTTGAAGTATATTATGATGACGACAGTTTAGTTGTATCAGGCGTACCAAAAACCGTTTCGGTAAATATCGAAGGTCCAAGCCAACTAGTGCTATCTGCAAAGATGATGAAGGACTACAAAGTATTTGTAGACTTAAGAAAGTTAGCGATTGGTGAACATAGAGTAGCCGTTTCTACAGAAAATTTTTCAGATAAATTAAAAGTTCGAACGGATCCAGTTTATGTAACTGTGGTTATTGAAGAACGAATCTCTAAACAATTCCGTGTAGACCCAGATATGAATGAAAGTCTGTTGGCAGAAAATTACATCGTGAAGTCGTACGAGGTTGAACCTAAAGTAGTTACAATTACTGGTGCAAAAAGTTTGATAAATAGCATAGGCTATGTAAAAGCTACGATTGCAGGAGAACAAGGGATTAATAAATCTTTTGAACAAGAGGCAAGTGTACGCGTCTTAGACAAAGATTTAAACAAATTAGATGTAACAGTCGATCCAAAAACCGTACAGGTAAGAGTGAAAGTTGAAGAGTACAGTAAAGAAGTACCTTTAGCTTTGATGGAGAAAGGTACACCAAAACAAGGTGTGACGATTAATAAACTAACCACTAATGTTCAAAATATAAAGTTATATGGTCCTCGAACAGTGTTGGACAAAATTGAGAAGTTATTTGTGGATGTAGATGTAAGTAAAATAGAAGACTCTGGTGAATTTGATGTGAAGTTAACGGTCCCAGATGGTGTGACGAAAATGTCCCTAGACAAGATTAAAGTTATAGGTGATGTGACACCTGCTCCAATAACAGAACCGCCAGTAGATGAAGAGGGTATTTCGAGTGTGAGCGAAAAGTCTTTTGATCAAGTGGCGGTGGAAGTGAGGGGACTTCCAGATCAATTAGAAAGTGTTTTTCAAACACCTACAGATGGATTAGTTTCCGTGACTGCTAAAGGAACACCTGAAGCATTAGATAAAATAACAAAGAGCAATATTGCGCTTTATGTAGAAGCGCAAAATGCTGAAATAGGAGAAAATTTGTTTCCGATAAAAATGGATGCACCTCCTAATGTTGAGTGGGAAATGACTGCGTCCGAGGTAAAATTAACAGTTAAAGAAGCTTAACTTTCTCAGTAGGATTTGCCGAGAAACAACAGAATCACATGAAAAACGAAGTGTAAAGATATAGAAGTCCCTGACATTTGCAGATATAAGAACGAGCAACGAGATAACTACAATTCAATGAAGGCTAGCCTTGGTTGAATATAGTTAAATCTTACGACGCATACCAAGATTTAGATATGTCTACCTAGCAGTAAAAAGATCTTGGCGTACTTAGTCGAAGCGTAATTAATAAGCAGGACAACAGGTTTTTAAGGAGAGAAGTTTAAATGGGAAAATACTTTGGTACAGATGGTGTAAGAGGAGTAGCAAACTCAGAATTAACACCGGAAATTGCTTTTAAATTAGGTCGAGTAGGCGGATACATTTTAACAAAGGGAGCAGAGAGTCGCGCAAAAGTTTTAATTGGTCGTGACACGCGTATATCTGGTCATATGTTAGAAGGTGCGCTTGTAGCAGGACTTCTTTCTGTAGGAGTAGAGGTAATGCGTCTAGGTGTTATTAGTACACCAGGTGTTTCTTACTTAACTAGAGTAATGAGTGCAGATGCGGGAGTAATGATATCAGCATCTCATAATCCAGTGGCAGATAACGGTATCAAATTCTTTGGTTCTGATGGATTTAAACTTTCGGATGAACAGGAAGAAGAAATCGAGCAATTACTAGATGCAGAACTAGACGAATTGCCACGTCCAACAGGAGCGGGAGTAGGAACTGTATCCGATTATTTTGAAGGTGGACAAAAGTATATTCAATATTTAAAACAAACATTAGATGAAGAATTCGTTGGAATACATGTTGCATTAGATTGTGCAAACGGTGCTACATCTTCCCTTGCCACTCATGTTTTTGCGGATTTAGATGCTGATTTATCTACAATGGGAGCATCACCGAATGGCTTGAACATTAATGATGGTGTAGGTTCGACACATCCCGAAGAGTTAGCAAAATTTGTTTTAGAAAAAGGTGCACATGTAGGACTCGCTTTTGATGGTGACGGTGACCGACTAATCGCTGTAGATGAAAAAGGCAATATCGTAGATGGTGACCAAATTATGTATATTTGTGCCAAGTATTTAAACGCACAAGGCAGATTAAATAAGAACACAGTTGTATCTACTGTGATGAGTAATATGGGCTTCTATAAAGCTTTAGAAACACATGAAATGACAAGTGTTAAAACAGCAGTTGGAGACCGTTATGTAGTAGAAGAAATGAAAAAGAATGGCTATAATCTAGGAGGAGAGCAGTCTGGACATATCGTGTTCTTAGATTATAATACAACTGGTGACGGCTTACTGACTGGTTTACAACTAGTGAATATTATGAAAATAACAGGGAAGAAACTTTCTGATCTTGCTTCAGAAATGACCATCTACCCTCAAAAATTAATAAATGTTCGCGTAACTGATAAGCACGCAGTAACACAAAATGAAAAAGTAGCGGCAATTATTAGTGAAGTGGAAGCTGAAATGGCAGGCAACGGCCGTGTTCTTGTAAGACCATCTGGAACAGAACCGCTTGTACGTGTCATGGTAGAAGCAGCAACTGAAGAAGAATGTGAAAACTATGTAAACCGAATCGTCGAAGTTGTAATAGCTGAGATGGGTTTAGCTGAATAAAGAATAGATAAAAATCCAGCCTTATGCTGGATTTTTTATTTGGATATTTTGCTGTTTTCCTCACAGAATAAGAAAGTTAAATTTTTATGCCATGAACAGGTTTATTTCCGCTGCAGGAGACAGAAGCTATGCCCGCGAAAAGCATCCGCTTTGGCGAAAAACAACGACATTTATACGTTACTTTTCTAAAAAGGACCGGTCGTCTTTTTGCTCGTTTATTAAAAAAGGCTAATTCTTTGTGCTGCAAACAAAGATTGTTATACGATAGTTTATATATTTCAATAGAAGAGGAGTAGTAAAGTGAAAGCACTGATTTTTGAGAAGTTTGGTGGACCTGAAGTACTTCAGTATAAGGAAGTTGCTAAACCGATTATTAAGGAAAATGAGGTATTGGTAAAGACGAAGGCGATTGGATTGAATTTTGCTGATATTTATAGAAGAAAAGGAAACTATCATTTAGCTGGTAATCCACCTTTTATATTAGGATATGAGGGCTCGGGTGTAATAGATCAAATAGGTGATGGTATAAAAAATATGAAAGTCGGGGATCGTATTGCGTTTGCAGATGTTCCATTTGCAAATGCTGAATTCGTCGCAGTTCCGATGGAAAAGGCAATTCCTTTGCCAAATGAACTATCTTTTGAAATAGCAGCATCTGTTTTGTTACAAGGATTAACAGCGCAATATTTAACTAGCGATAGTTACAAGGTGAGGGCAGGAGATACGATTCTAGTCCACGCAGCAGCTGGTGGAGTTGGGCAAAATCTTATTCAAATTGGGAAGTTACTTGGAGCAAAAGTGATTGGACTTACATCTTCATTGGAAAAATCTGAAGTTGCCTATTCAATTGGTGCAGATCATGTTTTTTTATACAAAGATAATTGGGTAAATGAAATAAAGGATGTAACTAACGGAACTGGAGTAGATGCTGTTTATGAGTCTGTAGGCTCAACATTAGCGGACAGTTTTGATGTCACAAAAATAGGTGGTGCCGTAGTATTTTATGGAATGTCGGGTGGGGATCCGGCACTCGTTGATCCGCGTATGCTAATGGACACTTCTAAAACCTTAACAGGTGGAGATCTATGGAATGTACTAACCTCCTTAGAGGAAAGAAAACAGAGATCCAAACAATTATTTGATTGGATTTTAGAAGGTAAAATAACCCTAAAGGAGCCAACTACTTTCTCATTACAAGATGGTGCAAAAGCTCACAGCTTGCTGGAAAGTCGCAAAAGCATTGGGAAGATCCTGTTAATTCCTTAACAGTTACTTGAAGAAATAGAGAAAAAGGAATCATTCTCTCTGTTAAATGTTTACTCTGTTTATTTGGTGGAATAATAAGAGTGAACAAACAGATAGGGAGTGAGTAAATGGCTAAAGTAGCAACATTAGTCACAAATATGTTTGAGGATGTAGAATACACAAGTCCCGCACAAGCATTAAATGACGCAGGACATGAGGTATTTATAATTGAAAAGGAAGCAGGAAAAGAAGTAACAGGTAAGCAAGGCGAAGCCAATCTTAAAGTTGACTATAGTATTGATGAAGTAAAACCTGAAGATTTTGATGCATTATTCATTCCTGGTGGATTTTCACCGGACATTTTACGTGCGGACGATCGATTTGTTGAATTTGCAAAAGCATTCATGGATGCTATGAAACCTGTCTTTGCAATTTGTCACGGACCACAACTCCTCATTACAGCAAAAACATTGAATGGAAGAGATGCTACAGGTTATAAGTCGATAAAAGTCGATTTAGAAAATGCCGGGGCCACATTTCATGATGAAGAAGTTTTCGTTTGTGGCAAACAACTTGTAACAAGTCGTACGCCAGATGATTTGCCAGCTTTTAATAGAGAAATCGTGAAGTTATTAGAGAAGTAATAGAAAAGATTGCCCATCTATTCTTAAGTGGGCAATCTTTTATTTATATTGAATTGAACAATAGAATCTATACACATCCAGGGACGATCTTTATATCATTGATTTATAGTGAGTTTTATATAAACGAATACGAAGATCCAACTATATTTAACTAATTGGAAATATTTTAACCGTAATACTTACATTCTGTCTTCCAAGCAGTACTTTCACTTCCCAAAGTAAAGTATATTTCGTATAATATCTATACATGGCAGAAAGTGGGTGTTGTATGAATTTGGATGCTGTTGACAAGCGTATATTAGAATTATTGACGGAAAATGGCCGTTTGTCTTACGTTGATATTGGTAAAGAACTTAACTTATCAAGAGTTGCTGTTAGAGAACGAGTGCACCAATTACAAAATGAAGGAGTGATTGAGAGATTCACCGTTGTTATTAATTCAGAGAAAGTAGGTAAAAATGTCTCGGGTTTCTTTGAAGTGGATTGTGAACCGTCCTCCCTCGTAAGGGTTGCTCAAAATCTTGCTGATAATCCAAGTGTAGCAAGCTGTTATCAAATGACAGGACCATCAACCTTACATATGCATGTATTGGTAGATGACTTTTCAAGTCTTGAAAAGTTTATTAATAAAGAATTATATGCATTAGAGGGTATCACACGAGTTGAAAGTCATATTTTACTTAGAAGATTTAAAAGTCGTAGTGGATTAAAATTATAAATTTGTAAAAAGGCATTCCGTATAGGAATGTCTTTTTTATTTGTAACTGTCCAAACTCCAACACATGCGTTCGTGTGCAAAGCTCGTCGGAGAAGAAAGTGCGCATCAGAGTAAATAGGGAGCTTACGCCTTTCTTATTATTTTTATTATCGAAATGATTGAAATTAATTGGAGAAAAAGTATGGAATGTAAATACAAAAAGACTGATAAATGACTATAGATTATTCAAAACGTAATCAAATTTTATATCAATTATTCATAGTGTAATAATATTTAGAAAAAAATAAATTTATTTGAATATTCTTATAGATTTTTATTATTTATTGTATTATAATCACAATTAACAAATATTAAACATTTGTTAATTAAAAACAAATATTTAATTAACATTTGTAAGAAAGTGAGGGGGATATATGATTGCTTTAATTGTAAGGAGAGGTGTACAACTTATTTTTTTACTGTTGGGTATTTCTTTTTTGGTATTTTCATCCATGTACATTGCTCCGGGTGATCCAGCTACTATGGTAGGAGGACCAACAGCTTCGGCAACAGATTTAGAAGCAATCCGAGACAACTTAGGTTTGAATGATCCGTTCCTTGTACAATATGGTCGATATTTAAAAAATGCGGTACAAGGCGACTTCGGCTATTCTTATCAATCGAAACAATCAGTATCAGAAGCAATTTCCATACGTTTCCCTAATACTCTAAAACTCGCGATAGCTAGTATGGTAGTAGCCATCATAATTGGGATTATCGCTGGTTTAATATCAGCATTAAAACATAATTCTTGGCTAGATGTAACATCTACAACTTTTGCTTTAGCTGGAATATCTATTCCGAATTTTTGGTTAGGTGCTTTACTAATATTAGTATTTGCGGTTAATTTACAGTGGCTTCCTGTAGGAGGGCTCTCGGCACCTTTTTATACAACAGAAGGATTTAAACAGATGATTCTTCCTGCAATTACTTTAGGGACAAGCTCAGCAGCTATGATTGCAAGGATGACAAGGTCTTCTATTCTTGAAGTTGTGAAAGCTGATTATGTAAGAACTGCTCGCGCTAAAGGAGTTAGGGAGCGGAAAGTTATCTGGGTACATACTTTAAAAAATGCAATGATACCAGTAGTAACTGTGATAGGTGTCAATTTTGGTGCTTTGCTGGGTGGAACAATCATTACTGAAAAAGTTTTCGCTATTAATGGTGTTGGAAGACTTATGGTAGATGCAATAGCAATGAGAGATTTCCCAATGGTACAGGCTTCCGTATTATTAGTAGCTACGTTGTTCGTTGTCGTTAACTTAGTTGTAGATATTGTATATACGTTTATTGATCCAAGAATTACCTATGAATGATGAGGGGAGGCTACCCATGACGAATGCGATTATAACAACGGGTGTACAAACATCCGTGAATAAGAAAAGAGAGAAAGTGTACATCACAACAATCAAAAGACTATTAAAAAATAAACTATCAGTTATTGGTATTGTAATTATTTTAGGTTTAATCTTTATGGCATTGTTTGCACCTTTTTTAGCTACATATGACCCTGTAAAACAGAGTCTTGTAGATAGTGAACTACCGATGTTTTCGAATGGACATTGGCTAGGAACAGATAACTACGGAAGAGATGTATGGTCACGTATCGTATATGGATCCAGAATTTCATTAATCGTCGGCTTTACAGCAGTTTCATTAGGATTGCTTGGTGGGATTATCCTTGGTTTACTTGGTGGTTACTACAAAAAGTTAGATGGAGTTGTTATGAGAATTGTAGACTTACTATTCTCATTCCCAGGTATTCTATTGGCAATGTTAATTATTGCGATCTTAGGTACTAGTCTTGTGAATGTTGCGATAGCGATAAGTATATGGTCAATTCCAAGCTGTGCACGTATTGTAAGGGGGTCAGTTCTCTCTATTAAACAAAAGGAATACATCATGGCACTGAGGTCTTTAGGAGCTTCTGACCTACGTATTATGGTTCGCCACATATTGCCAAATGCTTTTGCTCCAATAATTGTGTTTGCAACAATGCGAATGGGGACTGCAATACTTTCTACGGCCTCACTTAGTTATTTAGGTTTAGGTGCTCAACCACCTTCACCGGAATGGGGTGCAATGATTTCTCAGGGCCAAAATTATATGTGGACATCTCCACATTTAACCATTGTTCCGGGAATAGCAATTATGCTAACGGTTTTTGCTTTTAATGTAGTAGGAGACGGATTAAGAGATGCATTAGATCCAAATATGGACATCCAATAAAAATAATAACTGGGGGAATAGAAATGAAAAAGAATATGTTTTTAGTTGTTTTATTTATTTTGTCAATCGTTTTAGCAGCATGTTCAAGTGGAGAATCTGCATCTGCACCAAAAAATTCAGAGGGTACAAGTAGTGAAAAGCCGGTAAATAATAAGACTTTTACTTATGCTTCAACTTCGGATGCAGTAGGATTATCTCCTATTTTGATGAATGATTCACCATCGGCTAATATAACAGAGCAAGTATATGAACAATTATTCCAACGAAATGTGAATACAATGGAATTTGAACCTAAATTAGCAGAGTCATATGAAACACCAGATGAAAACACATGGGTTATTAAACTAAAAGAAGGAATTAAGTTCCACGATGGAACACCTTTCAATGCTGAGGCTGTCAAATATACATTTGATAAATTACGTGATCCTGCAACAGCTGCGCCTCGTGCATCATTACTAGAACCAGTAGATACAATTAATGTATTAGACGAGTATACGGTGGAAATAAAAACTAAATATCCGTATGGTGCATTTTTAGCATCTCTATCACATACGAATGCGGCTATCGTTAGTCCTACAGCAGATCAAAAACAAGATTTAATGAAAGAACCAGTAGGTACAGGTCCATTTAAATTTGTAAGTTGGACACCAGGGGATCAAATTGTATTAGAAGCAAATGAAGAGTATTGGGGCGGTGCACCTGAGTTAAAGAAAGTAGTTTATAAAGTAGTGCCAGAAATATCAACTGCAATTTCCATGTTACAAACAGGTGAAGTTCAATTTATTGATGGTTTACCAACAGAACAAATTAAACGTCTAGAATCATTGGATAATGTAAATATCGAAAAAATAGATGGTTCACCAGTTTACTACTTAGCATTTAATCATTTAAGAGAAATAAATAAAGATCCTGAATTCCGTGAAGCAGTAGCATCAGCGATGGATCGTGATGCATTTGTTTCTAAATTAAACGGATTAGGAGTTCGTAGTGATAGTGTTATTGGACCGAAAGTTTTTGGATATGATTCATCAGAAGATAAAGCAGGTACTCCTTATAATTTAGAAAAAGCAAAATCGTTAGTGAAGAAAAATGGGTATGGAAATAAACCAATAAAATTATTAACTGCAAATCGCTCTAATTTTACTTTAATGGCTGAAATAGTTCAGGCTCAATTAACGGAAGCGGGATTCAATGTACAAATTGAATCAATGGAATGGGCTACATTCTTAGATACTGCTCGTGCAGGTGATTATGATCTAACTTTCTTAAGTTGGTCAAATGTAACAGGAGATGGATCTGAGCTGTTATACCCAAACTTCCATAGCGATAATGTAGGTTCTTCAAACCGTGCTCAATATAGCAATCCAGCATTTGATAAATTAGTAGTAGAATCTCGTACAACAATTGATCAAGATGAACGAAAAGCAATTTTGGACAAGGCGAACAAAATGATGATTGAAGATAATGCAGTTGTAGTAATGTATCACGGAATGGTTACAGCAGCGCTAGATAAAGCTTATACAGGGCTAGAATTAGACCCTAATGGTAAGTGGTACTTAAAAAATATAACTGGGAAGTAGGTTAGAAAATGCGGGAGACATTACTGGAAGTGAATCATTTAGTAACTGAATTTCGCACAGCAGAAGGAGATGTCCAAGCTGTGCGAGATGTCTCCTTCTCTATTGCAAAAGGAGAGACATTGTGTATTGTTGGGGAGTCTGGTTGTGGGAAAAGTATTACATCTTTATCAGTTATCGGTCTGCTTCCAAGCAACGGGAAGATAGCGGCTGGTGAGATTAAATACGAAGGCAAGGAAATACATAACCTACCTTACGAAGAAATGAGAAAAATGCGTGGTACCAAAATATCGATGATTTTTCAGGAACCCATGACTGCACTAAATCCAGTTTTGACAGTAGGATATCAATTGCGAGAACCATTAATGCTCCATCATAAGATAAGTAAAAGTGAAGCAACAAAACAAGGGATAGAATTATTAGAACAAGTCGGCATTCCTTACCCTGAAAAACGTATGAATCAATACCCACATGAACTTAGTGGTGGTATGAGACAACGTGTCATGATTGCAATTGCACTTGCTTGTCATCCTGGATTATTGATAGCAGATGAACCAACGACTGCACTGGATGTTACTATTCAAGCGCAGATATTAGATTTGATAAATGAGCTAAAAGGAAAGCTTAACATGGGTGTTATGTTAATTACACATGACATGGGTGTTGTTGCTGAAGTGGCTGATCGAGTAATGGTTATGTACGCTGGTAAAAAAGTAGAAGAAGGACAAGTAGCAGCGATTTTTGATAACCCAAAGCACCCTTATACTATAGGATTATTAAATTCGGTACCTAATGTAGATGATCCGGACTTTGAATTAGAGCCTATACCTGGCTCTCTTCCCAGCCTTCAAGAAAAGATTGATGGATGCAGATTTCATCCTAGGTGCAAATTTGCTACAGATAAATGTCGTGAAATAGCACCACCAGAATTTAGCACAGACCAAGGACATATTGTTAGTTGTTGGTTACATGAAGAGGAGGAAGTTAAAGATGGTCAATTTGTCTTCCAAAGCTGATCAAAAAATCCTCTTAAGGTTAGAAGGTGTGAAAAAGTACTTCCCTATTAAAGGAGGAGTATTGAAACGTGTACAAGGTCATGTAAAGGCGGTTGAAGAAGTATCTCTTAATCTATATGAAGGTGAGAGCCTTGGAATAGTTGGAGAATCAGGTTGTGGGAAATCAACTCTAGGTCGTGCAATTTTAGGGCTGGAAGGATTAACAGAAGGTAAAGTCATTTTTCGGAATGAAGAAATTCAAGATCTAAAAAGAAAAGAAAAATTAAAATTTGTAAAAGAAATGCAAATGATTTTTCAAGATCCATTTGCCTCCCTAAATCCTAGACAACGAATTGGACATGCATTAGAAGAAGTGTTTACAATGCATACTAATATGGCGCAAAAAGAGAAACGATCTGCTGTAATTGATTTGCTAAATGAAGTTGGGTTGAAGGAAGAACATTATGAAAGATATCCACACGAATTTAGTGGAGGACAAAGACAACGTATCGGAATTGCAAGAGCAATTGCTTTAAATCCTTCATTTGTAATTTGTGATGAGGCAGTCTCAGCATTAGACGTTTCAGTTCAAGCCCAAGTGTTGAAATTGCTGAAGTCGTTACAAGAGAAATATCAATTATCCTATTTATTTATATCGCATGATTTAGGTGTTGTACGATATTTTTGTGATCGTGTTTTAGTCATGTATTTAGGTAATACGGTTGAACTTGGTACTGTGGAAAATTTATTTTCCAATCCAATTCATCCTTATACACAAGCTTTATTGTCGGCAATTCCACGCCCATCTGTTCATGCAAACAAAAATCGCATAAGATTACAAGGAGATTTGCCGAATCCAGCAAATCCACCATCAGGATGTCCGTTTCATACAAGATGCCCTATTGCTCAAGAGATATGCAATAGTAAAAAACCTACCTGGGAACAAGTGGAAGAAGGTCATTTTGCCGCGTGTCATTTTGCTGGAACAAACATATTAAACGGTATATGAAAAGATTTAGAGGAGGAACATCATGGATTACTTACATCACCCATTTGCAGCAAAACGACATACCGTTTTCGCTAAAAAAGGAATGGTTGCAACTTCGCAACCATTGGCAGCTCAAGCAGGAATAGAAATCCTCCAAAAAGGCGGAAATGCAATTGATGCAGCAATCGCAACTGCAGCAGCACTTACAGTAGTTGAACCAACTTCAAACGGTATTGGTGGAGATGCATTTGCGCTAGTTTGGACTAAAGACAAGCTTCATGGGTTAAATGCATCTGGTCCATCGCCTTTGTCGATTACTGCTCAAAAGATCAGAGAAAAAGGATATGAAAAAATGCCGGTATATGGAGTTATTCCAGTAACGGTACCTGGTGTTCCATCTGCGTGGGCAGAGTTATCAGAAAAATTCGGGAAACTTCCACTTAAAGACGTGCTAATGCCGGCTATCCGATATGCTGAAGAAGGTTATCCACTAACCCCAATTCTCGGTAAGTACTGGAAAATGGCTTATAGAAAGTTTAAGGATACCTGTACAACAGAAGAATTTTCATCTTGGTTTAAGACATTTGCACCAAATGGAAGAGCTCCGGAAATAGGAGAAATTTGGTCTTCGCCAGATCATGCGAAAACGTTACGTGCGATCGGTGAAACAAATGCTCGTGATTTCTACGAAGGTGAAATTGCAACTAAAATTGATGCTTTCATGAAGAAATATGATGGTTACTTGTCAAAGGAAGATCTGGCTTCGTATAAACCTGAATGGGTTGAACCAATCTCTGCTAATTATCGTGGATATGATGTGTGGGAGATACCGCCAAATGGACAAGGAATGGTTGCGCTTATGGCTTTAAATGTATTTAAGCAATTGGCGAAACCAGAATGGCAAAGTGCAAATGTACTTCACCAACAAATCGAAGCGATGAAGTTAGCATTTACAGACGGAAAAGCTTTCATTACCGAATTAGAAGAAATGCCAGTTAGTGTGGATCATTTACTATCAGACGATTACGCTAGAGAACGTGCATCGACTATTCAAGAAGATGCGATTGATCCAGCACCATATGAATTACCTAAAGCTGGAACTGTTTATTTAGCTACAGCCGATGAAGAAGGAAACATGGTTTCCTACATTCAAAGTAATTATATGGGATTTGGCTCAGGAATCGTAGTGCCTGGCACCGGGGTAGCATTACAGAATCGTGGACATGATTTTTCTTTAGATGAGTCTCATCCAAACTTACTGAAGCCAGGGAAACGTTCGTATAACACAATTATTCCAGGTTTTCTAACTAAGGATGGAAAAGCAGTTGGACCTTTTGGAGTAATGGGGGGTTATATGCAGCCACAGGGTCATTTTCAAATTGTCACAAATACAGTCGATTATTTACTGAATCCACAGGCAACGCTTGATATGCCAAGATGGCAATGGATAAAAGGGAAAACAGTACATGTGGAACCTGAGTTTCCAAACTATCTTGTCCAAAGCTTAGCGAGGAAAGGTCATGATATTCATGTTGCAGCGGATACTGGAAGTTTTGGACGTGGACAAATTATTTGGAGAAATGCAGAGACTGGTGTGCTTCAAGGTGGAACTGAGTCCCGAACGGATGGAGCTATAGCAGTTTGGTAAAACATAATGCAACGAAGAACAGATCCGTGCGTCCAGATCGAGTTCTTCAAAGGGATATTAGTATTGCCTTTTTCCGTTCAGGGATTCTTGGATTCGGAGGGGGTCCATCTTCTATACCGCTCGTTCATCAAGAGGTTGTGAAGAAATATGGCTGGATGGATGAAGATGAATTTGGAGACACTCTTGCCCTTGCGAATACGTTGCCTGGTCCAATCAACACAAAAATGGCAGGGTATATCGGCTACCGAATAGCGGGTATTTGGGGTTGTTTAAATGCAATTATTGTCACCGTAATTCCAACTGTATTAATGATGATTTTATTATTGGGATTAATACAAAAGTATAAGGATATTCCAAAAGTGCAAAATATGTCTACCGCCGTAATACCGGTAGTAGCGGTACTGCTTGGTCAATTAACGTGGGACTTTATAAAGAAATCGGGAGATTCTCTTGGTTGGTTAAAGGCGCTTTTGTTAATAGCTCTTTCATCGGTATTAATAGAAGTGTTACATATTCATCCTGCCATTGTCATTTTAGCGTGCATAGTCCTTGTGTTCGCCCCCTTGCTTAAAAGGAGGAAGAAAATATGATTTTTTGGCGTATATTTTTAGCCTTTTTTATTCCAGGTATATTAGGCTATGGAGGAGGTCCAGCCTCTATACCATTAGTGGAGCATGAAGTTGTAGGGAAATATGGCTGGATGACAACTCAGGAATTCAGTGAAGTAGTCGCTATTGGAAACTCTTTGCCTGGTCCAATTGCCACGAAAATGGCAGGTTATATTGGTTATACAGAAGGTGGAATATTAGGTTCATTCATCGCAATGTTTGCCACTATAGCACCAACTCTGATATTAATGATTGGTATGATGGCCATTTTATTAAAGTATAAAGATGCTCCGGAAGTAAAAAACTTAACGAAATTTATTCGACCGATTATCGCTGTTTTACTTGGCTTTATGACTGTACAATTTGCGCAAGAGTCTGTAGTAGGACTGGGGATGTGGAGTTCAATCATACTAATAGCTGCAAGCGTGCTATTATTAGTAAAGTACAAAGTTCATCCCGCATTTGTCATTTTATTAGCTTTAATATATGGTGCGATTACCGGTTAACCAAAGAGCCACAGAAATGTGGCTCTTTTGTGTATCAATTTGTATTGTTATAGCATTTATAGAAGGAGTACTTAATTGACTATCGAATTTAATTTAAGTATGATAGAGATGCTGATTTTTAGTTGTCATACCTCTTGTATGAGCTAATCACAACAGCACCCGCGTTGAATGGAGGGAAACGGAACGCGTAAAACAAAGGAAAACAATTATAGCGCCAGAGCTGAAGAAATTGGACGGAAATGTATCTTCAGCAGACGAGGTGGAGGTTATCGAACTTTCGGCGGATGCCTCCCGACCGTATTTGCCCGGTTGTTATTCTTTTTCATAAACCATACGAGTGATTGTATGACAGAGGGGAAAAGAAGGCATTCTTAGCTTAATGAGCTACTACATTTTATTGTGTAGGGAGCTTATTTAGACATGAATGTAAATGGAGGAAATAAGATTATGTGTGGAATTGTAGGATATATTGGAGAAGCAGATGTAAAAGAAATTTTGTTAAATGGTTTAGAAAAATTAGAGTACCGTGGATACGATTCTGCGGGAATTGCTGTGTTAAATAAAGACGGCGTAGTCGTTTTCAAAGAAAAAGGACGTATTGCTGATTTACGCGATGTAGTGGATGAAGATGTAGATGCGAAACTTGGAATTGGTCATACACGTTGGGCAACTCACGGAGTTCCAAACCAACTAAATGCACATCCACATCAAAGCACAACAACACGTTTCACTCTTGTGCATAATGGTGTTATTGAAAACTATCATTTAATGAAAAAAGCGTATCTACCTAATGTAGAAATGGCATCTGACACGGATACGGAAGTAATTGTTCAGCTTATTGAGAAATTCTCACAAGACGGGCTTTCTACAGTAGATGCACTTAGAAAAACATTGCATCTTATTCACGGATCGTATGCACTTGCTCTACTAGATAAAGAAGACAAAAATACGATTTATGTAGCAAAAAATAAATCACCACTATTAGTAGGAATTGGTGATGGATTTAATGTTGTAGCATCAGACGCTATGGCAATGCTACAAGTTACGGAGCATTATGTAGAGCTTCACGACCAAGAAATTGTAATCGTACAAAAAGATTCTGTTGAAATTCAAAAACTAGACGGAACAAAAGTAAAACGTGCACCGTACAAAGCGGAACTTGATATGAGTGATATTGAAAAAGGAACATATCCTCACTATATGCTTAAAGAAATGGATGAACAGCCTGCTGTAATCCGTAAAATAATTCAAGCTTACCAAAATGAACAAGGCGAGCTTACTATTGATCAAGCTATTTTAGATGCATTTCATGATGCAGACCGTTTATACATTATCGCAGCGGGAACAAGCTATCATGGCGGATTGATCGGTAAAGAATACTTTGAAAAAATTGCTGGTATCCCAGTAGAAGTGCATATTTCTAGCGAATTCGGCTATAACATGCCGCTTCTATCAGAGAAACCATTGTTTATGTTCCTAACACAATCAGGTGAAACTGCAGATAGCAGACAAGTACTTGTGAAAATAAAAGAAAAAGGTTACCCAACGATTACAATGACAAACGTACCAGGGTCAACACTTTCTCGCGAAGCAGATCATACATTACTACTTCATGCTGGCCCTGAAATTGCTGTTGCATCCACAAAAGCATATGTCGCTCAAGTTGCAGTATTAATGGTGACAGCTTCTGTATACGCACAATCTCAAGGAAAAACACTAGACTTTGATGTAGTGAAAGAACTAGGAATTGCAGCAAATGCAGTGCAAGCAATCGTTGATTCTAAAGAAGAAATGGAACAAATCGCTACAGAATTTTTAGCAACAACTAGAAATGCATTCTTCATCGGACGAAACATCGACTTCTATGTAAGTTTAGAGGGTGCACTAAAACTAAAAGAAATTTCATATATTCAAGCAGAAGGCTTTGCAGGCGGAGAACTAAAACACGGTACAATCGCTTTAATCGAAGACGGAACACCGATTTTCGCCCTAGCAACTCAACAAGCAGTGAGCCTGAACATTCGTGGAAACGTAAAAGAAGTAGTAGCACGTGGCGCAAACCCATGCATTATTGCTATGGAAGGTCATGAAGAAGAAGGCGACCGCTTCGTACTTCCAAAAGTACACGAGCTATTCGCTCCACTAGTAGCAGTAATTCCGCTTCAACTGATCAGTTATTATGCTGCATTGCATAGAGGTTGTGACGTGGATAAACCAAGAAACTTGGCTAAGTCGGTAACTGTGGAATAGGTAAATTTCGCTATAAATGAACAATGTGGCTTTGAAATTAATTTTTACTGTTTATAAAGAAGTTACACCGTTTTCCCCTTTAGATATGATTGTCTAAGGGGGGTTTTTTATGTCCAAAAGAAAAAGAATATCTGAAATTGAAAAGTGGATTTAAACAAGGTCGTGGTACAGGAATAGGAGAGCACTATCAGCCTTGATTAAAGATTCAAGACGTTTCCTCAATAGGTCGATCAACGAAACTAAAGGTCTGATGGCGCTTGGGCATGAAGAGTAGATTGGGATCCCAAAAAAGGCAGTCCTATAAATATTACAATAGGAAAGAAAAGGCCATATAAAATTACAATTCCTTTTAAAGCTAGTAAAAAACAATATGAATCTATTATAGATAGTTATAATAAAAAATGATCATAGCGTCGGGTACCAGGTTCTAACACAATTCTGAATTCAATGGGAACCTGGTACCCTGCACGAAATGGGAATTTTTTCTAATGCTTTTAGTAATACTCTAATAAGCTTTGCAAAGAAAAATTTAGTAAAAGCACTAGGTAAAAGAGCGGTTGGTATGATGATTGGGGGCTTAGGAGGGGTTTTAATTCAAGAGTCTGCTTCATTCATTTACTGGACCCTAGTATACGCAACAAAATATAATCCAAAGAAATGAGGCGAACTTTTTGATATTTTTTAGTACAGGCTTATTAATAGTAGGGGTCATAATTGCAATAATAAAAAGAAGTATATATCCATTCATTCTATCACTTACCTATGCAAGTGTTGCATTACTATTTGATTTTTTTCAATTAATTCTTGGGTTTTTAGGAGATAGTTGGGTATATCATCTGGCTATTCCTTTTATATTAACATTGATAGCATTCTATATTGCAGACAGAATAATTGGAAAAATGGATTGGCAGTATTAATAAATCAATTTTATTTAACTGAATCAATTTCATAAATCATCTTTTTCAAGAGCTTAGATGGCTCCTAAATCGAAACCTGCATTTTTTTAATTATGCTGCTTTTTGGAGAATGAGGAATCTGGCTGGCGAATAAGTGAAGAAAGGTCAAAAGACAATGCTCATGGAGGAAGCGCTTGGAAACTTGAGAATAATAAGAATAAACGTAAAGCAACATTAGACAAAAACGGGTATGTATTAAGAGAATAATTAAAGGAGGCATATGGTATGCCATTAATAAATATATTAATTGATATTTGCAAAGAAGCTAAAAATAGAGATAGTAAAAAATTAGACGAATTAATAGATCAACTTCATGATTATGATAATCCTAAAATACTTGATATTTACCCTTATCAGATAAAAAGTAATGAAAAGTTTAGTCAAGTAGAAATATTTTTTGATAAATTGGAAATTATAGATTTCCAACAAAAAACTCAGAATTTTAATTCGTATTTGAAAAGCTTAGAAAAATTCGAGAAATTCTTTGAAATGATATGGTTAAGATCGACTGAATTCTATGCATTCTATTATTTTCCAGAAACTTTATATAAAGATGAATTGTATTATAAATACTACGAGAGAGAATGGAATAAAATAATACCTAAGGATTATGAAGAACTAAATTTAATAAACATTGATGAGTATTCTATGTTAATTTCTCTAATTAAATTAGCTGTTTCGGATCATATCGATTTACATTTCATTATACCTGAGGAGAATATTGTATTTAGAGGGAATGGATTAGGATTTATAATATATAGCCAACATAATCTTGATCTATTAGAAAAGATAGCTAATACTGAGGGGCTCTATATACGTTGATCTCTACTTACATTAGGTATCTCTTCATATCTATAATGCTTCTGGTGGTTAATTCCTAAATTTATAAGGCACAGCCCTTAGTGACTTAGTAAAATAAACCTAAATGCTAGGTAGGGTAGAAACTAAAAACATGTTAAAAACAGCCAAGAAGGTGGCTTTAAAGGTCGGACTAAAAGCAGCATTACCTTTCAATTGGGCTACGGATCTTTATGTGTTCACGAGAGGATTTATAATAGGATGAAATAAGTATAAATAAATTTAGTTATCAGGTTAATAATTTCTGTAAACAGAAAAGTATTATATAAAAGATATATTTAGCAGGGGGAAAATTATTTGATTTCACAGCTTGCAGTTTCACCTGTATACATTATATTAACAATTATTTGCTTGGGATAATTGTTGTTTTTTGGGAATGAAAAAGGGATGTATACTATTGTCTTCAAAGTATATTCAGCTATTCACTTAATAATCTATTTAATAGCTTTATATTTGTATATTAAATAGAATTGGTGTCAGGAACCGGCGTCCAACACTATTCTTACTCCATGTATGGTTATAATTATGCGAATAATTATCCTGTTATTATGGTTGATCCTGATGGTAAGAAAGCAAAATATATTATATTATTAAGGAAATATGCTGGTATAGGAATAAATTTAAGGTACCAGGTTCTAACACTATTCCGAATTCAATGAGACCTTGGTGCCCTATTCACTATATTATTGGCTAGGTACTACGCTAATTTAGTTCGTAAAAAAACAGGGATGTTATTTTGATTTTTTTATAATGATAAATAAACTGTTCATTCTTTTTATAAAAACTAATTCAGCAAGATAACGAAAGAACCCATTTTGATCAATCTTTGTTCAAAATGAGTTCTTTTAGTATACAGCGAAGTCAACGTTTATGGGACACTATTTAATCAAACTTTATTACAAACCAACAAATAAATGTAGCTTTGAAATAAAGTTGCGTTGTATATAAAAAAGATACGATGTTTTGAATAAAATTGCGGTGTTTATTTAAAAGTTGCACCGTTTTACCCCTTTGGATATGGTTATCTAAAGGGGTGTTTTTATAGTGAAAAGGAAAAGAATTTCTAAATCAAAAATTGTATTAAGGAACTGTTGAATTACAATAAAGTTGTTCCGATAATGGGCTATTTAATTGAGTAATAGGCTGCAAAAACCACACTTTTTTTATTATCTTCTTCTTACTAAACAAATGTCATTATTACTAATGCTCCTCGTGATGCCGTTCATGTGATAAACGAGTTGGCAATACCGCCATTAGAGCTTTTTATTCTAAAAAGAAAAACGCCATCCAAAATACATCGGATAGCGCCTTGATTTTTCGAATAGTTCTATTAAGGGTTCGTCGACCAAAGCCCAGCATGTTTTAACACAACACGCGGATGAAGTTTTAGTTGTGCAACCATTAAGTCTGCTAAATCTTCTGCTTGCATCACTTTTTCTGGATTACCGTCTGTTAAGTTTAGTTCAACAGCCATATCAGTGGCAACCGTACTTGGCGTTAACGTTGTAACGCGAATATTTTTCTTACGCACTTCAAGCATTAATGACTCACTTAGTCCGATAACTGCTGCTTTTGAAGCCGAGTATGCGCTTGTAATTGGTGCACCTTTTTGACCAGCTGTTGATGAGATGTTAATGATGTCGCCTGTGTTGCGCTCTATCATTTCTGGTAATACCGCACGTGTTGTGTAGTACACACCTTTTACGTTGACATCGATAATATTTGTCCATTCTTCAGGCGTTAAGTCCATGAAGTTACCGAATTTTGAAATGCCGGCGTTATTTACTAAAATATCGATTGCACCAAGCTCGTCACGAATCGATCTAACCGCTGCTGTGATAGAATCTAAATCTGCTACATTCGCTGCAGCAATTGCTACCTTCACGTCATACTGTTTAAGTTCCTCTGCAACTTGTTGTAAATTTTCAAGCGTACGTCCAACAAGACCTACGTGAATGCCTTCCTGCGCAAAAGCTATTGCTGTTGCCCGTCCAATTCCACGTCCTGCCCCTGTAATTAACGCCACTTTTCCTGCGATTGTTTGCATGTTTTTTTCTCCTTTAGATAAGATAGATTTATTATTGACGAAATAAAGTGTATTAAACTAAAAATTTAATACTTGAGTAAGGTGCGTTTGATAAAACCGTTATGATGATATAATTATATACACTGTTTTACTCGGAAATGATTTGTCTTTAAGACTAACTTCATTCTACCTACAGTTTTCTCTATTGTGAAGAACGCACTTTTTTGTGCGGAGGTTACCAAACGGTTACTACTATAAGTAAAGGAGTAAATGTCCATGTCAGATACATTAAGAAAAGAAATCCAAAAAAGAATATTAAATCAAGATTATCATTGTGAAAAAGAACTTACCTTATCGATTATTAGCGGTAAATGGAAAGTTGTTATTTTGTGGCATTTAGGAGTAGAAGGTACACATCGATTCAGCGAACTTCAAAAGCTTTTCCCAAAAATATCCCATAAAATATTATCAAATCAATTACGTGACCTGATAGAAGATGGAATTGTTCATAGAGAAGTGTTTCCAGAAATTCCTCCGAAAGTCGAATATTCAATGACTGAACTTGGGATGACGTTATTACCAATCGTTGAGCTGATGTATGAATGGGGAAAAAAACGAATAGATCAAATTAAACAAGAAAACAATTATTTTGAATAAGAAAAAAACGAGATCATTTCCAATTATATAAATTGCATGTGCTGTTAGAAAAAGTAATATTGAATATAAAAAAAGATGTTTTGTTGTATAAAAAATCTCGGATATATTCTTTACTTTTGTAAAAAAGGAAGAAAGAGAGAAAAGGTTTATCTCGTTTCATAATCGGGCGCGATTTTTGAGCAACACGGGTAGAAAATGATCAAACTATTTTATAAAAACCAAACTTAAATCTGCTGAAAAAGAATCCATTTTGATCAATCTTTTTTCAATATGGATTCTTTTTATTTATCGTAAAATATGGTTTTGCGAGGTAGTTTTGATCAAACTTTATTTCAAAGCTACAATGGTGTTGTATCAATAAAAAGATTGTTACTTGAAAAAAAGATCGTTACTGAAGTGAAGGATCAATAAAGACGTACTCCAATAGAAAGTTTTATAAAATCGTATTTAAGAGATTGTTTCTCTTGGTCTGTCTTCAGGAGGGGTACTAACGATACGGGTAGCTTTATACCATAATACAATAAACAAATTAGAAAGGGTGATTAGTTATTTCACCAGTCAGCAAACTACGCAAAAAGAAAAGCAAACCAGCGATTACCAAGGTACCAGAAGAAGTTATTAATCATTTTTTTGGAGACATTTTTTCGATGGCTAGAGCAGTAATGTTTATAGGCTCAGTTATAGAGAAATCATTTAGAGTAAATACAAGTACAAAGATGAATTATTGGAGAACCTATGAAGCTGCCGGGAATGCTTTTAAGAAATCTATTAAAAGTGCTGCATTTAAGCAGGCTTTAAAAGAATCACTAAAGGTTGGGTGAAAAATGGTATTAAAATCCCTTTTTGAAGTGTGGGTCATTATCGAAACTATTGTTTATTTTTCAATAGGAGCAAAAAAAGGATATGAGGAATATAAACGTTACCATATAAATAGGGAGATATTATTATGAGTATACTTACACAAATACCATTTTTTTTATTAATAATTCAAAATATATATATTTCTATCGTTGATAAAAATTATAAATATCTATTGACAACTATACCAATTTCTTTAATTCTAATATCATATTATGTTTTCCATTTTTCTGGGTTATATTCATTGACAGTTGAATCTTGTATATTATTTTTTTGTATTTTGGCTTATTTTTATCTATATTTAAAATATAAAAAAAAATAAGGCTCTTCTCCATTTAGTGGTAAGTGTCAAACTGTTTTCGCCTAGTAACGGCCATTTATACAGAAATAATCTCCTTAAGAAATATTTATTAAGGAGATTATTTTGATGGAGAAAAGAAAAATTATGAAAAGAATGCTATATTCAGTGTCAGTCCCACTAGCCTTGCACAAGTAGAAAAAAGGTCAACTAGACCAGAACACAGTCCAGCAAAAGTCGAAAAATGGATTAAAGAAGATCGTGGCACAGGGATAGACGCAGATTACAAACCTTGGTGAAACATTCAAGATGTTTCATCATTAGGAAGATCCACACGTTTAAAAGGTATAGCATTTTATTATGCTTCTCTATCTTATGTCTGTATAAATCACATTAAGGCATATAATTTTCATATACATAAGGATCCTCAGGCTGCTCAATTCTTTTTATATCGGTTATTTGTAAGTTTGGCAAATCCCAATCATTTACATTGGTTTTTGATATTATTCCAGCTACTCTAATCCATTCATCCATTACTACAGGGTGAGAGATGTCAGTTGTCGCTACAATACCATAAACAGAAGAATCAGCAACACAACAAGAGATTGCGAATCTGGCAACTACAAATTGATCCGCATTAAAATCAGGCTCTTTATAAACAAAACCAACAATCTCCAACTCTTTGCCGATAAAGGAGTTTAAATCATTCGAAATGATATCCAATACGTCCAAATAATATTCATCTTTTACAACAATTTTAGAACTTCTTAAAAGGTCACTTTTCAGCTCTTCTCTATTTTTATAATCCACTGTGGCTTCATTGCTATTATATAAGTATGGTTGTAGTTCATTATTTATAGAAACATCATTATTTTCAACTAAAGCATTCACATTATTTATTACTCCAAAATCGTCAGAGGTGAAAGGAGCTTCTCCATTCAATTCTGATGCTTGTGTAGACAAACTCGACCCATAGTTGACTCCTCTTTTTGCTACAATTGAACTATCCAAAACTATATCTGGAAACCATAATCCAATAAGTATAGGTAATATAAATAATGAATAAATAAAACAACTTTGAAAGAATGACCCGTTATTGTTATGATCAAAACCACAGTTACAGTACAATTCCACCTTATTCTTCGAGTTACTTCTCCAAACTTGAATAACTCCTAATATTAATAAAACCACAATAGAAAAATATGAAAATGGTATCATTTTAGGTGCGATAAAGTTTTGGATATTACCAGTCAACATTAGCTTAAAAACTAATAGAAAGAATCCAATCAATATAATTCCTCGTAGCAATATATGAAAACTATAATCCCGTTCTTTTTGCATTACCCCACCTCACAAGATTAAATATTGAAATATTAAAATTATCACGTACACAGTTATTGTAATAATAATCATATACCCAATTACAAATTTAGCTCGAAAATATGCAAACAACATTAATGAACTTTTTAAATCTAACATAGGTCCATATACTAAAAATGCTAGAAGCGATCCGGTAGAAAATGTGTGTGCAAATGAAGAGGCCACAAAAGCATCTGCTTCCGAGCAAAGAGATAAGATAAAGCCAAGACCCATCATTACGAGAGGGGAGACTGTATCACTCGTACCAAGACTAACTAATATATCTCTGTTGAAAAAAGTCTGAAACAAACTTGCTAAAATTGTGCCGATAATTAGATATTTTCCCATGTCGAAGAATTCGTCACTTGCATTAAACATTAACAATTTTAGTTTAGAAGTATTCCTTTCGTTCACCAGTACAGAACTATCCAAAAATTCATTTGTTGTCCATTTTAATTGATTACTTTTTCGAAAGCAGACGTAAACCAGGATACCTATTAAAATGGCCGATATAAAGGCAAGACCCATTCGAGCATAAGCAATACCAGGTGTAGATTGGAATGCATAATAGGTAGAGGCAAAAACAATTGGGTTTAATATAGGAGATCCTACTATAAAAATAACTCCTAAGTGCAATGGCATCCCTTTTTTGATTAACCTTCTAACGACAGGGATAATAGCGCATTCACATACTGGGAAAACTGCACTCAATAAAGCGACTGGGATAATTGCGATAAGGGGATTTTTAGGAATAAATTTCTGAATAGCTTTTTCTGATACAAAAGTTTGAATTAAGGCTGAGGCAAATACACCTAGAAATACAAAAGGTAATGCCTCTAGAATAATGCTTAAAAATATAGTACATACATTTAGCCATGATTTAGGAATTTCAAATTGTATTTGTATGTAGTCTGCGACAAGAAAGGAAAAGGCAATAGCACCAAAGATCAGTAGACCAATTGTTTGTTTCCATAATGAAATTCCTTGATCTCTCATGGACGTCCTCCAATATCATGAAAAATTATATTCGTCTTATACAAAAGAGACGTAACTATTTTAGTGTTCCCTCTAATAATTGCTTACAATGATTATTCATTTGCTCATTGTCTAGACCTACGCCTATCAAAATTACGATAGGCTTTTTATTTAAAGAGGATGGAACCGGTGTGAATGTTGTCTTTTTGGAAGCATATTGAAAACTATAAAGTTGTTCAAAGCCTTTAATCTCAACAAACCCTTTTCCGCGCAAAACGTTATTTGGAAGCTGACTAAGCCATTTTTCAAATGCTTTTTGTTGTAAGGAAGGAAAATCCTCCACCTTCATTGCTTGTACAGTGGAATGATGGTGATGATCGTGAACAGTATCCGAATGTTGTTTACTAATAAGAATTGATTGATAACGCTTTTTGAAAAGCATGTCGGTATCTACTTGACCATGTGTACACTTCATTATTTCCTTTTCATTTCCAGATATTTTCATGATTTTATGTATCACTTTGTCTAGCTGTTCTGATGTGATAAGATCAGTCTTATTTAGCAGTAATATGCTTCCACAAATCATTTGTTCCTTCATTAGCTTCCGAACTTCAGCTGAACTTGAAAATACACTTTGATATTCTAAATAATGACTAGCATCAAGAACCGTAATTATAGACATTATTTCAAACTGATCAATATATGGCTTACTCAATAGTGCTTCTTGTATTTCTAATGGGTTTGCCACCCCAGTTCCTTCTATAAATAAAACATCCAAAGGATTGCTGTCCATTTCTGTAATCAATTTATCCAAGGTATCTTTCAAGTCATCTTGAATCGTACAACAAATACAACCATTTAGTAGCTCAACTACTTTTTTATCTTCAAATAAATGCCCTTCAACGTTTTCTTCACCTAATTCATTTAATATAATTCCTGGATGTTGACCTTTTTCCTTACAAGATTGAAGCATGTTCAAGAGGACAGTAGTCTTCCCGCTTCCAAGAAAACCACTTAAGATAAAAACAGGGATTTTGGTAGCTATATTCATTAAATCTCTCCTAACTCTTAATTTTTATAATAAAACTTGGAAAGTAGTGTTATTTATCATATATGAGGAGAATATGTTTTATCACTAGAAGATAATGCCGTGATTATAAACATATGAATGGATACAACTGAGTAGGACTATAAAATAAAAGCTAATAAACTATTTAATTGACGACTTCAATAGTAATCATTACTATTTAGGATTTTACTTCTTTTATACTTTTTCGTCAAACACAAACATGAATTTTATCTATATTAGATTAATAGATTAGGGAAAAGAATTTACTGACCAAATAAGTAAAGAAGTATTGACAGTATTTAAAAAAAATACTATTCTTTAAATCGTAATGATTACTATTTATAAATAGGAGGGCAACAATGAGAGTCCAAATAACTTTAGCTTGCACTGAAACAGGAGACAAAAATTATATTACTACGAAAAATAAACGGAACAATCCTGAACGATTAGAATTAAAAAAATATTCATCACGATTAAAGCGTGTAACTTTACATCGCGAAACAAAATAAATAAAAGAAATAATGAGATAATGTGAATAAAATACCAGTTACAGTTTTGAGTGGTTATTTAGGTGCGGGGAAAACTACTGTACTGAATCATTTATAACAAATCGAAATAAACAACACCGTTCTTCTATATGAACGGTGTTATTTGCATTGCAATAATAATCTGTTATTCTTGTCGTTTTGTATTAACTAGAAAATTTTTCTTCATTTATTATCTCAATTGCCTTCAAAAAATTGTTATAACTTTCTTTTCCATAAGTAGTATTACTTTTATTAAAAAAGTAGTTAAACATATAGGATTGCGCTTGTTCTAGAGAATATCCTATGGTCTCGCTAATCAATTTTAGATAGGAAATAAAATATTCTTTAGATAAATTAGCACCATTATTTACAGTCACGTACCTTCACCTCTAACAATTTGATGCTTCCGTTCCACAACATGATTGAGTAGAATTTCGTTGAGTTAAATTAATACTACATACACCAGTTTCGGGTAATTCAAGTTCTACCTTTTTTGCTGATTCAAAATCACCGGAAAGATGAGCCACAATAGATCTAACTTGTTCATAACCAGTCGCCATTAAGAAGGATGGAGCACGACCATAACTTTTCATACCAACAATATAGAAATCTTTTTCAGGCTGTCTTAATACCTTTTCACCATGAGGTCGAACTGTTCCGCAACTGTGAAGATTTGGATCAATTAAAGGAGCGAGGACTTCAACACTTTCTGTAGCAGTATCTATGCTTAGTCTGATTTCTCTTATAAATGAGAAGTCTGGACGGCTGCCTGTATTTGCAATGATTTCATCAACTGGAGAAAGTGTTACTTCATTACCTTCTGATTCTCCTGTAATTTCGATTCCACTTTTTGTCTTAGTTAATTGATGAATAAGAAAAGGAGTATAGACTTTTACTTGGCCAGCATCAACTAATTGGTGTATACGACTACCAAGTCTACCTCTTGCTTCAAGAGCGTCTTTATCTTCTCCACCGTATGCATTCTCTACTTTTTTCTTTCGCATTATCCAAGTAATTTCTACTTCATCATTTAACTGTGATAGTTCTAAAATCGTGTTAATGGCTGAATGGCCACCACCAACAACAGCTACTCGTTTAGCTTTGTATCTTTCTTTATGCTCACCATTAATATCAGGAATTCCATAATAAATGTGTTGTTTTAATTCTCTTTCTTCTTTTGTCCATATACTATCAGCGTTTATTGGATTTGGTTGTGACCAAGTTCCTGTAGCATCAATTATTGCTCTTGCTTCTATTCTTTTTGACCTTCCATTTTGTTCTAGGTAAAGAACAAAGGGAGAAGTTTCTCTTTTAGCATTTTTCATTTTATCTAAACCCTTTTTACTTATTGAAACAACTTTTGTATTCAGCAATAGAAAAGGTTTTATTTCAGGTACTTTTGCTAAAGGCTCCAAATATTTACTAACTAACTCACTTCCTAAAGGGAGTTGTTCCAATGATGGAGCACTCCATCCGTGTTTATCTAGAATTTTTTTAGCAATCTTATCGATGTTGTATTGCCATGGTGAAAATAACCGTACATGGCCCCAGTTTAAAATATTTCTTCCAACACTTTCAGCTGACTCCAGTAGTATAAAAGATTCACCAATATTGGCTAGATGCGCAGCCGCAGCCAAACCTACCGGACCTGCCCCAATAATTGCTATAGGCAATTCCTTATTGGATTCTTTTTCTTCTTGTTCAATTATTTTTGTAGAAGTTCCACAACATTTGCCAACGTTAATTTGTTTTAGTACAATGTTATTCATTCTCTTACCTCCATAAATTTAGTGGTATTACTTGAATAGTTTATATTACTTGTATTTTGCAAGTAATGTAAATTTTTTTAAGCAAGAATTAACTTGCTTAAAGTAGAGGGCTACAGCAAACGCTTGATTTGGACATAGCTTGATTTAATAATTGAATAGAACGAATAACTGTTTCTTTTTCAAATTCGTTCATATGTGAGAATACTTCCTCTAAATAAGCATTCATCGATTGATCAATGGTTGTAGCAACAAATTTACCCTGTACCGTTAGGGATAAAATATATACCCTTTTGTCTATAGAAGAAGGTGTTTTTTTTACTAATTCCATTTTAATAAGTGTCTGGATTTGTCTGCTAAAAGTTGTAATATCCATTGCAATTGTGTCCGCAATTTGTTGCATAGATGGTGATGTTTGTTTGTCTATTTCATAAAGAATATGACTTTGTATAGTAGATATATCCACTGTTCCAACTGAACAACAATTTTTATTTAGGAGTCCAAACCTACGGGTAAGCACTTGAAATAGTTCACGTTTGTTTTCCATGTTTTCACCTCTACATATAAGATACGTTATTTACTTGCAAAATGCAATTATTAAATATAAAATTGCAATAAATATCTTTATTTTGGAGGGATTAAGACATGAATTATATGGTTAGAAATGCCTCGAAAGACGATTGGGATCAAATTAAAAATATTTATAAAGAGGGTATTTCCACAGGTCTAGCTACATTTGAAACGAAAGTACCTTCTTCCTATGAACAATGGATCTTAAAAGCACACCCTGAATGCACTTTAATTGTATATGAAGAAAACACTACCCTTGGATGGTGTAAATTGTCAACAACATCAGATCGATTGGCTTATACAGGTGTAGGCGAAGTTAGTATTTATGTGCATCCTTCCGCAAAAAGAAAGGGTGTCGGTGATTTACTATTGAAAAATTTGATTGTGAAATCTGAAGAACAAGGGTTTTGGACTTTACAAGCTGTAATCTTCCTAGAAAATAAAGGTAGTGTTCATTTACATCAGAAAAATGGTTTTAGAGTGGTAGGCATTCGAGAAAGAATTGGAAAAATAAATGGTATTTGGAGAGACAATGTTTTATTAGAAAGAAGAAGCTTGTTAGTTGGATTAGAAGAGTAATCTTTATATTAGAGAAAAGTGTGATCCTTGTTCGGCTAATTGGGAAGTTTAGTTGAACAAGGTAATATAATATCCCCCCTTCTAAAAAGGAGGGATTTAATATAGTTGTTTGTATTTTCCTTTAATGAAACATTCAACCCAAGTTCATCTGATAAGATGATACCAATTAAACTTTTTACGAAAACTGGACTTCTGCATTATTATTTCGCCAACTATTAAATCCATTAGGTATATACTTTTATTAGTTAAAAGAGAACCAAAAAAAAACTCTCAAGGTTATTTATACATTACTCACCGGTTTCAGCAAAATGTTTAATTCTGTCTCTAATTTCATTACGAACTCGTTGGAAAGTTACCCATTTTTCGGCATCAGTCCCGACCGCTTTAGCAGGATCGTCAAATCCCCAATGATCCCGTTTAACATGAGGTGGTGTTATTGGGCACTTATCCGCTGCATCTCCACAAAGTGTGACCACGAAATCCGCGTTATTTAACGTTTCTATATCGATAATATCTGAAGTTTGATTTGAAATATCAATACCAACTTCACACATGGCTTTGACAGCATTAGGATTTAAACCATGTGCTTCAATACCTGCACTTAAAACTTCCCACTCATCACCTAAATATTTTTTTCCCCAAGCTTCCGCCATCTGGCTTCTGCATGAATTTCCCGTACATAAAAAGTAGATTGTTTTTTTTTCCATAATTGAAGTCTCCTTTAGAAAAATAATAATGAAATATAAAGTCCGAATAATGTAAGGAATAAGATTGGAATTGTTAGGGCAATACCAGTTTTAAAGTAAGTTCCCCAAGAGATTTTTACCCCTTTTTGTGATAAAACATGGAGCCACACTAACGTTGCAAGTGAGCCAATCGGTGTAATTTTAGGTCCTAAATCAGAACCAATAACATTCGCATAAATAAGTGCTTCACGGATTGTTCCAGAAGTATTCGTTTCTGCAATTGCCAATGCATCTATCATAACGGTTGGCATGTTATTCATTAGGGAGGAAAGGAAAGCAGCAATGAATCCCATTGACATCGTTGCTACAAACAACCCTTGCTTTGCAGCTTCTTCAACTATGCCAGCTAACACACTTGTAAGCCCTGCATTCCCTAGCCCATAAACGACAATATACATACCAATAGAGAAAAATACAATATTCCATGGAGCTCCTTTTATTACTGTTCTTGTATCAACAGCCTTACTTCTTCTTGCCATTACGATAAAGGAAATAGCTATTATTCCTGCTACAATGGAAACTGGTATATTAATGTATTCACTAATAAGATAACCAACTAGCAATATAGCAAGAACATACCAAGAAAGATGGAACATTCTTATATTCCTAATTGCATCTTTTGGTTCTCTAAGCTTAGATAAATCATATGTTCTTGGTATGCTTTTTCTAAAATAAAATAATAAAATGCTGATAGTTGCTATCAGTGAGAATATGTTAGGAATAATCATTCGTGAAGCGTATTCCACGAAGCCAATATCAAAGAAATCCGCTGATACAATGTTAACTAGGTTACTAACCACGAGTGGTAGAGAGGTTGTATCTGCGATAAACCCACTCGCTATAATGAATGGGAAGATCATTTTCTCTTTAAAATTCAAATTACGAACCATCGCTAAAACAATTGGCGTCAAAATTAAGGCAGCCCCGTCATTTGCAAAAAAGGCCGCGACAATTGCTCCTAAAACACTTACATAAACGAACATTTTAATACCGTTACTTTTGGCAGCCCTTGCCATATGTAAAGCAGCCCATTCAAATAATCCAATCTCATCTAGAATTAAAGAAATTAAGATGATCGCGATAAAAGATAATGTTGCGTTCCAAGTAATATCTACTACTTCAACAACGTCACTAAATTCAACAACTCCTACTAACAGTGCAATAATAGCTCCTCCACAGGCGGACCAACCGATGTTCAAACCTCTAGGCTGCCATATAACGAAAATAAGGGTTACTAAGAAAATCATTGATGCCAAAATTACTGGTGACAAAATACTAACCTCCATTATTCACATGAGATACGTAATCCCTGTTGTTCTAATTCATGTAGTTTAAAATCTTGGTTTGGAAGATGATGAATCAAGTTTTGTACGAGTGGAAAAACATCACTTTCCTTGTTCAGTGAATAGATAATCCATTGGCCCCTTCTTGTTTCACGCACCAACCCAACATCTTTTAACTTCCGTAAATGTTGACTAATAGCAGGCTGACTTACTTTAAATATTTCAACGAATTCACAAACGCAATAATCATGAGAATCCAGCATTTTAAGCATTGTAAGCCTTGTTTTATCACCCAATAATTTTAATATTGTTGCAGCTTTTTCTATTTCAATTGTTGATAATTCCATGAAAGCCCCTCCTTACCCTATTTGAATATTAGTATATAACGATTTACTTATATAATAATTTGCTTATATGTTAATTGCAACTGTTTATTTTAATTTTTGTGAATAGGATTAAATAGCAAAGCATTTTGCAGACTTGTCGGTCCAATACAGTCTTGTATTTAATTTTTGTTAAAATTTCTTGACTTCGTATCCGACTTCCTTCATATTAAAAGAGACTGAAAGGTATCTTTTTGGAGGGTGAAAATGAACAAAGGTGAATTAACAAGGCGTAATATTATTCGAAAATCAGCTACGCTTTTTAACAAAAAAGGTTACATGACAACATCAATGAGTGACATTATTCAGGAAACGAATATTCAAAAAGGGGGGATATATCGACACTTTAAGGATAAGGAACAGCTGATGGTGGAATCTTTTCATTTTTCTACCGAAATAATGCGTAATCATTTAATGACGAGTGTTTCACAACACGATAATGCAACGGACAAATTAATCGCATTTGTGGAGGCATTTTTACAATTAAGTGAAGGAGAACCGATAGTAGGTGGGTGTCCTATTTTTAACGCAGCCATTGAAATGGATGATTTAGGGGTGAGTACGTTACTGCCATCGATTAATGAAGCAATGGATATGATGATAAAATGGATGGTAAAAATTATAGAGGATGGTATTAGGCATCAAGAGTTAAATCAGTCATTACAGCCATACGACACTGCGATATATATTGTGTCAACTCTTGAAGGTGGACTCGTATTAGACCGATTAAAGAAAAATGGGCAAATAACGAAGATCATAATAAATAATTTGAAGCAATATATTTCAATGATTGCTACTGAGCGGCAATAAAGCCGTCTTTTTTATAATTTAAAAGAGACTGAAAGGTATCTTTTTAAGAGCTAGAAGAGAATGGTGTCTCGAGAAAATATTAAAAAATCAACAGTCTCCAGCTCTTGCCATACATTCTATTCAAGAAAAAAAAATTTCCGATTTCAAATGTGGATGTCCTATTACATGATAGCAACTTTAAACAAGTAATTAAAGTTGATACTAGAGGTCACCATAATTGTGTAAAAGATAAATATTTTTGGGATAACGTTTTTCATTTTATAGTAAACAATGAGGGGGATAAAGTAGATGAAGTATATTGATACGCTTGTAATTGGTGCAGGTCCAGGAGGATATGTGGCAGCTATTCGCGCTACTCAAATGAAGCAAAACGTAACGATTGTAGAGAGAGAGTATTTAGGAGGAGTTTGCTCGAATGTCGGTTGTATACCATCAAAAGTGCTGATTTCAGTAGGTCATCGTTTTGAGCAAGTAAAGCATTCAGATGATATGGGTGTTGTTGCACAAGAAGTAAAACTTGACTGGACAAAAGTGCAAGAATTCAAAAAAGGCATAGTTTCTAAATTAGTAGGTGGTGTTGAAAGTCTATTAAAAGGCAACAAAATCGATATCGTGAAAGGCGAAGCATACTTCGTAGATGCAAACACTGTACGTGTCATCGATGGCGACAACCTACAAACTTACAAATTCAAAAATGCAATCCTTGCAACAGGTTCTCGTCCGGTGGAAATTCCAACATTCAAATTCACTGATCGCTTAATCAACTCAACTGGTGCACTTTCTTTACCAGAAGTACCAGAAAAATTAGTTGTCATCGGTGGTGGTTACATCGGTACTGAGCTAGGTTCTGCTTACGCTAACTTAGGTTCTCAAGTAACAATCATTGAAGGTGGCAAAGACATCTTAGCTGGTTTCGAAAAGCAAATGACACAAGTTGTGAAAAAAGGCTTAAAGAAAAAAGGCGTAGAAGTTGTGGTAGGCGCATCAGCTAAGGGCGTAGAAGAAAATGAAAACGGCGTAGTTGTAACGTATGAAGTTGGCGGAGAAGAAAAAACAGTAGAAGCTAACTATGTATTAGTAACTGTAGGTCGTCGCCCAAATACAGATGAGATGGGTCTTGAAGCAGTAGGTATCGAATTTGCAGAACGCGGTTTACTAAAAGTAGACAAACAATGCCGTACTTCCATGCCAAACATTTATGCAATTGGTGATATCGTGTCTGGTCCACAACTTGCGCATAAAGCTTCTTATGAAGGTAAAGTAGCTGCAGAAGCAATCGCTGGTGAAAATTCATCCGTAGATTATTTAGCAATCCCAGCTGTATGCTTTACAGATCCAGAACTTGCAACTGTTGGTTACAATGAAGAGCAAGCAAATGCAGAAGGTATTGAAGTGAAAGTAGCGAAATTCCCATTCGCAGTAAACGGTCGTGCATTAGCTTTAAATGTACCAGAAGGTTTTGTGAAACTTGTAGCAAGTAAAGATGATGGCGTATTAATCGGTGCTCAAATCGTAGGTGCTGGTGCATCTAACATGATCGCTGAAATGACTCTTGCAATCGAAGCGGGTATGACTGCAGAAGATATCGCATTAACAATCCATGCTCACCCAACTTTAGGTGAGATTACAATGGAAGCTGCTGAGATAATTTTAGGGAACCCAATCCATGTTGTGAAAGTATAATGAATATATTTCGCATACTTACATTATTGGATAGAACGAGAAAGATTAATGCTCCAAAAATGTTGAACCAAATGCAAAACCATTTGAAGTTCAGCAAATAATTAATTTGTTAAACGATTTGAGGGAAAATTCGGTAACTTTTCTTAGCGCCTTAGAAGATGATATATTGGCGGGAAAATCAATGAAACATCCAGCTTTTGGTGAATTACCTCTCGATCAATGATGAACATATATATTTACATGGACAGCGACATATAGAGCAAATAAAAGAAATAAAATTACTTTTAGATGTGAGTCACTAAAACTATGATTATAAAAATAATTTTATTGGATAAAATTTAAATATTTGTAATAAAGTTGCCTCTTTTGACCTCTTTAGATATGATTGTCTAAAGAGGTATTTTTATGTCTAAAGGAAAAAGAATAACCAAAATTGACTGAAAATTCAGTTGTTTTTGATGATATATTAGAAAAAAATTTCCGTTATTACGGCTGGAAGAGACATTGTATTTGCTAATTAACTTTACATATCCTTCTCTTACAAGAATAGTAATTTTCCCGCATTGCTATAAATGAAGGTTATATGAAATGGTACAAGTCTTATTACTGATTATAATAGAGAAATTTGAAAAGTCTACTTTTTACAAGTATGGCTTTACTTGGGGGATGCCTATGTGGAAAATTTTAAAGACTTTTTTTATTTTAGAGAAATCTAATAAAAAAAATATTTTTACTTGTATTGCCGTGGCAGCATTTGTTTTTGGCATGGTTTTATTTGTAAAAACAGAGGATTTAGGAAACGGAATAAAAGAACAATCAATTGAATACCAATCGCTTTCTTCAGCGTTGAATAAATTTCAAAATGTAGACGCCTCTCCAAAAGGGAGAGGTAGCGAACTATATAAGAATTTAGTCCTCCAGCAACAATTAGTAGCTAAGCAACGTATGTCGATAAGAATGGATCTACCAGAATTGTTTTTGGATACAGCGATAGATTTTGCAAATTTAAGAGCTAAGGCATTCGAAATGGATGGATTTGATAAGGTTGCAGGTAATCTACCTTCTAAAAGGGAAAATCAATTAGATAGTATATTCTATCAATATATTAAGAAAACTGAGATTCCTTTATCCACGAATCCATTGTCTTTTTTTCCGTTTATTGCTTATCTATTTAGTGTACTTGGCTCCGTTTGGTTTGTTTTCATAGCCATTTATTCATCTGGGATCATGGTAGAAGAATTCCGGCATACTTCTTTAATTAAAGGCTATCCAATATCGTTTGATAAGTACGTTATAGCCAAATGTATTTCATCCATGCTCCTAGTAGGTGTATTTCTTTTGGAGCTATTTGTTTGCAGCCTGCCATTAATTTATTTGGATGGATTAGGGAACTCTTCTTATCCTATCGCTATTTTTAATGGTGATTTTGATGTTTACCCTATATATAAATATTTAGGTGTATCTATACTCTACATGGTTTTAATTTCTATTTTTGTTATACTTCTATCCGTAATATTGAATGTTTTGTTGAAGAATATGTATTTGACGCTATTTGTGCAGCTGTTATTGTATGTTTTTCCTATGTTATTTCCAGGCATGATGAATCTTATCCCGTTTAATCCATTTAACTATTTTAACTTTTCTAGTGTATTGAATGGACAAATGCTCGACCTTGCCAAACCAGTAGACTTAAATAGCACATATGGACTTATTTATATCGGGATAAGTATTGTCATATTGGTAGTCGCTGTAAAGTTATTTTTGACTACTGGGAAACTAAAAAAAGTATAAGGGAGTGAGATAATGAGCGAGTATTTTAAGATAGAGTTTTTTCAATTTATGAGCAATAAAAAGAATATCGCGATTTATGTCATTCTACTTTTCTTTTCGTGTTATTATGCACTAAAAATATCTCCGGAATATGATCCTATCGAAAAAGTAGATGTAAGTGAAATAGAGGCACGGTATTTAACGAGGGATGAATTTCTAAAACATGTGGTGATTAATGAATGGACGAACTATTATGTAAGATTTGCTGCTGGGATATACCCTGAATGGAATAAATACGATAAAAAAAGATTAGACGCTATCAAACAGGGCAACCTAGATGATTATGCGGAGGCTACATTTAAATGGTATACGTACTCTGACAACATAATTGTTAACTGGGGAAGCGATATCCTATACTACAATCCTGGTTATTACACGTATGGAAATAATTATGCAAGGGCCGATGGGCACTATGCGTATTTATATTCTGCAAGTCGTTTCGAAGGATATACAGAAGGGAAATCAAATTTATCGATAAACGTTTTTGAGGAAAGAACTGCGTTACAAACATTGCAACGCTTGTTAAACGCTTATCTGCCGCTCATCCTCCTTGTTAGCTGTATACTTTTCACAGTGGATATTGTGATGAAGGATCGACGGAATCCAACATTGTTACAAGGTTTGCCACTTTCAGATTGGGGAAAATTGATAGTTAAAGGGGGAGTTTCCTTACTGGGAAGTATTCTAGCGATTATCCCACTTTCCGTAGGTCTATTGATAATAGGGGCTCGAAACGGGTTTGGTGATTTTAAGTTGCCTGTTCCTATTTATAATTCTAGTGAAAAAATCTTTTCAAATATAATGATGTGGCAATATTTAATAGAGAACATGATATTCATGATGTTCTGGTTTTTATTCATCATTACTTTGCTGCTAATTGTAAGTGTGACGTTAAAAAACGAGTTTGCAAATTTAGTAGTAGGCTGCGTGTTTGTTGTTGCTGAATTTATGTACTACGTTAGAGGGATTGGTCATTATAGGGACGTTCAGTGGTATCCAACGAGTTATGTTCAAGTAGGACAGATCATTTCAGGACATCGGAACTTTCTTTATGTTACCGATGGACTTACAGTTGGTACTGGACTTTTTATAATAGGATTGTGTACATGTATTTTTCTGTTCGTTACTTTCTTGATTAGTCATCATAGAAAGTTTAAGTTATTTTAGTTTCATAGGGATGGAGGGAAAATATGATTGAATTAAAAAGTATTGGCGTCCAGTTTTCAGGTAAAGTCATTTTAAAAGATGTTTCTGAGATGTTCAATCCAGGAGAAATTATTGGTTTGGTGGCTCCCAATGGGACGGGGAAGTCAACGCTTATGAATGTCATCATGAATTATATCAATCCAAAAAGCGGTAAAGTCATTTTAAATGGTTGGATAGAATATACAAATAAAAAGAATGAAGTGAAAATTCATCAACTAGTCTCCATGATGCCCGATCAAAGTGACTTATACAATCATATTTCGGGAAAAGAGCATTTAAAAATTTATTCTTCTATGTGGAATAGTAATCCAAAATTGATTGATAGTACAATAAAGGAATTAGGAATGGCGTCCTATATAAATAAGCACACAGGGAAATATTCTTTGGGTATGCGCCAAAGACTATGTTTTGCGATGCAAATTGTCTCGGATACTCAAGTTATGTTAATGGACGAAGTGATGAATGGATTAGATCCAACTCATGTCGAGCTTATTTCACAAATATTAGTTAAAAAGAAGTCTGAAGGAAAAACGATTATTGTAGCTTCTCATTTATTAGAGAACCTAGAGAGGTATGCGGATCGCATTTTCTTTATAAAAAATGGAGAGTTAATACCTGTAAATACCCTATCTTCAGAGTTTGAAGAAAAGGAAATCACAACCGTTCGGGTAGCAGAAGTGTCGGATATGCTAAAAGAAAAGATATCAAAAAAGTTTTCAAAAATAAACGTGCAACACTTACCGAATGGCGCCACTCTAATAGATGTACGTGGATTTGATTCAGGGGAATTAGGAAATGTTGTGGCATTTCTTAAAGAAAATCAAATAACACAGTTTAGTTTTGGAAAAGTAACATTAACCGATTTGTATTCCAAGTATTATCAAGAAGGATGAGGTGAAAGAGAGAGATCTCATTTTGGGTGCCAGGAACCACCACAATTCTAAATAGCTTGGGTTCCTGGCACCGAAAATTATTAATTTCTATTACTAGGTGGTTTAATGTCTTTAGGAATTGGACAAGTGGTTTATTAGGTTATCTCATGCAGCAAGAGTTAACTGAATTTAAAACACCCACGTACCAAATATAATTATTTGATTCAAAAATCAAGTCCATACATACTCTCGAAAAATCTAAATTTTTATTGGAATTGCTAATCGCAAATAAGCGTTTATAAAAATCGCCCTCTGTAATATCTAGGGTCACTACGTTCCTGCTATTCCCGGAGAAGTCGCCGATGCAGATAGTTTTGGTTCCTAGCGTAGCAATTAACAGAGGTATAAATTCAAGAGAAGAATATTAATTAGCTACTAAACTTATAATATGAATGAGAGCAGAAAAGTGAGGGGAGAAATCACATGGATAAAATAGTTACCGACAATTTGTATGAAACGAGAAATAACCTAGTAATGGAGCTTACTTCATTAAGCGATGCTCAATTTAATGGTAAGCCTGATATGAATACGTGGAGTATAGCACAAGTGTGCCATCACTTAGTTTTAGTGGAAGAGGCATCTATAAAAGCTATTGCATGGGGATTAAAAGATAGTACTAAAAAAGAACATAAACCAATTCAGATAATACTATTAGATAGAACGAAAAAGTTTAAAGCTCCAGCGATCGTTGAACCAAATATAGAACCATTTGATGTACAGCAAATAATTGACTTGTTAAGTGACTCGAGAAAAAGATTGATAACTTTTCTTGATACGATAGAAGATAAATCCATTTTGGCGGAGAAATCCATGAAGCATCCTGCTTTAGGTGAATTACCTCTGGATCAATGGATTGAACAGATTTATTTACATGAACAACGACACATAGAACAAATAAAAGAGATAAAAATGACTATTTGAATAATGTTCCCTGTGATGCAAACAATTTGAGTACTATTCAGAATAGTATTGGAGTTGTAAGTAACATAGGGAACATTTTTATTTTTGTGATTTCAGAGGAACAATGTTTCGCTGGAGAGAATATTGACAACTTGTATACGTTTGTATACAATAAATTCATTAATTGAGTGTATACAAATGTATACGATGAAAGGTGATTATAATGAGAAACGAAAAAATGAAGGACTTTAAGAGTGAGGGACATCATCGTGGTGAGCGTTACAGAGGAAGAGATAGGTCACAACAACATGGACCAAAAACCTTTCGAAGAGGTAGGGCAATTGCTTTTTTAGAGAGGCTAAATCTTAAGCGTTCAACCATTATGGAGCAGCTAGATAAACCAGAGTTTCAATCTATTACTCAAGTTTTAGCAGGGGAACTAAAGGCCATTGATATGGTAATTAATGAATTTACTCAACTATTTGAAATAAATGAAAGTGAAATAACGGATCTACCCGATAATAATGAAAAAGTAGAAGATTCGGTTTCGGCTACTAAAGAGTTTTTAGATAATAGTGAGGAAGGAAATGAATTGAATGAAACAGATTAACAGCTATATTGATTCAGTGTTTCATAAACGGGATAAAATTTTGGAGGAAGTCATTTCATCCATTGAAGAAAACGGAATGCCATCCATATCGGTATCTCCTTCCTCTGGAAAACTTCTAACCATGCTTATTTCAATTTCAGGGGCTAAAAATGTTCTTGAAATTGGTGCTCTTGGAGGTTATAGCGGAATTTGTCTTGCAAGAGGATTTGGTAGAGAAGGAAAATTAACTTCCCTTGAATTAGAGGAGAAATACGCAAAGTTAGCACATAGCAATCTATCGAAATCCGGTTTTGGCGATCAAGTATCATATATTATCGGTGCAGCTTTGCACAGCCTTGATAAACTGATTGAAGATAATAAACGATTTGATTTTTTCTTTATCGACGCTGATAAAGAAAATTATGAAAATTATCTGGCTTATTGCATTAGGCTTGCGGATTCCGGTGCTTTAATAGTTACTGATAACGTACTTGCTGGCGGTAGTGTAGCAGACCAGGAGGTTAAACCTAAACGTTATACTGATTTAATGAAGAAGTTTAATGAAACTGTGGCTAATCATCCTCAATTAGAATCTGTTATTATTCCAATCGGTGATGGGATGACTATTTCAAAAGTAAAGAAATAAAAAAGTATTAGTTTGTCTATAACAAAAATACCCCGTAATCACTAGATATAATTAACGATTAAGGGGTATTTTTTATGACCAAGACTTTTTTAGTAGCTCTACACCAAGCTGGATTTCATCACAAGAAAGATTACTAAATCCAAGTTTTATAATTGGTTCACTAGTTTTGTTTTTAATGAAATAAAGTGAAGTAGGATACACTTTCACCCCATAAAAGGAAGCGCGCTCAATTAACCATTCTTCTGAACGCTTTTGGTGTACTTTAACTAATACGTATAACCCAGACTGCTCGCCAATAATGGTTATTCTTTGCTCGAATTGTTCTTTTAATAAGGATACTAAGTGCTGCATTTTTCGTTTATAAACAAGCCGCATGCGTTTTATGTGTCGACTCCATTCTCCAACTTCCATGAATTTAGCCATTGTAAGCTGGTGAAGAAGGGAAGTGGTACTCTCGAATGGAAGAAATTGATCTTTATAATGATTTATTAATGACGGTGGCAGTACCATATAACTTAATCGAATTCCTGGAAGAAAGGACTTTGAGAAATTCCCTAGATAAATGACTCTTGTTGAATCAATGGAAGCGAGAGCAGGAAATGGTTGTTGTGTATAGCGAAATTCGCTATCATAATCGTCTTCGATAATATATCCTTTTCTCTTGGTAGCCCAGCGAATAAGTGTTTGCCGTTGCTGGATGGTCATACTTACCCCAATAGGGCTTTGATGGGAGGGAGTTACATAGATTACTTGTGATTTCATTTGTTCTAATAGTGAAAAATCAGCACCACTTTCATATACAGGTAAAGTTTCAAGTGAAAAACGATGAAACTGAAAAGCTTCTCTAGCACCATCATAGCCAGGATCCTCTACGATAATGCTTGGGAAATTATCCTTCAGTAAATGCCCAAGATGGATAAGCATTTGTTGGGTACTACTACCGATAATAATGGCATTTGCTTCTGTTTTCACCCCGCGAGATTGGAGTAAGTATGTGGCAATTTGTTCACGTAGACATGTCTCACCAAAAGGTTCACCGTATTGAAAGTTCTCCTGTAATGTTAAGACTTGATTAGAAATTTTCCTCCAAACTTTTACGGGGAAATGTGTTTGATCAACTGCACCTGCTCGAAAATCAATGAGTACAGGCGTCTCAGACTCCTTTTCCTCTTTATTGGGAGAAATGAACGCTTTTTGAACTAAAAGTGCCTCTAATTCGTTTACAAAATAACCTTTTCTCCCTTCTCCGTGAATATAGCCTTCCGCTACAAGTTGATCGTAAGCCATTAATGTCGTATTGCGACTTACTTGAAGGGAGTCTGCAAGCATTCGAATAGAGGGTAATTGCTCACCAGGTGGTATATCGCCTCTCTCGATAAATAATTTAAACTGCTCATAGATTTGTTTGTATTTTGGAGAGTCTGAATTAAATGCAAAAATGGTATTTTTCATTTGTGATCTCCTTTGACATGTTTATATATTTGAAACTGTATCTTTTTATGTGTCAGTTCATATATTACTATTAACTCAGAATGTAGGACATATCACAATAGTGAAATTCAAGGAGGACCCAATCATGTACGTACCTAAATATTATAAAGTAACAGATTTTGATGAAATTAAGGGTTTTGTGCAAGACAATTCATTTGGAACGATTGTTACAACAAAACAAGGTAAACCAATCGCGACTCATTTACCTTTAGGATTTAATAAAATTGGTGATGATTATTATATAACTGGGCATATGGCTTATGGGAACCCACAGTGGAAAACATTCGATACTGGGGAGGGTGTACTCGTTATGTTTCAAGGACCACATGCTTACATATCTTCTTCTTGGTATGAGCATGAAAATGTGCCGACATGGAATTATCAGGCAGTCCATATATATGGAACTGCTAACATTTTGAATGAAGAAGAGTTAAAACAAGAGCTAACCATAATGCTTAAAAAATATGAAAGTCATCGAGAAAATCCAGTTTTATGGGAAAAACTTTCTCCGGAAGTTTTAAATAGAGAATTAAAAGGGATTGTCGGATTTAAAATTAAAGTACAAGAAATTCAAGCTGCCTATAAATTGAGTCAAAATCGTAATGAAAAGGATTATCTTAATATCGTAAAGGAACTGCATGCGGAAGAAGATATTAACTCCCAACAGATGGCCACAGTGATGGGAAAGAGCTTAAGAAGTGAAGGATAATCATGTATATCAGGGGCCGGCTTCTCGCATAATCTTGAATTCTAGGAGCCTGCACCTGACACCAATTTCGTTGAATTAATTGAGCGTTACAAAAGTAACGCCTTTTTTTGTCTAAAGTGTCAGTAAGTATAAGAAACCCTATAAAACATAAGGAATATAGGAGAACATAACAATGAAAAAAAGAATCAAAATGAAAAAAGAGGTATAGAGGGGAAATGGTGTGGGCTATTTATAATGGTCAATTAGAAAAGGTAAAGAGGATTATTCGTTTCGGAATAGACGTTAAGGAAACAGATGATAGAGGTTATACTGCTCTTCACTGGGCTACACAGGAAAGTAAACTAGATATTATTAAACTACTTCTCTCTGTAGGTGCCAATATAAATTCAAAAGACGTAGACGGATTTTCACCACTATATCAAGCAGCTGCTGATGGTAATATACAAATCGTTGAATATCTTCTAGACAATGGTGCTAATATTGAAATTAAGTCTAATGACGATACTACTCCCTTAATAATCGCTAGTTGTTACAACCAAATAGATACCGTGAAGTTTCTCGTACAAAGAAGTTCAGATATGAATGCAAAAACCGACGATGGAAATACTGCTCTCTCATTTGCAAACGAATATGGAAATGAAGAAGTCGCTATTTTTCTAAGAGAGCAGGGTGCTTCTTAACTCCATCAATATAATCCCATCCTCTTATCTTGCTAAAGTGCCTTTAATGTTTCCTCAAGTTTTTCCACTACCCTTGATAAAGTTAATATTGAATTTGTTGTATCAGAATCGACGATATCCAAGGAATGAATTGCATTTTGGATAACCTCTATCTTTAACTTTGAGTTACTTAATTGTTCAATTTGATTTGAATCGAAGTGATGGTCTTTGTCTCCAATGACTAAAAGCCCTTGATGTTCGCTATTCAAAATTGAATTAAAAATCGAATCGTAATTTAACAATGGAGTGAGTAAAATCATTTTTGAATTTGAAAATTCATTTCTTTTCATAAAGTGATTAGCAATTGGAATTGTACCAATTGATTTACCTAAAAAAATGGTTTCATCATATTGACCATTCTTAAGAACATCCAAAATGACTGGGGTAATATCATCCACCATTGTTTTGGATATTTCTTCGAGAGTTGTTTTCAATATATGTTCTCCATAGGAGTAATGAATATGAACGATATCAATTTTGTTTTGAAGCATTTTCATAGTTGCATAATAAAATAAAGGTTTATCATAATTGTAACCAGAACCTGAAAACATAAAGCAAATTGTTTTGGACCCCGTTTCAATATGTGTATAGCTAATTACATTATCATTAGTTTGTACATTCCTTTTATTTTTTTTCATCATTGACCCCTCCCGATATATTTATAATATTCTAACATATTATATTGAGTCTTTTATAAAATAATCATCCTCTTTATAGCGGGGATGATTTCACGAGTTACAAGGACACTTAATTTCCACTATTAAATTCGTGTTGTCTTTACAGGATGTTATTTTGTGTACAACTAGAAGGATTTTCTATAATAATTGCAGAATAGAAGAAGTAACTCGGAAGTAAATAGAACATTTCTTTAAGAATTTAATGCTTACAAATAATTTCACTTCATGTTTTGAGGGCACATATTTTTAAATTATCATTTTTCCAGTGTCGGCCTTATATCTCGAACCGTCACATTAGTTTAGGTTTCTAATACCTTAATTAAGAAATCGGTTTTATAGATCGTTTTGAACATATTAACTATTTAAATAACAATGGAATAACACTTTTAATTGGTGCTTGAATTTAATAACTTAAAGGTGAAAAAGTATAATTCCCCTAATATAGTTGTTTTAAATAACGAAATGTTATTTGATATGCGATATTTGTGGGAATCTATTTTAGTATTTTTATAGAACGTATGTGTGGTATTATTTTAACGAAGAAGTTATAGAGGCTTCTACTATCTATTTTGAACGTTTGATTCACAACCATCAAGCGGTTCTATTAATGTGTTCAGACGGGACTTCGAGTATATGTTTAACTTTTTTTTAACAAGAGAAATTAACTTCTAACGTAATCTAAAAACTTATAAGAAAATGGGGTGGATTTACAAATGATTGAGCGATGTACGTGGGTAACAGCAAAAGAGCCTTTATATTTGGAGTACCATGATAAGGAATGGGGAGTGCCTGTATATGATGATCGGCTGTTATTTGAAATGCTGTGCCTAGAAGGAGCACAAGCGGGTCTAAGCTGGTGGACGATTTTACAAAAAAGAGAAAACTATCGAAAAGCGTTTGATAATTTTGAAGCAGAAAAAATTGTTCATTATACGGATGAAAAATTGCAATTATTAAGAGAAGATACTGGTATCGTACGGAATAAGCTGAAGATTCAAAGCGTCGTAACAAATGCAAAGGCATTTTTGAGGATCCAAAAAGAATATGGTTCATTTTCTAATTATATATGGATCTTTGTTGATAACAAACCCGTCATTAACTATTGGAAGAATATGAAAGAAGTTCCTATTTCGAATGAAATAAGCGACAACATGAGCAAACGGTTGAAAAAAGATGGATTTAAATTTGTAGGTGGTACAATTTGTTATTCCTATATGCAAGCTGTAGGGATGGTGAATGACCATACATTGGAGTGCTTTTGTCACCCTTCTCATATCGAAGTCAAAAAATAAATTTTAGTGCATTATAAAATTTTAAGAGCCTAACGTAAAATATTGAATAACATAGAAATTCGGGGTATAAATCGCATGGAGATTCATACTCCGTTTTTTAGTGGCTTATAACAAATACTCATCCTTTTACGTTTGCAAATGCAACAAACCTCATTGTTCATTTCAGTTCATATTCAGTTCATAAATATAGTTTATTATCCTTGTATGAACAATTATTTGAAGAGTTATGAGGAGGAACCTCTTGATGTGAGATGGAATGGCATGTAAAAATCCGTCCTAAGACGGAGGGGATTCTCAGACCAGGGTTCGTACTAAAAACTACTAATAAAAATTAACCTGTTAAAAAGAGGGAGGAATTACAATGAGTAATGTGAATAGAAAGGTAATAGAGCCGAACAATGGTGAATGGGCAATTGAAGCGCGAGGGCTTGTCAAAAACTTTGGTGACAATCGTGCAGTTGACGGTGTTGATCTTAATGTGCGTACTGGTACTATATACGGTGTGCTTGGTCCAAATGGGGCGGGTAAGACTACCACAATCAGAATGCTGGCTACTTTACTGCGAGCAGACGCAGGTTCAACGCGGATTTTTGGGCACGATGTAGTGAAGGAGGCTCATATCGTACGCCAATTAATTGGAGTTACTGGGCAGTATGCTTCTGTTGATGAATCGCTTAGTGCTACTGAGAATTTGATCATCTTCTCCCGACTTCTTGGATTAGGACGTGCGGAGGCACGAAAAAAGGCGGAGGAGTTATTGGAGGAATTTGGTTTAACAGAAGCCGCAAAGCGTCCACTGAAAAATTTCTCTGGGGGTATGCGTCGCCGACTAGATTTGGCAGCAAGTCTCATTGCACAGCCACCGCTAATCTTCTTGGATGAACCTACTACCGGGCTAGATCCCCGAACGCGCAATCAAATGTGGGATACTATCCGTCGATTAGTAAAGACGGGTTCTACTGTACTGTTAACAACTCAATACCTTCAAGAAGCAGATGAACTGGCTGATCGTATAGCTGTTATCGATCATGGTCGAGTTGTTGCGGAGGGCACCGTTAATGAACTGAAAGCGTCAGTTGGCACTTCATCATTGCAATTGAGCATACAAAATCAAAAGGACATCCAGAACGCCCGTCAGACTGTTGAACGAGTTCTCAAAGTACCGTCAGCTGTTTCTACGGAAATGGGGAAAATTACCGCTCCGATGGCTGATGCTGACCGGGTTACTGACCTGCTTATCGCGCTACGTGATGCAGGAATTCAGTTGGCAGAGTTGAGTGTACAGAAACCAACTCTTGACGAGGTCTTTCTGACTATCACCGGACATGGTGTTGATGAAAGCGAAAATAAGGTATCCAATGAATCCAATAGAGCAGGGGAGGTAAGAGCATGAAAAGTACTTCTATTAAGCAAGTCGCTGGCCGCCAACTACGCAACAAAACGAGTTTTAGTCAGTCTATACGCAATTCGCTAACAATGGCATATCGAGGCTTGTTGAAGATTCGCCGCACACCTGAGCAATTGTTCGATGTTACGCTTCAGCCTATCATTTTCACCCTAATGTTTACTTATATTTTTGGAGGGGCTATCTCTGGAAACGTGCAAAACTATTTGCCGGTTATTATACCGGGTATCCTAGTGCAAACCGTAATCACCACCTCAATTGTCACTGGTGTCCAGCTACGAGAGGATATGGATAAAGGTGTGTTCGACCGGTTCAAGTCACTGCCAATCGCTCGTATTGCTCCATTGGCGGGAGCACTATTGGCAGACACTATTCGGTATACAATTGCAACCGTGCTAACCTTCACCATGGGATATATCATGGGCTACCGACCTGACGGAGGTTTAGGTAACGTAGTTATCGCTGGGCTTCTTGTGATTGTGTGTGCCTGGGCTATCAGTTGGATCTTTGCCTTCTTCGGTGTCATTGCGCGTACCGCTTCAAGTGTACAGGGTATCTCGATGATTGTGTTGTTTCCACTGACGTTTCTTTCCAATGCTTTTGTGCCAGCAGAGACATTACCACACTTTCTTCAGTGGTTTGTAAAAATCAACCCAATCTCGCATCTTGTCACTGCCGTCAGAGAACTTGCAAACTCTGGTACCATTGGTTGGGATTTGTTCGCCTCTCTCATTGGAGCTGCTGTTGTTGTGGTTATTTTTGCACCAATCACGGTACGTGCATATATGCGTCGTGCATAGACGAAGAGACAGCAAGGACTTCCTCAGTTGTGAAGTGAAAACTGGTTAAGTATAAACCAACCAGTTTTTTTAAAAGAATAAAAAATAGACCAAGTAGATGCTTATATGCTCTACTTGGTTTTTTGTATGTGTATAGGTTTTTTCACTACACTCTGATTTGTTAGATGGAGAAAATATGTAAGTAAGATTGAAAAACTAGAATGTAATATAACAAACCAACTTTCTACATCCTTAACTTATAATCTTTCGTGGTATTGTCCATACTAAACAATACCAATAAATGTTAGAGGGTTATAATGTGAGAAGCGTTGGACCAATTAGTATATTACATGTAATCTTCCTGTCAATGACAGTTATCGGTTTAAAAAATCATGTAACTATTATTCCTCCACTCCTAAAAGTTGTGGGAAGAGACGGATGGGCATCTGTAATAGGAGCTGCAGTAGCAACGGTGCCGTGGTTGTTTCTATTAGTTTATATTCACCAAAAATCGAATCAAGCCCCAATTAAAGATTGGTTAAAGTCCGTAATCGGTGGAGTAGGATCCACCATTGTGCTTTATATTACAGGATTATATTTAATTTTACTTGCAGCTTTTACGATGGTAGAAACGTTGAAATGGGTAACGACAACCTTTCTTCCAAAAACTCCGATGATACTAATGTTAATTATATACATAATACTTTGTATTCTCCTTGTCTCAACAAATATACAAACAATTGCAATGGTTAATATCATGGTTTTATTTGGAGTAATTATTTTTGGTTTTTTTGTGGCGATTGTAAATATACAAGTGAAAGATTATGAGCTATTGCGTCCTTTTTTTGAACACGGTTTCCAGCCGGTTTTGAAGGGAATGGTGTATCCAGCCTCTGGATTTGTCGAATTGCTGTTGCTTCTGTTTCTTCAACATCATTTTAAAGACCGCATTAGATGGTACCATTTTATGGTTATGCTTTTTATTCTGACGGGATTGACGATAGGCCCACTTATGGGAGCAATTACGGAGTTTGGTCCAGTTGAAGCGGCTAACCAAAGATATCCTGCTTATGAAGAATGGGGACTTGCATCGATTGGTAGCTATATTGAACATATGGATTTTTTCTCTATTTATCAATGGCTTACAGGAGCATTTATAAGAGTAGGATTTATCTTATTTGTAGTTGCAGACATGTTAAATATGACTAAGAAAAAAAAACGTATTTGGGCCCTACTTGCACCGGCTTTTTTCGTAATTTGTTTATTGTTATTTCTTTTGAGTGAAAGTTTATTTCTTGAGATTAAGAGAAATTATTTCTTATTAAGTAACTATTTTTTCTTTTTCCTATTGTCGCTCCTTCTAGCTTCTGTTGCCTTAGCTTCTGGAAAGACTTCCAAAAAGATTTAAATAATAAAATCACTTGGAAAGTGGTGAAAATTGATGCAATTAGTTGAAAATACAATGGACTTTAAAACCTTGCGGCAGTTGTTTCAGAATTCAGCAGATGTTCAATTTCAAGCGTATACCTTCGATCGACATAGAGTTGTGTTCATTACATGTGACGCAATGGTCGACCGGCCATTATTAAATGATGTAATTGTCCAACGTGTTCAACTATTATGCAATAACTTGGCTGAGAATTCTCTAGAACAAGCAGTGAATACACAATTACACATTCCGGATATAAAAAAAGTAAAAGATAAGACTGAAGCTATTTCCCTTGTATTTACAGGCCATTTGCTACTTTATTTTGAAGATGAACATCTCCTTTTTTCAAGTAATATTGCCAAAAAGCCGAATCGTAACCCTGAAGAGACGCGTTTAGAGGCGCTTATAAAAGGACCAAGGGATAATTTTATTGAAGATATTTCGGTTAATATTGCTTTATTACGGAAGAGATTACCTACGAATTCATTGTGTGTGGAAAAACTTATATTGGGAAAGCGGTCTAAAACAACTGTAGCTATTCTTTATTTCGATGATATCGCCAATAAGGAAATTTTGAATGAAATTAAAGGACAGCTAAATAAAATTGATACAGATATTGTTTTTAGCGGAGAAATATTAATGGAAAAAGTTAATAAAAGCTCAAAGTTATTCCCTAGAAATGATTATACAGGAAGACCAGATTATGCTATTCAAGCCCTTGCGAGAGGAAGATTTCTCATATTTGTTGATGGCGTTTCTTACGCAGTCATCACTCCAGTTAATTTGTTTTTACTCCTAAAGTCAGGGGAGGATAATGAGCATTCCATTTTTTATAGTTCACTTGAACGTATTCTACGTATTACAGGAATTTTAATTGGTTTGCTTCTCCCGGCTTTTTGGCTCGCATTAACGTCGTTTCACCAAAATCAGTTACCTTTTCAATTGCTAGCGACAGTTGTACAAGCGAATAAGGGGCTTCCGTTGCCTTCATTACTTGAAATGATTCTCATGCTCATTATGTTTGAATTGTTCAGAGAAGCGAGTTTACGCCTCCCATCTGTCATTGGAGGAAGTATAAGTGTTGTTGGAGGTTTAATTATAGGTGATGCTGCTATTCGAGCAGGTGTTACAAGTGCAGCAATGATAGTTATTATTGCAATTTCAACAATCGCAACATTTACGTTAGTCAATCAGTCATTAGTAACTGCGGTGAGTATATTACGCGTAATTTTCATATTAATGACAGCGTTGTTTGGTTTATTCGGGTTTTTTATTACATTCTACTTTGTATTACTTTATTTGGCCAATATCCGTATTTTTGGAGTTCCATACTTGAATATTGCAGCAGATTTAAGTTGGTCAACAATCGCGAAAACTTTATTCCGATTGCCCCCCAAAGGCTACACTGAGCGTCCCAAAGCTTTAGATCCTCAAGATCAAACAAGGGCCAAAGAGGATGGGAAATGAAGAAGAAAATAATAGCAATCCTTATTCTTGTTATAATCTTCCTATCAGGCTGTTGGGATGTGAAAGAACCTGAAAGGATGCTTTATATCTACGGTTTAGGCGTAGATTATAAAGACGGAAAGTACGACGTATATGCCCAAATCGTTGATTTTTCCAACATAGCAAAATCTGAACAACCAAATACTGAGGCTATTCAAGCTGCAGTTGGACATGCTACCGGTAAGACAATGGATGAAGCAATATTCGAACTGTACCATTCGATGGATCAAAAGCTTTTTTGGGGTGACTTGACGTATCTCATTTTGACGGAAGAAGTATTGAAGAATGGACATGCAAATCAGACTATTAACACTTTTGTCCGATACAGAGAAACAAGATATAGAACCTGGGTGTATGGTACTAAGGATTCTGTGAAAGACATAATGTTAATAACGCCAATTCTAAATAGATCCATGTCATTGTCTAAAATAGCAGACCCACTGAATTCATATCAACAAGAATCCTTAGTAGAGCCAATAAATTTTCGAAAAATGATTATTAGACTAAATGAGCCTAGCCACGAAGTGAGTATCCCGTTGGTATCCATTAAAGAAAATTGGGAGACCGAAAAAGAAACTGAAAAAGCTGCTTCTATTAATGGGGTTGCTGTGATCTCTCCCAATGAGTTGAAAGGATTTATTACGGGAAAAAAAGTACGAGGATTACAGTGGATGACTAATGAAACAGAAAGAGGAGAAATAACAGTCAAATTAGATTCGAGTAACGATAATTACCTAACCGTCGCTTTAGATAAAATTAAGGTGAAAGTAACACCAGATATTGAAAATAACAAAGTGAAATTTGAGATAGATATAAAAATGGATGTAACAGTTAGTGGATTTCAAGAAAGCTTAACAGAGGATGAAATTCGGAAAGCTGTTAAAAAAGAGGTTACGAAAGAAATTGAGGAAACATATAAAGAGGCATTAAAGAACGATATTGATATCTATCGCTTATCGGAATATGTATACCGATACAATATTAAAAAATGGAAAGAAATTCAGAAGGATGGAAAAGTTGACTTGACCAAAGATTCGATTCGTAATATCACCGTAAATATTAGTAAGGTTGATTCAGGGAGAAAATCATTTAAGAAAACGATTTCTGATTAATAGTATAACTTTTGAAGATGAAAATTGAACAAGATTAAAGAGCCTTTCTACATGAAATTGTAGGAAGGCTCTAGATTTCTCACTTCACAATTAAATAACTTTGTATCTTTACATTACTTGCCTATTTCAAAAAAAGGGCATCTTTTAAATGTAATATTATCAATTAATTAGAATTAGACTTCTTATAATTAAAAAATTCAATAATTTTAGACACTATATATCTTTGAGTTTCTTCTTTTAACTCTGGATAGATTGGTAGAGATAATACTTCCTTGGATGCTTTTTCTGTCTCCGGAAAATCACCATCTTTATAATCGAGATCTTTAAATACTGGTTGTAAATGGAGTGGCAATGGATAATAAATAGTAGTCTCAATACCATGTTCTTTTAGATAGCTTTGAAGTTCTGAACGTTTCTCATCAACTCTAATTGTATACTGATGGTAAATATGATAACTATCTTTAGATTCTTTTGGTAATATTATTTGTGTCAAGTTTGACTGATTAAATAGATTATTATAAGTTTCGGCTTTTTTTCTGCGAAGTGCATTCCATGTTTCTAATTTTGGAAACTTAGTATTTAGTATAGCAGCTTGCATTTCATCTAGCCTACTATTGTAACCAAGCACATGATGATAGTACTTAGGCTTTGCGCCATGAACACGTAAAACCCTCATATTTTCAGCTATTTCGTTGTCGTTAGTTATCATCATACCACCGTCGCCATAAGCACCTAAGTTTTTTGAAGGGTAAAAACTGAATGTGGCAGCACTACTTAATTCTCCCGGGGATATACCTGCAAATTTCGCTCCAATTGCTTGTGCAGCATCTTCAATAATATGTATATTATGCTCTTTAGCGATATTATATATAGATTTCATATCTGCCATTTGACCATATAAATGCACAGGTATTATAGCTTTAGTTTTTTTATTGATAGCATTTTCTATTTTATTTACATCAATATTATAAGTTACAGGGTCAATATCAATGAAGACTGGTTTAGCACCTGCACGAACAATTGCACCGGCAGTAGCAAAAAATGTAAAAGGAGTTGTAATTACTTCATCTCCTGGACCAACTCCAGCAGCCTCCAGCGCGATATGTATTGCATCACTTCCATTAGCGCAACCAATTCCAAAGTTTACATTACTTAAAACAGCAATATCATTTTCTAGTTTCTTTACATTTTCGCCTAAAATAAATTTCGATGAGCTCATAACTTCGTCAAGTATTTTTAATAATTCGGGTTTTAAATCTTCGTATTGCTCTGTTCCATCTACCATAGAAATTTTCATATAAATTCCTCCAAATTAGTATATTACATAATAAAAAATGGTAAATTTTAATGGTAATACTTGTATATTTTTTTGAAAATCGTTAATGTTAATAGCATGAAAATATTTATTTCTAATTTTCAAACTACTATTAATAATGTCCTATAACATAGAAAATATGTCAATATTTTTATTTTAACTGTTTCCTAATATCTCAATAACATTTTGTCTATTAATAAAAACAAAAATAGTATCTTACGATAGTTATAAAATAATAAGTTTAAGTTTCAAAGGGAGATAAAATATGGACTATGTATTAACAGAAGAAATGATATTGGACGACCTTATCATTACTTGTAAACGATATTTTGGATTTATAGTATTAGATGCGATGCCAATAAAACGTGGTTGGTTAAATTTAAAATGGAAAATAACAACGGATTCCGGAGTTTATTTAATCAAGCAATACAACAGGGAAAGATACAGAAGATATAACCATGAAAAACTATTAATAGCTTTCTCTCAACAAATGAGATTAAATTCAAGAGGACTTCCATGCCCAAAACTCTATTCTTATGAAGATCAGTTTCTTTTAGAATCAGATAATGGCGAACTTTTTATGTTAATGGAATACTGTGATGGTACTGTAATTCCACCAGGTAAATTAAATGTTCATCAAATGTATGACTTAGGAAGAGTAACAGGGAACATGCATCATTTGTTAAACACAGATACACTTGGGGGTAAGAGTAGCCCTGAATTTAATCCACCAAGTCGTGAGGAGCGTTTAAGCCATTGGCAATCTGCTTGGAATCATGCAAATGATAATAGCAAAAAATATTTATTGCCAATATTAGAAATGCAATATAAAGTAACTGAAACTATAAATTTGGAAGATTTTAATCTGAATGAAACTGGCTGGGCTCACCGTGATCTTTGGGTAGACAATTTATTGTTCAAAGAGAAAAAAATAAGTGCGGTTTTAGATTTTGATAGAATGAAATATGACTACCCACAACTTGATGTTGCAAGAGCTATTATATCTGGGGCATTATATGATGATAACCTTGATGTTTCTCTTGTTCTGGCCTTTATAGAAGGTTATAGTGAGCACCGTGTATTAGAGAAAGGTTTCATCACCAGCTCATTAAAAATGTTATGGTTTATGGAAAGTACATGGTGGATAAACTCAAGCATGGATCAGCATAGTGGACCTCCAGAACGTTTTACAAAAGAAATGATATGGCTCTCTGAAAATCAAAAAGAATTAGAGTCCATGTTAAGACATATATAATAATAGCCAAATAATGATAGATTAGGAAAAGTTCTTTATAGAACATCAGTATTCATAAAAACAAAATTTAGTGAGATTTGAAAAACAGATTAGAGTCTATTAAGTCGTTATTCAGCAATAGTCTTTACGATAAATTAGTCGGAGAAATAGATATAGCATTTTGTAAAGTTAGTAACGCTAATAATTACTATGAAGACATAGGTAAAGGAAGAAAAATCGAAAAGTAGGTTAAAGAAATGGACTTAATTACAGAAAAGCTATTAATGATTTCTTTTTTTATCCTAATTATCCATTCCATTGAGACATTAGCTTATGCAGTACGGTTAGCGGGTGCACGTGTAAAATTACTAGCTTCGGCTCTATCTCTTTTTAATTTGATGGTGATGGTATCAAGATTAGCAAATATGATGCAACAACCCTTCACAGGAAGTCTGATTGATACAGCACCGAAAGAGAATACGCTAGAGTTTGTAGAAAATCAATATCGTATTATTATTGGTTCTGCTTCAATAGGGACACTGCTAGGAATTCTTTTATTACCGACTTTTGTTGCAATCTTTACGCGTGCAATTATTCATTTGTCGGAGGAAAGAGGATCAATACCTGCATTATTTAAAAAAGGCTTGAGCCTTGAGTACTTCAAGCGAGGCATTAAACATCTTCGTATGCCTAGTTTTTCATACTTGAAGGGAATTAGCTGGAGAGATATACCTCTTAAATTATTTATAATCAATGTATTCATTACTGCAATTTATACGATTGGTGTGCTTTCCGCTTTATATGCCGCTTTATTGGCACCAGAAAGAGCAACAACTGCGATTATGGCTTCCGGATTGTAAACGGTGTTGCGACGATTTTACTCATTATTTTTATTGACCCTAAAATTTCAATTCTTGCAGATGATGTCATTAATCAAAGAGGAAGCCATCTAAATTTAAAAAGAGCTTCGGTTATGATGATGAGTTCTCGTTTCCTAGGAACTTTATTAGCCCAAATATTATTTATACCAGGGGCGAATTATATCGCGTGGTTTACTAAATTCATTGCTTAATGTTTATTGGGGACTTTCGTTAAGGCTTCGACTTGCGAAAAGCTATCTGATAGCCATACAAGAAGAAAACCAAGAAAGTGGTTAACTGAAGAGAGGGATAGTATGAATATTAATGATTTTATTGAACAGTTCAATGAAAAATATCCTGATGTTGATAGGTTTGAGGGCGCAACGGATGAAATGGTTGAAGCACATGAAAAAATGCTTGGATATCATCTGCCTATTTCCTTTATTGAGTTTTTAAAGAGATTTTCTAATGGGATACTCTTATTGGATAGTGAACCAATAGGTGGTGTTAGTAAAGACTCACCTTGTAGTAATGTTAGCAAAGTGAGTAGGATAATCCCTGACATTCCAAATGAAGTATTAATAGTAGAAACCAACGAAATGATAGAATCCACCCGACTCGTCTCATTTACAATGTTTGATGGTGGCGATTCTTCTAACAATCACTGGGTATTCTTATGTGAAGATGGCATTACAAACAATGATTATAGAGTCGGGTTTATTAGTCAGATATCAAATAAAGTGGTAAAAGTATTAAGCAATTTTGAAGAATGGCTAACAATATTTTGGAGTAATAATGACGATGAAGAACCGGGAATACCTGTATTCCACGCAATTTATCCAGACTATGATGAAAGGGGAGTCATACTAGATTCATAAGGTTTAACTTTACTAAGCGAAAAGAAAAACGAATCAGTCTAAACGACCGACTCGTTTTATTCTCCTTTTGATAAATCGTTCACTTCTTTGGTTGTATTAATATCATTTTGTGCATTTTGTCCGGAGTCATCTAGGTTAAGTTTCAAAATTTCTTTTAATTCGTTTAAGGAATCATCATCAGGAAAGAAGTACCATATATCCTTCTTTTCCTTCTTATCATATAGCTTTTTATCTATCCCCTCGAGATGTAATTGCTCAATTGGGGATGTTTTTACTTTTTGATACATTTTAATTAATCCAAAATACTCTGAGGTAGGGATATTTGTTTTTACGTTATTACCAACGTCTCTTATCATATTATCTATTTTTGTAATATTACTTAGACTCGTGGCTTTATTTATAACGTCTTGAATTACTTGTTTTTGGCGTGAATTTCGTCCTTTATCGCCTTCTGGATCTTTTTTACGCATACGTACATAAGCTAGTGCCTCATTACCATTTAGAAACATTGGACCTTTTGTGTATGTTTTCCACTTCAAACTTTCCGTCAGCTGAGCTTTAAATGTAAATGGAACATCTACATCGACTCCTCCTACAGTATCAACAATATCTTCAAATCCTTGAAAATCTGTGGAAACATAATAATCGATTGGAATATCTAAGAATTTTTGCAATGTATTAATTGTGTAACTTATTCCCCCAGAAGAATACGCATGATTTATTTTATCTTCATAGCCCAACTCTTCTATGTAAACCATTGTGTCCCGTGGAATATTGACCATCGATATTTTTTGTGTTTTAGGGTTAACCGTTGCTACAAGGAGCATATCTGAGCGGCCATATTTTTCTTCCTCTTCATGTTCTATACCTGCTAACAAAATCGTAAATGAGGAGCCATCTGGTTTGGGATTTAACTCAACATTATTTTCTGTCTCCCCTACTAAAGGCGCATACATTTTGGATGAAGCATTTTTCGTTTCAAGAGTCAATTTAATTGCAAAAACAATTACACTAGATACTAGTAGCATGGAAACGATAAGTATAGTATATAAAATTTTTCTTTTTTTGGTGGTTTTAAGTTTGGTAAGTCGTGTTGGAGCCATATTTTTCCCTACTTTACTTGTAAAATATAATATTACCAAATTATACATAATATTCTTACACTTGTATATGATTAGTCACATACATGGAATAGGTAAGTAGAACTTGCTAAATGGATTACCCAAAAAGATTCTTTTTGGACAATGGCATATGTTATAGAAAGTAGAAAAGAAGGGGATTCGCAAAGTGAGGTTTATAAAGCGTTTTGGATTTATAAAGAGCGATACATCCATTTATTTCATGGGAGCGGAAATTCAAAAACAACAATTGGCCCAACGTGAAAATAAAAACGAAACAGAAACCTATCAACAAATAGATGTTGAAAAATATTTTCGTCCATCCCGTCGCGTCATCTTGAATGACAAATTATTCGGCTATCAATTTTTCCAAACCTATTATGATAAAACCTACGATAAAATCAGTCTCCCACCGTCCTTGATGGGTAAACCGGAAAATACACTCCTCAATTATTTCAGTATTTTAAGGGAAGCTGCAAATCTAACGAGCAATCTTATTGCAGGTTGCGGAACGGTAGGAGAAGCAAGGATTCCATTTCCGATCGCATACAATTTCTTCACTAAAGACTATAAACAAAAAGTCTCCTATTCCACTTATCTATCTTCTTTCGAAGGAATTGGCCATACAAATCTAATAAAATTATATAAACTTCCAAATCAAAATAGCGACCAACAGATTCAATTCTTCATCGAACTAGAAACGATTAACGAGACAGCGAAAGGCATTTCTGCTTTCGAATATCATTACGGCACTGTTTCAATTCTAAAGGAAGAGAGTAATTACAAAATAGATAAAATCGAGTTGATCGGCGAAGATTTTCTATGTGCTGCATATCATGGCTGGCGTCAACAGGGAGAAGATGTTGTCGATGTTGAATATGGGAATTGGTGCAAACTAATTAAAAAAAGATTACCAACTAAAATGGATGGTTACGTGAAAACCATTGATATAATTGGTACGGATGGCAACGATTATCGATTCATCTTCGTCCGATTAACGAACGATACGGATGTGCTAATCTCACAATTAATTAGAAGGAACCAAGGGAAATGGGAGGAGACAAAAATAGATCCAACCAAATGTGTAGAAAGCAAAAAACAATGAGATTTTAAAGTCATGCTGAAGTTGAGTCTATTTAATATGCCTAGTTCCGAAACCATTAGAACCTGGTACTTCAAACAATACAAGATTCATAAAATTTAGCTTTACCCGGCATAAAGTAAAACGACTCAGTAATAACAACCGAATCGTTTTGATCTACTATCCGATTAATCATTTTAAAATAAAAGGAAATATTATTAATTGTACTTACCACTCTTAAGCTCTGCGATAAATAAGCCATCAAACCATGAAAAAATAAGTACTGTTATAAATGTAGATTTAATTTAATTTTTGTTGATTGGAGCGAAAGGTGGCGACTCCAGCGGGAAAAGCGAGAAAGTCGAGACCCCGCAGGAGCAAAGCGACGAGGAGGGTCGGCCTCGCCCGCGGAACGCGTCCACCTGTAGCGAAAATCAACAGTGTTATCTGTAAGAGAAAAGTGAACAAAAGTATCCAATTTAATGATTGATGACGAAGAAATATTAAATAATATTCAGAGAAAAGAGCATGTTAGGATGAAGTAGTTGAATATTTTCATGAAAAGAGGGAGAAAAATTGATAGCTTATACACAGCCAATCTATGTGGCAGCCATCTTTTTTGTCATATTAGCATTTATGTTATTTATTCCGTGGCTCATTTATACATATAGAAAATATAGTTACTTACCCCTTTCTACTACATTAATCACATTTTCATTTGTCTTTTATTTTCTGTCGGCGTTGTTTTTAGTATTGTTGCCGTTGCCAGAAATTCGTGATACTTGTTCGTTACAAAAACCTGATACACAGCATTATTCACTAGTACCATTTCAATTTGTAGCAAATACCTTGGAGAATAGTGGTATTGTCCTGTCACAACCAAGTACTTATGTGCTGTTATTTAAACAACCTTCATTTTATCAAGCGCTTTTTAATTTTGTATTATTATTGCCTTTTGGCGTTTATCTACGTTATTTTTTCCAAGAGAAAAAGAATTGGAGGAAAGCCCTAGGGTTTACGTTCGTATTAACACTATTTTACGAGGTAACACAGGTAACTGGCATTTACGGCATTTATAATTGTGCTTATCGAATTTTTGATGTGGATGATTTAATGTTGAATACGGCAGGTGGCGTACTAGGATTTTTTATTGCGCCAGCCGTACTAGCGTTATTTCCTTCCAGGCAGAGGGTTAATGCGAAAGCAGAAAAATTATTAGCCCTTGATGAAGTAAAATCGATGTCCGTGTTGCTGGCAATTATTATTGATTTATTTATCAGTAATACGGTAGTCAAACTTGTTTTGAACATGACTAATGCTAATGAGGTTATTGAAATTATTGCAAGTACAATTGCATTTTTTGTATTGTTTTTTATCATTCCATTGCTTTGGAGTGGACATACAGTTGGTACGAAGATTATGCGCTTTCACTATGACAGTAAAGTAGGTAGGGCAGAAACAAACAAGCGATTGTTTAAACGCTTTGGTGCAATTTATGTCATGTACTTTATAACAGTGATTGCAAGTACTTTGAGTAATATGGAAATATCGATGGACTCGCCTTACTATAAGTCATCCGTATTTTTAACACTGGGTACTTGGGTTATCTTTATTATTTTAATGATTGTGCTATTCATTCACATTATGTTAGTCGTATTTAGTAAAGAAAAACGCCGTTTCTACTTCGATGAAGCATCTGATTTATATACAACTAGAAAAAAATAATGTAAAACCCGACTTCTATTTAATAGAAGTCGGGTTTTTGCTTATGAAAGCAAGCGGAGATGGCTTTTTTCTGCCTTGCAAACACCTGAGGATAATTCCTTTTTGTCTGTTTTTTCTTAGATTTAAGCTTGTTGTAAGGTTGGTATAAAAATGCTGTAAGGATGAGCAATTATAGTATTAGTATCAACAAAATGAAGAGGTGAAACAAATGGAAACATTATTAAAAGTAGAAAATATAAAAAAAACGTATGGTAAATCAAGCGCTTCTTACACAGCGTTAGAAAATATATCATTTGAAATTCATGAAGGGGAGTTTGTAGGCATTATGGGACCTTCTGGAGCGGGGAAGTCAACATTGCTTAATATGTTAGCAACAATAGATTCACCCACTGAAGGGAAAATTTATATGAAAGATACGAGTATTCACGATATGAAGGAAGGTGCGCTAGCGGATTTCAGACGTGATAATCTCGGTTTTATCTTCCAAGATTATAATTTGTTAGACTCATTGACTGTGAAGGAAAATATATTATTACCACTAGCAATTGCGAAAATTCCAGCGAAAGAAATTAATAGATTAGTGACTCGTATTGCGAAAGTATTTGGTATTGAAGATTTACTAGCAAAATATCCATATCAGATTTCCGGTGGCCAAAAGCAAAGAACAGCAGCAGCAAGAGCACTTGTGACAGAGCCTGTGATGATTCTAGCGGACGAGCCAACTGGTGCACTTGATTCAAAATCAGCGACAGATTTACTGGAAAGCTTAAGTAATTTAAATGCAAACAATAATTCTACCATCATGATGGTAACACATGATGCGTATGCTGCAAGTTTTTGTCGTCGTATTATTTTCATCAAGGATGGTACGCTTTCAACAGAAATTTACCGTCGTGGGCAAACGCGTAAAGCTTTCTTCCAAGAGATTTTGGATGTCCTTGCAACAATTGGAGGTGAGGTAGATGACGTTATTTAGTCTAGCGAGAAAAAATATTGCACGAAACTTCTCTCAATATTTTTTATACATCGCATCTATGGTTTTTAGTATTGTCATCTACTTCACATTTGTGACATTAAAATATAGCGATACAATTGTAGAAAAAACGGCTTCTTCTCAAAAACTAGGTTCACTGATGAGTGGTGCCGCAGTCATTCTAATATTCTTCGTTAGCATATTTATTGCCTACTCGAATTCATTCTTTATGAAGAAAAGAAAAAAAGAAGTGGCATTGTATGCATTACTAGGCGTACGTAATCGTCAAATTGGGTTTATGCTTTTTTTTGAAAACTTATTATTAGGTATAGTTTCATTAGTAGTGGGGGTTGTTCTTGGATTCCTTTGTTCAAAAGGATTTATGACGATTTTAATTCATTTAATGGGCTATGATGTCATAGCACCATTTACATTTTCGGGACCGGCAGCTTTGAATACCGCGATCGTGTTTCTTACTATCTTCTTGGTGACATCATTCCAAGGCTATCGTTTAATTTATCAATTTAAACTAATTGATTTATTCCATGCATCGAAAAAAGGAGAAGCTTCCCCTAAACCATCCATGTTAGTAGCCATTTTTGGAGTATTGTTAATTGCCATCGGTTATTGGTTGGCGCTGCAAGATATTTTTACTTCTAAAGTGTGGCAAGTAGTCGGCTTTTTAATGATAGCGCTAATCATTTTAACAACAGTCATTGTCGGTACATTTCTATTGTTCCATAGTGTTACAGGCTTTGTGTTAGCTTTGATGAAGAAAAATGAGAAATGGCTGTGGAAAGGCCTTCATTTAATGACGATTTCACAACTGCTATATCGTATCCGAGGAAATGCTCGTACACTGACCGTCATTGCGGTGTTAAGTGCTACAACTGTAACAGCAGGCGGAGCGGTATATGGTCTTTATTACAACATAAATGATCAGGTTGGGACCGCTGATCCGAATACTTTTATGTATGAACGAACGGAAACTCAAATAGATGAACGAGTCAGCGAAGTACTTCAAAATACAAAGTACGATGAAAACATCGAGGCACTAGCTGTCACGTTTGATACGAGCCAATTAAACACTGCATTCAGTAACTCTGATAAAAGAATTTACACGGTTATTAACGAAAAAACATATAACAAATTAGCAGCATTACAACACAAGGAAGGATTAAATGTTAAAAAGGACAATGCGGTTATTTTAGATACTGGATATGACAAAAGATTCTCACCTAAATACGAAGGCATAACTATCACGAGTGAGAACAACAACACTGCAATAACATTCCAAAGCTTTGAAAAACAAACAGTATTAAATGTTGGCACGGCAGGTATTGCGGTCGTAGTATCAAATGATCAATTTAAAACGTTACAAAAAGAAGGAGCAGCACTACATTATCGTGTCATTGGTATGGATCAAGCTTCTACAGATTTATCAAAAAAGATTGCAAAACAGTTACCTGACGAGGCGTTATTTTCTAGTGCTCCTCAAGATTTCCAAACAGGCATCGAAAGTGTAGGTTCACTGCTTTTTATCGGAAGTTTCCTTGGTCTTGTATTTTTAGCTGCAACAGGTAGTATCATTTACTTTAAAGTTTTAACTGAAGCAGAGGAAGATAAATCACAATACAATATGCTTCATAAAATGGGTGTTAGCGCAAAAGAAATGCGTAAATCCATTGCATCACAAGTATTTGTCATCTTCTTCGTGCCACTAACAGTAGGTTTATTACACAGTGCTATTGCTTTAAAAGCCTTCTCTAGTTTACTAACAATGGACCTAGCAAAACCCGTATTGATCTGGATGATTGCTTATACAGCTATCTACGGACTGTACTATATTTTAACGGTAGCTTCTTACAATCGAATTATCACACAAAATAATAAAACAGAAGGATGATTGAAATGAAGAAATTTCTAACGATAATCGGTATTTTATTTGTACTAGGAGTAGTAGGTGTCTTTGCATTTACGAAAATCGACTTTAACCGCATGAACGCCAGCAATTATTATTTACAAATTACAGAGGATGGGGTGCAGCATGACACCAAGCTAGATGATGGTTCAGTGATGACCTACTATTCTTATAAACTAGATGCTACAAATGCAGATGGGGAAACAATCCCGCTTGAATTCACTGCACATAAAAATCTTCGAAAAGATGCCTATTTGAAAATGTACGTAAAAAATGGTGATCAAGTATCGTCATATGATGAAGTAAAATTGGAAGATATTCCGAAAAAAGCACAAAAAAAATAAGAAAGAAGGGCTGTCTCCAATAGTAAGTGGAGTACAGCCCTTTTCTCATAATAGTATAGTAATCGCGGTTCCCTTATTTTCAACACTTGTCAAATCAATTTTCCCATTATGAGCTAGTATTATATCTCTTGCAATAGCCATTCCTAAACCAGTACCATGTTTACTAGTAGTATTGGTACCTCTATAGTAGCGTTCAAAAACCTGTTTTAGATCTTTAGAGGGAATACCACGACCATTATCGGCAATTGTAATTTGGGTATGAAACTCTGAAGCTGTGGATATGTTGCTTGATATTTGCTCTTGTCCACATTGTGGATAAATATTATTAATTTGTATTTTCACGACGACTTTTTCATCGTTATGCACAAGTGCATTGTAGATAAAGTTAAAAATTGCCCGTTTCAGTAATTTTTTATCCACTTTATGCACTGCTTTGTCCACATTTGCCTCAAATTCAACCTGTCGATAACCAAATTGTGAATCATTTAATAGCTCTATGGTCATTTCACGTATAAACCCAACAATATTCACATCTTCAAATTGTAAGGGCAGTTGTTGATTGCGTAAGCGCATTGTTAAATTTAGGTCATCTAATAAATCTTTCATAAACATAGACTGTCGATTGATAATAGATGTATACTCATGTACTTCTTGTGGTGTTAAATCTGTGACGTTATCTTTCATCAATTCTGTATAACCATGAATTGAAGCAAGTGGCGTCTTCATGTCATGAGAAACATTGCTAATCCATTCCTCTCGCATTTGGTCGAGTTGATCACGTTCTTTTTCATACTGATCTAATTTTACGGATAGTTCATTCATATTGTGAAATACCTCTTCATAAACGCCCTTAGGTATAGGCATTTTTTTAAAGCGTCTTTCACGAAGTTGTTGAATTCCTTCTATTAAAGTATTGAGTGGAGTTGTTAACCTTTTTCCAAATAATAAGCCAATAACTAATGCAATAATTATATCCACGATTAAAAAAAGTAAGAGTAAGATATTAATGTATTTAAATACTTTTAAATAATCATAGGTCAATACATAGCGACTAATTCCTCTATCTTTCACACCTATCAAATAGCTAAAGTCGTAGGCTTCGCCGACAAAAACAGTTGTCTCACCATCTACTTCTTTGTACTTATACATTTGAACAATTTCAATCGGAGAATACTCATTTAGTAAAGTTTCGGGTGTATAATAAGCAGCCACTTGCTCACCCTTACTATTCAAAAACTGTACCCATGCCTTCATGTCTTGTAGTTGTTCTAACCCTTCTTTGTTAACCACTGGTTTGTCATTTTGTATTACTACATATTGTGAAAAAGTTCGGCTAAAGTTCTCTGCAGATACATCCTCTGTCCCGAAACTATACATTGATCGAAAACTGAGTAAGCCGAAGAGTAAAATTGTATTTACAATCCCTACGATTACAACAATTGTAACAACGGATCCTAAAAAGCGCCGTGTCAATTTCCACTTCATCTTCCCTCACCCCTTGGTATGTAATTTATAACCAAGCCCTTTAACAGTTAATATAAACGAAGGATTTGAAGGCTCAACCTCAATTTTTTCACGTAAACGACGAATATGTACCATCACTGTGTTATCGGATCCGAAAAAATCATCTCCCCACACATGTTCAAATAAAGTTTCCTTGCTCAAAATTTGATTTGAATGATGCATAAAACAGCTCATCAGCCCAATTTCTTTAGCTGTGAGCTCTAACGTTTTGCCATCCTTTTTCACTTCTGTTTCATTAGCACTAAGCTCAAAAGGACCAACTTGTAAACTTTTCGGAGCAAATTTTTCCTCTGAAAAGTTAATACGTCTCAGCTGTGCTTTCACCCGATAAGCAACTTCCCTCGGACTGAATGGCTTGGTAATATAATCATCTCCGCCTATCGCCAGCCCTAAAAGCTTATCGATTTCCTCATCCTTCGCCGATAAAAATAAAATTGGCACATTGGACACTTCACGAATTTGTTTGCATAAATCATAGCCCTCGCCATCAGGAAGCATAATATCTAGCAATACAAGAGCAGGATTAAACTCCTGAAATTTTGCCCAACCATCTGCCACTGTCCCAGTCGTTATAGTATTTGTAATGCCTTCTTTATGTAAAACTTTTTCCATGAGACGTGCCAAATCTTCCTCATCGTCAATAATTAAAATACACTGATTACTAGCCATTCTTCAACCTCCCAAACAACAATCATTACCTACAGTATAGAGTAATCTATAATTCCTTCGCAAAATATAAGGTGGAGGGAAACTCATTTCTATGGGGAGCCCCAAATTAAAGTGCAACGAGCTATTCTTCGTGACGATATGAGGGATAGCTCATTTTGTGTTAAATGTTTTTAAGTGAATAGGAATACAGTATCGAATTGTTTAAGAACCTGGTATCAAATGAAAAAAAGTCCAAGGAGATTGCTTCAGAAACGAAGCTTTACCCTTGGACTTTTGAAATTGGATTGTCTTTAAGGAACGACTAAATTGCCCAGTCTCCATTACGGAAAATTGGAACGATGGTGCCATCTTTTTTGATGCCATCAATATCCATTTTGTTAGAACCAATCATGAAATCAACATGAACAATAGAAGTATTCATGCCGTTTTTTAACAATTCTTCTTGACTCATTTTTGTCCCACCTTGAATCGTAGTAGGGTAAGCAGAGCCAATTGCTAAGTGATTAGATGCATTTTCATCAAATAGTGTATTAAAGAAAGTAACTCCCGATTGAGAAATCGGAGATGGGTCCGGAACAAGTGCTACTTCACCTAGTCCTGTACCACCTTCATTGTCAAAAACTAATTTTTTAATCGTTTCATCTCCTTTTTCAGCAGAAATATCCACGATTTTGCCATCTTTAAAGTGCACTTCAATACCTTCAATTAATGTACCAGCGTAGCTTAGTGGTTTGGTGCTGCGTACTACACCTTCCATGCGATGTGTATCTGGAGCAGTGAAAACCTCTTCCGTAGGCATGTTAGCAATAAACTCTTCCCCTTTAGGGTTATAACTTTCAGCACAAGCCCAAATATGGTTTTTTGGTAAACCTAAAGTTAAATCAGTACCTGGTGCAGTGTAGTGTAAAGCATCGAATTGTGCTTCATTCAATTTCGCTGCTTTTTCATTTAATATTTTCTTATGTTCGTCCCAGGCAGCAATTGGATCTTCTGTATAGACACGGCTAGATTTGAAGATTTGGTCCCATAATGCATCAACTTGTTCCTCGGAAGTTGCCAAGTTAGGGAATACTTGTGCAGCCCAACCAGCTCCAGCAGCAGCCGCAACTGTCCATTTTAAATCATCATTTTGAGTTGCAATGCGTTGTGCATGGAACGCCTTTCCTGCTACATTTTGGTAGGCAGCAATTTTAGCAGGATCAACTTCATTTAGTATGCCTGGATCACTTGATACAATAGAAAGTCGGCTCACGCGATGATTTAATACATGGTCTTCGGATTCTTGAATTTCGTAATCAGGAATGTCGGTCAACACTTCTATAGGTTGGTGTAAATAATGTAATTTACTAATTTCGTCATCTGACCATTTGATAATGACCTTTTCAGCACCTAAGTTATAAGCCTCTTTGGTGATTAATTGGGCTAATGGAGCTTGATCGACAGTGATGGTCATTTTAACCCAATCACCGGGTTGTACATTGATTCCTTTTGCAACTAGTAGTTTTGCATATTTCTGTAAGTTTTCATTAAAGTTAGCTAACATTATTTTTCCTCCAATAATTTGTCGTTATTAACTATTCTATCATGCTTAAACTGAAACATCTTTATTTATATGTAAAAAGTGTCTGAATGTTGCGCCCAATATACCTGTTCGCTATGATAGAAATGAAAATCTATTTTAAACAGGAGTGATATGTTTGTATCGTAAAGTAGAGGATTTTATAGAAGATTGGACAACTTCGGCAGAAGGTACATTAAATATTTTCAGAGCGATGACAAATGAAAAGTTAGACCAAGCAATTGTGGAAGGACATAATACGCTTGGTTGGTTAGCTTGGCATTTAGTTGGGGCTGCGGGAGCATTTGGTCATTTTGCAGGCTTAGAAATTCCTGGACCTGGACGAGATGAGGCGATACCAACAGATGTATCAGAAATTGTAAAGGCTTATGAAAAAGCTGTCGATGCATATAAAATAGAGGCGGCTAAGCTGACAGATGAAATGTTGCTGGAAGAAATCTCTGGATTTGTTGGACCAATAGCGCGCGGAAAATTTTTACGTGGCTTTATTGACCATCAAACACATCACCGCAGTCAGATGACGGTATTACTAAGACAAGCAGGTTTAAAAGTACCAGGCGTTATGGGTCCGACAAAAGAAATGCAATAACTTCAGGTACCACTTTCTAACGCAATTGTATTATGAACGAGAAACAGCTCATACATTGTACAAAAGCAATGATCTCACTGCAAATGAATAGAAAAAATTCAAACACCTCTCTACTGTAAAGTGGAGAGGTGTTTAATATTGAAAAAATATTTGATACAGTGAATGACCATTATTGTGACTATTACGGGGAATCTAACTAGAAACGAAAAGAGAATTTTCGGAATTTTGTGTTGACTTATAGTATTCTAGCTATTAATCTAATATCACATTACTAATTATGTATCTATCGTTTTTAAAGTGTTATACATAGATTTATATTACATTACCTGAGGAGGAATGATGTTTGTATAATCCGCATGTAGAGACAATGGCGCGCAATGAGATGGAATTTCTTCAACTTAAACGGCTACGAGATACGGTTAGGAATGTTTATGAGCATGTTGCGTTTTATCGTAAAAAATTTGAGGAACTCGGTATTACTCCAGACGATATTCAAAGTTCGGTGCAGAGCCTTGGTCGGAAGAAATGCGAGAGAAGCTTGAGCAAACGTTCCATTTGAAAGCAATTGATATATACGGATTAAGTGAAATCATTGGACCGGGTGTCTCCGTTGAATGTCATGAAGCACAAAATGGCTTACATGTGCAGGAAGACCACTTTTACATTGAAGTAATTAATCCTGACACACTTGAACCAGTTGCTGAAGGTCAAGAAGGGGAACTAGTTTTTACAAGTTTAACAAAGGAAGCCCTCCCAATTATTCGATATCGCACAGGTGATATCTCATCCATTACACGTGAGAAGTGCAAATGTGGTAGAACCACAACGAGAATGTCGCGCGTGAAAGGCCGTACAGATGACATGATGATTATTCGCGGGGTAAATGTATTCCCGTCGGAAATTGAACGGATTCTTTTACAGGTAGAAAATTTAGTGCCACATTATCAAATTCATTTATTAAGAAAAGACGCGATGGACTGTGCGGAGCTGCATGTAGAAATTGATAACACTTTATATGAAATGATTGCTGGTGATTTAAGTGATTCGCGGATAACCCAATTGAAAAGCAAAATTCAGAGTTTAATGAAATCGACTTGTTTAGTTTCGATGGATATCGTTTTCAATCGCCCTAAAACGATACCAAGATCGGAAGGAAAAGCGATTCGCGTTGTAGATAACAGAGTTAAAAAGGTAATTGAAGTTTAAGACCACTTAGAAGGAGGAACTAAATTTGTCTCACAATGAGGATGTGTTTGACGTAACTATTATCGGAGGAGGGCCGGTTGGCTTATTCACTGCTTTTTATGCAGGCCTTCGAAATATGTCTTGCAAAATTATCGAAAGCCTCCCGCAGCTTGGAGGACAACTATCAGCGTTATATCCGGAAAAGTATATTTATGATGTTGCGGGTTTCCCAAAAATAACAGCACAACAACTCGTAGATAGATTAAAGGAACAAATGACTCAATTTGAACAAACTATTTGTTTAAATGAAGCGGTGGAAGAGATAGAAAGACAGCAAGACAATTCTTTTAAACTTACGACGAATAAAGAGTCCCATTTTACTAAAACAATCATTATTACTGCTGGAAATGGTGCATTCCAACCAAAGAAGCTAGATCTTGCAAATGCTGCTAGATTCGAAGAAAGCAATCTGCATTATTTCATCAATGATTTACAACAATTTACCGGGAAAAAAGTTCAACTATTTGGTGGCGGAGATTCTGCAGTGGATTGGGCTCTTATGCTGGAGTCGGTTGCGGAAAAAGTAACTTTGGCCCATCGCCGTGATAAATTTCGCGCTCATGAACATACAGTGGAAATGTTGATGGCTTCTACTGTCGATGTACTGACTCCATTCGTTCCTACAGAGTTTATGGGAGAAGAAAAAATTACGCATGTCGTCTTAAGCGAAGTGAAAGGTGCAGAAATGAAGGTCATTGCAGTGGACGATGTTATTGTGAATTATGGTTTCGTATCCTCTCTTGGTCCGATTAAAAATTGGGGATTTAATTTAGAGAAAAACAGCATTGTCGTCAATTCAAAAATGGAAACAAATATTCCGGGAATATATGCTGCGGGTGATATTTGCACATATGAAGGAAAAGTAAAGTTGATCGCAAGTGGATTTGGCGAAGCACCAACAGCGATTAGTAATGCAAAAGTGTATATAGATCCAACATCAAAAGTTCAGCCAATTCACAGTACAACTGTGATGGATAAACCTGAGATAAAAACGGAAAAAGTCTACTAAAAAGAAGAAGGAAGGAAGTACATTATGCCTAAGTTTACGATTGTTGATCAGGAAACGTGCATTGCATGTGGAGCTTGTGGGGCAAGTGCACCTGACATCTTTGATTATGATGATGAGGGACTTGCTTATGTAATTCTTGATAATAATTTTGGAAAGGCTGAAGTACCAGAAGATTTACTTGAAGATTTAGAAGACGCGTTTGAAGGATGCCCAACTGAATCTATTAAAATAGCAAACGAGCCAATTATAACAGAAATGGTATAAAGTAATATATGTTGAATTATCAGAATTTACTTGCAACTTATATAACGTCATAATATAATGACGTTATTAAAATGTTATATCAAGTAACAACAATGCATAACTTAAATAAAGGGGTGACTATACATGTCGAGTGTACAAAGTTCTACGGAAGAATTACAAATGGCTCATTTCATGCAGCGAATAGAAAATGGCGACAAGATTGAAGCGGATGATTGGATGCCGGAAGAATACAGATTGACATTAATTAGACTGATTTCCATGCACGGAATAAGTGAAATAATGGGAGCACTACCTGAGAAAGAATGGGTTCCTAAAGCTCCTTCTCTTTCTAGGAAGCTTGGCATTATGGCAAAGGTGCAAGATGAAATGGGTCACGGTCAGTTGCTTTTACGTGTAACTGAAGACTTATTGGCACCGTATGGGAAAAACCGTGGAGATTTAATGCAAGACTTATTCAAAGGTGATTTGAAATTCCATAATGTTTTCCATATGGAAACGAAAACATGGGCGGATGCAGGCATAATTGGCTGGCTCGTTGACGGTGCAGCTATTATTACACAAACCAATATGCTTGGTGCTTCATACGGACCATATGCGAGAGCATTGCAACGCATTTGTGCAGAAGAAGTTTTTCATGCACAACATGGCGAATCGATTATCATGGCGCTTGCAGAAGGAACAGATGAGCAAAAAGCGATGATTCAAGAATCCCTGAATCGTTGGTGGGAGGCCCTTCTCATGTTCTTCGGACCAGCAAGTAAAGAAACGACGGGTTCTTCGAAACAAGATTTAACGATTAAATATAAAATCCGAACGAAAACAAACGAAGACTTCAGGCAAATCTTTTTTGACAAATACATTCCACGTATTTTATCACTTGGACTCACGATTCCGGATTCCACTCTTCATTTCGATGAAGGAAGTAAACTATGGTCTTATAAGCAACCGGATTGGAATGAATTCAAGAAAATCATTAAAAACGGAGGACCACGTTCACAAGCGCGCCTAAACTTACGCAAAACTTCTTATGAAAACAATGCATGGGTGCGTGAGGCACTAAGCGTGGCAGTTAATTAGAGGAAGGAGTCAGGATAAATGGCGGATGAGAAAACATTTTATCAAGAATATGAAGTTTTTAGTAAGAGAACGCCAAGCTCTGCATTCCAGCACCAATTTAGCTTACTAGCTCCAAATGAAGATATGGCATTTATTTTGGCACAGGAAAATTTCATGCGCCGTGAACCGGTTGCTGACATTTGGATTGTGAATCGAAAGAATATCCGAAAGATGAATGTAGAAGAAAAACAGACACTTGGCAGGCTAGACAATAAAGATTATCGTACGACAAAAGGCTACGGCTACTTAAAGAAAAAATGGCGTCAATACGAGCAGCAAATACTAGATGAAAAAGAGATTCTGTCATGGGGAGGAGAACGTAAATGAGCGAAAACGATTCTATCATGAGCCCAGAATATAAAGAAGCGATAACAAACTTATTATTCCAACTGGCGGACGATGATTTTTTGTATTCCTACCGAGGATCTGAATGGCTCGGACTTGCTCCGCATATTGAGGAAGACGTCGCTTCATCATCTATTAGCCAAGACAGTATGGGGCATGCAGCAATGTACTACAAACTCCTAGAAGATTTAGGAGTGGGTAATGCCGATGACCTTGCCCATTTGCGTAAGGCACATGAAAGAAGAAACAGTATTTTGACGGAGAGAGTGAACGGGGAAGGCTATTATATGGAAACACCTCAATATGATTGGGCCTATCAAGTGGTAAGAAGTTACTTTTACACGCAAGCGAAAAAAGTGAAAATTGATTCGTTAAGTGAAAGTTCTTATAGCCCAATTGCAGAAGCGGCTGTAAAAGTGAAAATGGAACTTTATTATCATAGATTACACTGGGAAACTTGGTTTAAACAATTACTAAGCTCTACGGATGTAGCAAAAAAGAAAATGAACGATGCAATAGAACTCGTTATGGGTGATTTTGGAGATGTATTTTCTTATGGAAACCAAAAACAAGCAATTGAAACAAGTAGATTAATAGCTAGTGAGGAAATGTTGAAAGAAAAATGGAGAGCGGGTATTGAACCAGTATTTAGTTTTCTTCAAATGAAAGTGCCGACGATTCCAGATCTGCCTACTAAAAACGGACGGAATGGCGAACATACAAAAGACTTGGATGAAGCATTACTTACGCTTTCTGAAGTTTACAAACTTGATTCAGTAGCAGTCTGGTAATCCGAAGATGGAAAGAGGTGAGCTGAATGACTGCATCTGTAGAAGTTTCTGTGGGCCGCGTATTGGAAGTACTTAAAAGTGTAAATGATCCGGAAATTGATTCAATCAGCATAGTAGATCTTGGTATGGTGGGAGAAGTCACTACAGAAGGATATAACGTAAAAATAGTTCTACTTCCGACTTTTTTAGGGTGTCCTGCACTCGAAATTATCAAAATGAATACGATGAATGCTGTAAAAAAACTACCAGAAGTGAACGAAGTCGAAGTGGAATTCGTCTTTCATCCGCCGTGGACGTCTGACCGAATAACGGAACAAGGACATGTGAATTTAAGGAAGTTTGGAATTGCTCCTCCACCCCGTCATTTGGAAGAGGACGGCTCATGGCATGTCGATTGTGCGTATTGTGGATCTACTTATGTAACGATGGAAAATATTTTTGGACCGACAGCGTGCAGAAGTATTTTGTACTGTAAAAGCTGTAAAAATGTTTTTGAAGCAATGAAACCTGTTTCTACATTAATGTGAAGTGAGGAGAAGAAAAATGGCTAAATTAATCGCGTTATACAAACATCCCGAAAACAAAGAGGCTTTTGATAATCATTATTTCAACGTGCACGCACCCCTTACGGCAAAAATTCCTGGTCTTCGAGAGATGAAAGTGACGAAAGTGACAGGATCTCCGATGGGGGGAGAAGGAAAATACTATCTCACATGTGAGATGCATTACGATAGTTTGGATGCATTGCAAGAAGGCCTACGTTCACCTGAAGGAAGAGCATCTGGCAAGGACTTGATGGGATTTGCAGGCGATCTTGTTACATTAATGATCGGTGAGGAAGCGTAATGAACAGTTTCGAATTCATTGAAACTTCCTTAACGGGAAACGTAGGGGTTATTGAACTAAATCGTCCCCGGCAGTTAAACTCATTGAATCGGAAAATGGTAAATGAAATTGTCGTTGCGATGGAAGGATTTGACCAAGATGAAAAAGTTCGGGTTATCGTACTTACCGGTAAAGGGCGTGCTTTTTCAGCGGGAGCAGATATAGATGAAATGATGGATGATAATCCAATTAGCCTGGAACAATTAAATCAGTTTGCTGATTGGGATCGTTTTTCACTCATAAAAAAACCAATTATAGGTGCGGTAAAAGGGTTCGTTTTCGGAGGTGGATTTGAGCTTGCGCTTTGCTGTGATTTATTAATCGCTGCAAGCGGTACAGACTTTTCATTTCCAGAAGTTGGCCTCGGGGTGATGCCTGGGGCAGGAGGAACACAACGGCTGACGAAACTTGCTGGACGTACAAAAGCATTGGAGTGGCTTTGGACTGGAGAGCGTATTTCTGCGGAAACGGCTCTTAAACACGCAGTAATCAATAAAATTGTTGCTTCTGAACTATTAATGGAAGAAACGATGAAATTCGCAGATCGACTTGCTAAACAGCCGCCTCTCTCATTGCGCCTCATTAAAGATTCGGTCAACAAAGCAGTGGATTACTCGTTATATGAAGGAATGCAATATGAACGAAAAAACTTCTACCTACTTTTCGGCACACAAGACCAAAAAGAAGGTATGAATGCATTTGTAGAAAAAAGAAAACCGAATTATCAAGGGAAGTAAGGAGGTTGTTACATGTTTGAAACGATTCGTTATGACGTTAAAGACGGTATTGCATGGCTTTATTTAAATAGACCGGAAAAATTGAATGCATTTATCGCACAAATGAATCGGGAAGTGAAAGACGCGATTAAAGTCGCTACGTTTGATGAACAAGTTCGTTGTATTGTCATTTCAGGCGAAGGACGGGCATTTTGTTCTGGTCAGGATTTAGCAGAAGTCGATGAGAATATGGATCATGGTCAAGTGTTAAGAGACCACTACGGACCGATGATTAAGCAAATTAGACAATGTGAAAAACCAATTGTCGCAGCGGTCAATGGGGTAGCCGCCGGAGCAGGATTCAGCCTAGCGCTCGCTTGTGACTTCCGACTTGTTTCGGAACGTGCCAGTTTTTTGAATGCTTTCATACATGTTGGCCTCATTCCAGATTCGGGTAATCTTTATTATTTAACACAGTTAGTTGGTCAGTCTAAAGCTGCAGAGCTATCCATCTTGGGAGAAAAAGTGACAGCTGCTGATTCAGTAGCAATGGGATTAGCGAACAGACTAATTCAATTAGAAACTTGGGAAGAAGACGTTGCCGCATTTGCAGCAAATCTTGCCGCTTTGCCAACAAAAGCAATTGGATTAATCAAGCGTTCCTTGAAAGCGGTTGCGGAACTTTCTTTTGAAGACTACTTGGAGCAAGAAGCACAAGGGCAGCGAATCGCTGGTCTAACAAATGATCATCGAGAAGGTGTCCGTGCATTTATGGAAAAAAGAAAACCTGTTTTTTCAGGAAAATAAGGAGAGCTGAGCACATGACAACAATTGGTGAAAACAAAATGGAGCAAGAAGCGATGAAACGGGAATTTTATCATTTGATTATTAACGGAGAAAAAGTAAAAAGCAGTACAGGAGAAACGATTAAGACATTTAATCCGGCAACAGGTGAACTTGTAGCGGAAGTTGCAAAAGCTTCAAAAGAAGATGCTGAAAAAGCCGTTGCCGCTGCTCGTGATGCGTTTGATAATGGCAAGTGGAAAAAGTCAACAATTGGTCGTCGTGCGCAAGTATTGAATAAAATTGCGGCAATAATGCGTGCTCGTTTCAATGAACTTGTTGAATTGGAAATTCTTGATACTGGAAAATCTCTTCACGCAGCGCAAGGTCAAGTTTCACAAGCAATTGAGGATTTTGAGTTTTATGCTGGTGCAATTGTTGGTCACCGCGGAACAGTTAACAATGTCCCTGGACAATTCCACAACTACACAGAGAAGGAGCCTGTTGGTGTTTGCGCGCAAATCATACCATGGAATTACCCACTCATGATGGCAGCTTGGAAAATCGCTCCTGCTATTGCAGTAGGTTGTTCTGTAATTGTGAAGCCGGCATCACTTACTCCACTTACTGCTATTATTCTTGGGGAAATTTGTCTTGAAGCAGGTGTTCCAGCAGGCGTAGTAAATGTTCTTCCAGGCTCGGGATCTGACATCGGGAACTTTTTAGTGGAACATCCGCAAGTTGATAAAGTAGCATTCACTGGTTCAACCCCTATTGGGAAAGATATTATGGGCAAGGCCTCTCAAACGTTAAAACGGGTTACTCTTGAGCTTGGTGGAAAATCACCGAATCTTGTATTTGAAGATGCGGATATTGAAGCTGCAGTAGATGGCTCTTTATTTGGTATTTTCTACAACTCAGGTCAATCATGTGAAGCCCGTTCTCGTTTATATGTTCACGAAGACATTTATGATGAATTCATGAGCAAGTTTGTTGAAAAAACGAAAAAACTACAGCTAGGAAATCCATTTGATAAAGATACTCATGTCGGCGCTATTATAGATCAAGGTCAACTGGATACAATCGATGGTTACGTTCAATCTGCTCGAAAGGAAGGGGCAGAAATTCTTGTTGGAGGTAATGTTGCAAAGCCAGAAGGATACGGAAATGGATTCTGGTATGAGCCGACGATAATTGCAAACGTAGATCACAATATTACGGTTGTTAAAGAAGAAATTTTCGGTCCAGTTGTCGTTGTGATGAAATTTAAAGATGAAAAAGAAGCTATAAGACTAGCGAACGATACTGAGTTTGGGTTAGGTTCAGCGATTTGGTCAAAAGATGGTGCACGTGCAACACGTGTTGCAAATCAGATCCAGGCAGGAATTGTTATGGTAAACTGTCCATTTTCTGCATTCCCTGGGACACCATTTGGTGGTTATAAGCAATCTGGTTTCGGACGCGAGTTATGTATCGAGACACTAGATCTATACTCTGAAACGAAGAGCATTCTAGCATACTATGGCAGTCGTCCACTAAATCCGTTCGGACTGTAAATAGAAAAGCGCAAGCGCCTATATCTGCCCCGACAGGCAAATGGGGAAAAGCGAGGAGGCAGCTCCCTAGCCACCACAGCTTTTTCACATTTGACCCCGAGGGGCAAGGCGCTGGAGTCTGGACAGATACTACAGAGAAAAGTTTATGCTTTCTTATGTAAAAATAGAGTAGGATTACGGACAGGGATTATTAGAACCCTGTCCGTCTTCTTTCATTATCAAAGGAGGATAACGATGATTAACCATATTGTAATTATAGGTTCAGGTGTGATGGGGAGAGGAATCGCTTATGTAGGATCGGTTGGTGGATATGCTGTGACCCTAGTCGATAATAATGATTCTGCATTACAAAATGCGAAACAAGAAATAGATAGCATTTTTGAGAAAGGTGTTAAGCTTGGAAAAATTTCATCTAAACAAGCGGAACAATCCCGTAGAAATTTGACTTATGAAAGCGACCTTGAAAAAGCGTCTAGTATTGCGGACTTAATTATTGAAGCAGTTCCTGAAAAGATGGAAATTAAAAAACAAGTGTTTGAAACGATAGAAGAATATGCTCCAGCTCATTGTTATTTTGCTACGAATACTTCAACGATGAGCCCAACGGAAATAGCTTCTTTTGGTAAACGTCCTGAGAAAACAATAGCAATGCACTTTTTTAACCCAGTACATAAAATGCCTCTTGTCGAAATTGTTCGGGGATTAGAAACGAGTAATGAGACGGCAGAATTAATTAGAGAAGTAGCTGTACAAATGGGTAAAGAAACTGTCGTCATAAATGAATTTCCTGGGTTCGTAACGAGCCGGATAAGCGCACTAGTTGGCAACGAAGCATTTTACATGCTTCAAGAAGGGCTAGGCACACCCGAAGAAATTGATAAAGCAATAAAGCTAGGGTTAAATTACCCAATGGGACCGTTCGAACTTGTAGATTTAGTCGGACTTGATACGCGGTTGAATAACTTGAAATATTTACACGAAAAGCTTGGGGAGAAGTATCGTCCAGCACCTCTACTAGAGCAATATGTCAAAGCGGGGCGACTTGGAAGAAAGACTGGTAAGGGTGTATACGACTATACAACTGGGGAAGAGTTGGTGACGAAATGAGAGAAGTTGTCATTGTGGATGCTGTCCGTACGCCTATCGGAAGATATAATGGTGCCTTAAAAGATGTGCGACCGGATGATTTAGGAGCTATCGTTATTAAAGCACTTGTTGATCGAAATCCTAAGCTTTCCCCAGAAAAAATTGAAGAAGTAGTTTTCGGAAATGCAAATCAAGCGGGTGAAGATAATCGGAACGTTGCACGAATGTCTGGATTGTTAGCTGGCTTACCAGTCGAAGTCGCAGGCACGACTATTAACCGTCTGTGTGGGTCGGGACTTGACGCTATCATGTACGCAGCTAGAGCAATTGCAGTCGGTGAAGGAGATATTTACATTGCAGGGGGTACTGAAAGTATGACTCGTGCCCCACTTGTTATGGCAAAGCCAGATAAAGAATTTCCGCGTGGCAATATGGAACTGCTAGATACAACGATTGGCTGGCGTTTTACAAATAAAAAACTAAAAGAAATGTACGGTGTAGACACGATGCCGCAAACAGCAGAAAACGTTGCACAGAGGTATCATATAACTCGGCAAGATCAGGATTTATTTGCTTTCGAAAGTCAGCAACGTGCAAAAAAAGCAATAGAAGAAAATCGTTTTGCTGAAGAAATTGTTCCTGTTATCTATAAGGACCGAAAAGGCAATGAAATCATTGTAGATCAAGATGAACATCCACGTCCTGATACTACGCTTGAGAAACTTGGAAAACTAAAACCATTATTTGAAGGCGGTACCGTTACGGCAGGCAACGCTTCAGGTGTAAATGACGGTGCGGCTGCTTTACTACTGATGAGTGCCGAAAAAGCGAAAGAATTGAATTTAAAGCCTTTAGCAAAATATGTTACGGGAGCGACTGCGGGACTTGAACCTTCTGTTATGGGGCTAGGGCCAATTTTTGCTTCTAGAAAAGCTTTGAACCGTGCAGGATTGTCAACTAAAGACATTGGACTCGTAGAATTGAACGAAGCATTTGCTTCCCAATCACTGGAGTGCATACGCCAGTTAGACTTAGATACTGAAAAAGTAAACGTCAATGGCGGAGCAATCGCATTTGGACACCCCTTAGGTGCAAGTGGTGCTCGCATTGTTACAACACTTTTATATGAAATGAAGAAAAAAGACGTTCAGTTCGGATTAGCCACGATGTGCATTGGTGTAGGGCAGGGAATTGCAACGATTTTTGAACGTATACCAGAATAAGAAGTTGAATAAGGCTGCCCTTCAAGAGTCAGTACTCTTTTTAAACATAAAGGAAGAGTAACAGAGAGAGTGTGGTAGTCTTTTAATCGAAAAGGAGCTGACAAAATGACAACTGTCTTACTAAGAAAAGAAAACAATATTGCGTATGTCACTATTAATCGTGAAGATGCATTGAACTGTTTTAATTATGAAACATTGCATGAGCTTCAAAAAGTGGTTGATGCGATTTCGCTTGATGCGGAAGTAAGAGTAGTCATTTTTACTGGAGCAGGTGACAAATCATTTAGTGCAGGTGCTGATTTAAAAGAGCGAAAAACATTGAAGGAAACAGAAGTTCGAAGAAATGTGAAAGCGATTCGTGATGTGTTCAACAACATTGCAAATCTCCCACAGCCGACGATTGCTGCTGTAAATGGATATGCATTCGGTGGTGGTTTTGAATTAATGATTGCATGTGATTTTTCCGTTGCAGCTGAAGGAGTGAAAATGGGTCTAACGGAAACGAGTTGGGCTATCATCCCAGGTGCGGGCGGGACGCAAAGACTTCCAAGGCTAGTTGGAGAAATGAAAGCGAAGGAACTAATCTTCACTTCAAGGAAATTCACAGCAGAAGAAGGAGTTCACCTTGGGGTAGTTTTGAAAACTGCGAAGAAAGAAAACCTTCTTGAGGTTTGTGAACAACTTGCATATGAAATGATGGGAAATGGTCCTGTGGCGATTAAGCAAGCAAAATATGCAATTACGCAAGGGATGAATACCGATTTGCAAACTGGACTCGCAATTGAATCTAAGGCATACGAATTAACAATTCCAACAGTAGATCGAATGGAAGCACTACACGCATTCAGCGAGAAAAGAAAACCAATCTTCTTAGGGAAGTAATCAGTGTACTGTATTCGAGAATTGTTTTTAAACAGATAATAAGGACCAAGTATTAAGTTAAGGGTATCTTGGCTTGAAATAATTTTGCATATCACCATTATTTAGTCTTTCTATTGTGAGAAGCTTGATATGTGGTTTTCATAGAGACAAAAAGTAGAGGGGAATTTCCACGATTTCCTCCCTACCATTTCAATCATTCTAGAAAATCGTTGACAAAGGCGACACTCCTGCGGGAACAGCGGTAGCCGAAGACACCGCAGCCCAGCGGGGGAGTATAAGGCACGCCCGCGGAAAGGGAGCAATTTCAACGATTTTCTTATTTATTGGACAACCACAACTCATAAAGTCGAATTACCCTAAATGTAGGGGTCTTTACTTTCTTATAACAAAATAATGAAAGAAGAAAAGAAGCGTGATATATTGTTAGGTAGGAAAAAAGAAAGAGTGAGTCTATATGTCGAATACGCAATCAATGATATTTACAATATACGGAGATTATATCCGTCATTACGGCAACAAAATTTGGATTGGGAGCTTAATCCGATTATTGAAGGAATTTGGCCATAATGAACAGTCGGTGCGGGTAGCTGTATCAAGAATGATGAAACAAGGGTGGCTCGAATCCGAGAAAAAAGGAAATAAGAGTTATTACTTTCTGACTGAACGCGGAGAAGCACGGATGGAAGAAGCTGCGATTCGGATTTTTAAATTGATGCCAAACGATTGGGATGGAAAGTGGCGTATGCTTATGTATACCATTCCGGAAGAAAAAAGACAAATCCGTGATGAACTCCGAAAAGAGCTTTTATGGAGTGGATTTGGAAGCTTTTCCAATGGGTGCTGGATTTCGCCGAACAATCTTGAAAAAGAAGTACAGTTTCTTATTAAAAAATATGAAATACAAACTTATGTAGATTTCTTTGTATCGGAATACAAAGGGCCGCAAGCAAACAGAGAGCTTGTTGAAAAAAGCTGGCCACTTCAAGAAATCGATGGGAAATATAAAGAATTTATTTCGACCTATAGCGAACAATATATTGTTCATCAAAGTATGATAAACGATGGACGGATGACAGATGCAGAGTGTTTTGTGGAACGGACTAATCTCGTACACGAATACCGAAAATTTCTCTTTACTGATCCTGGGCTTCCAAAAGAATTACTCCCCGAAATTTGGAGTGGCAACCATGCAGCTCTGTTATTTGAACAATATTATAAATTGTTGGCACAGTCTGCAAGCAAATTTTTTGAAGAAGTATTCCAAGAAGATAATGATATGCGTCGGAAAGACAAAGGATATGATGCAGATGATCATCCGCTTCTTATGGATTAACAACTTTCGACGTGTTAATAAAAATCTGACGTCTTAAACCTAACAACTTTATGAAAGTTTCACAAGTTATCTCTTACAATTTGAGAAGTGGTTGCTTTCATAAATGAATCTGTTGCTCTTCGTGTAGTAGTGGTTGCTTTCGTCATGCCAATGGTTGCCCTTTTCTTGTTTTACCCTTTATATTCCCGACCAAATAGAAAATGCAGCCAAGATTTGATTCTTGGCTGCTGCTATACTATAGATAGTGTTTATTATTTCATTTGCATGTATTATTTCTTTTCTTCGTTTTGAAAAATTTCTCTATAGTCATACCCTTTTTGAACATAAGTATTAATCGATAGTTGGATAATCTCGAAATCCTTTTCGTTTAACTCTCTAACTACCTTTCCTGGCGAACCAACGACTAGTGAGCGGGGAGGAATTTTCTTTCCAGGTGGTATTAATGTGTTGGCACCGATAATGCACTCTTCCCCAATTTCGGCATGATCCAGAATGGTAGAACCCATCCCAATAATTGAACGTTTCCCTACCTTACAGCCATGTAGAATGACATTATGTCCAACAGTGACTTCATCTTCTACTACAACTGGCGCATCCTCATATAAATGAATGGTCGAATTGTCCTGAATGCTACATTTTTTACCTATTGAAATCAATCCTTCGTCTCCTCGTAGAACCGCATTAAACCAAATCGTAGATTCTTCTCCAATTTGAACCTCTCCAATAATTTTGGCTCCTGGTGCAACAAAAACAGTGGGATCTAACTTAGGTTTTTTCCCTTTATACGAAATAATCATAAATTTTCTCCTCGCTTTTAAAATTATCGGAATTGTTATTCTATTAATTTTAATATAACATATTTGGTGAGAGGTGGATAAAAAATGATATATATATGTGAAAAGCTAAAAATTAACTATCCAATTATTCAAGGTGGAATGGGCAATATTAGCAACGCTCAACTCACTGCAGCTGTATCAGAAGCTGGAGGTCTTGGCACAATAGGTTGTGGGACCATGTCACCAACGGAAGTAGAGAAGATAATACTCGAAACGAAGCAGCGAACAAATAAGAACTTTGCTATAAACATCGCGATTAGTGTTTCGCCTTTTGTAAATGAACTGATTGATCTTGTTATCAAGCATAAAGTTCCGATTGTTTCATTATCAGCTGGAAATCCAAGTCCTTATATTCCTGTACTTCATGAGCATGGTGTAATAGTTATAGCGCTTGTAGCTTCTGTAAAGCATGCACAAAAAGCGGAACAAGCTGGTGCTAATATACTCGTTGCAGAAGGGTTTGAAGCAGCGGGCATCAACTCAAACCTAGAACTAACGACCTTCACGCTCATACCACAAATAGTGAAGCATGTAAAAATTCCCGTTTTAGCAGCAGGAGGAATAGGCGACGGCAAAGGATTGGCTGCTGCACTTATGCTAGGTGCTAGTGGTGTACAAATTGGTACTCGTTTAATTGCAACAAAGGAAGCACCTTTTCACAATGTGTACAAGCAAAACCTAGTGGCGGCAAGTGATACAGAAACGCTGATTATTGGAAGAAGTGTAGGACGCTTAAGAAGAATTTTAAAGACTCCATATGCGATGAAGCTAGATGAGTTAGATAAGATGGGAATGACTTTAGAGCAATATAGTGAAATGACATCGGAAAAACAACATATTAAAGGTGCGATCGAAGGCGATATGGAAAATGGTTTTATTAATAGTGGTCAAATCGCAGGCTTAATAGAAGACATTCCGACAGTAAAAGAATTAATCGATGAAATGATGAAAGAAGCAGAAAATAAAATGTGTAAATCCTCTAAAGAATTTAAGAGTTTACTAGCGAAATAGCTTAGTGTCTGCCACTGAGATGCTGGAATGTAATCTCATATAGAGAGTGGATTTTTGGAGAAAAATCTGTAAATAAGTATCTATATAGCTCATGTGGGCACTGAAAAACTATCTATAGTAAATCGTTGAAAAAGGCGACACTCCTGCGGGAATAGCGTTAGCAGAAAACCCCGCAACGTGCGAGGCGACTAAAGAAACGCCGTGCGGAAAGGGAGCCGATTCAACGATTTTCATATTATTGAACAGCCCTATTTAACAAATCGCGTTATGTGGACTCATTAGCTGAGAAGGAGGCTCGTTGCTCGCCCCGCGGAAAGTGAACTTCAGAGCTATAAATCTGAGTGTAAAAATCTTTTCTGTGATATGTATATTCTGGGAAAAATTAATTCGAAATACATAGATTTTTCTGATTATTGTATTGACTATCGTATTACGGATTGATACTATTACGTTATAATACTGTTATGCTAAGTGAATTTGTCGTTAATTATGTAAGCGTTTACAACTTTTTGTTGAATGGTGAATTAAATTGTCGAAACACCATTCTGTTTTATTAACAATCTACCATATAGTAAATAGAGGTGAAATGATGAGGCGGGGGATGGAATTAGGTAGAGAAGAGACAATAGAAATAATTGTAACCGAGGATATGTTTGCTTCATTTGAAGGAGAAGTTGTGCATCCTGTCTATTCAACAGTAGCTATGACATATCATATGGAGTGGGTTTCTAGAAAAATTATTCTACCATTTTTGGAAGACGATGAAGAGGGAATGGGAGCATCGGTTAAACTAAACCATTTAGCACCTTCTACACTCGGTTCCATAGTTACACTAACTGCAACCTTAGAGGGACTGTTTGACAATGTAGTACTGACCAAAGTGACTGCATCAAATCACAACGGTATCATCGGAAAAGGTGAAGTGAAGCAAGTAATTTTACCGAAAAAAATGATTGCTGAAAAACTAAAAAGCGCTTCATTATTTCCTAAGAAAAAGAAATTAATTTAGTTAAGAACTAATCGCCGAGGGGGCTTAAAAGATGATAATGGCAGATAAATTTTCAATGACAAAAGAATTTAATCTCTTCGATAAGATGGCTAAGCATGAACAGGTGGTTTTTTGTAATGATCCATCCACTGGCTTACGTGCAATAATTGCAATCCACGACACAACGCTTGGACCGGCACTTGGTGGATGTCGTATGCAACCTTATAACAGTCTTGAAGAAGCGTTGGAAGATGCTCTGCGTCTTTCAAAAGGAATGACGTACAAATGTGCAGCGGCAGACGTAGATTTCGGTGGCGGAAAAGCAGTTATTATCGGTGATCCTAAAACAGATAAATCTCCGGAATTATTTCGCGCGTTTGGTCAATTTGTAAACTCACTAGGTGGTCGCTTTTATACAGGAACGGATATGGGGACGACGATGGATGATTTCATTCATGCGATGAAAGAAACGAACTTCGTTAACGGCCTGCCAGAGGTATATGGAGGTGGTGGTGATTCTTCTATACCAACAGCAGCAGGTGTTTTGTACGGTATAAAAGCGACTAATCAGTTGCTATATGGAAGTGACGAATTAGGGCAACAGACTTATGCGATTCAAGGTCTAGGAAAGGTTGGATTCAAAGTAGCAAGTGGATTACTTGAAGCTGGTGCTCACATCTACGTAACAGATATTAACGAAGAAAGTCTGAAGGCAATTGAGGAAGTAGCAGCAAAAACACCGGGAAAAGTACAAATTGTTGCAAATGATGACATTTATTCGCAAGAAGCGGATATATTCGTTCCATGTGCATTTGGTGGGATTATTAACGATACTACAATCCCTAAGTTTAAAGTTAAAGCGATTGTAGGATCCGCCAATAATCAATTATTAGATGATAGACACGGCAAGTTGTTACGTGATAAAGGGATTTTATATGCACCGGACTACATCGTAAATTCTGGGGGGCTCATTCAGGTAGCGGATGAATTGTATGGTATTAATAAGGAACGTGTATTAGCAAAAACTAAACATATATACGATGCGATTTTGGAAGTGTATCAGGATGCTGCGAGTAGTGGAAAAACAACAGAGGAATCGGCGAATGAGATGTGTGAGAAACGAATAGAAAGTCGAAGAAAACGGAATAGTTTTTACTCAGCACCAACAAAACCAAAATGGTCGTTTAACAAGATTCAGTAAACCCTTCCCATTTTTGAATAGACTATCTTGATTGGAGGCAGTTAAGTGGAACATAACTATCCTATTAAAAGAATAATAGATGATGAGGGCTTTCTTGTAGATGCGAGCTTTGAAAAACAAATTGATGAGCAATTGGTTAAAGACCTTTATTATCACATGCTACGGGTCCGTACTTTTGATAGAAAGGCGATTAATTTGCAAAGACAAGGACGGCTTGGAACTTATGCGCCATTTGAAGGACAGGAAGCGGCTCAAGTTGGGAGCTCACTCGCGTTAAATGCTGACGACTGGGTATTCCCGACTTATCGAGATCATGGTGCAACAATCACATTTGGAAAAAGTATGGTTCAAACGTTTTTATATTGGAATGGCAGAGTGGAGGGGTGTGTAGCTCCGCCTGATAGAAATATTTTCCCACCAGCTGTTCCTATCGCGACTCAAATTCCCCATGCAGTTGGGGCTGCCTGGGCTGAAAAGAGAAGAGGAACACAGAATGCAGCAATTGCTTATTTCGGAGATGGTGCAACTTCGGAAGGCGATTTTCATGAAGGCTTGAATTTTGCGAGTGTATTCAAAGTGCCGGTCGTCTTTTTTAACCAAAATAATGGGTATGCGATATCCGTTCCAATTGAAAAACAGATGAATTCGGCAACTATAGCACAAAAATCAGTTGCTTATGGCATGCCAGGGGTAAGAATTGACGGAAACGATTGCTTTGTAGTTTATTTTGAAACGAAAAAAGCATTTGACTATGCACGAAATGGAAATGGCCCGACTTTAATAGAAGCAATTACTTGGAGAAAAGGTGCACACACGACTGCTGATGATCCTTCAAAGTATCGTTCTGAAAAACAAGGGGAGATATTTGTTGATCCTCTATCACGATTAGAGTTATTTATGAAAAATTACGGTTACTGGAATGATGAGTGGATTGAAGCGACTAGAGAAAAAACGAATAGTGAAGTGGAAGCGGCTGTTGAAGAAATGGAGAAATTTCCGCCGCCAAACGTAGCGGACGTTTTCAATCATGTATACGCTGAAATGCCAGCTCATCTCGCTGAACAAAAAGAAGCGTACCTATCACACTTAGGGAGGCATTAATGAATGGCACAATTGAAAGAGTCGGATCAAAAAACCGAGACGACAAAGCAGCTGACGTTAATTCAAGCGATTAATGATGGTATGCGTTTAATGCTAGAAGAGGATGATCGAACTATCATTCTTGGTGAAGATATCGGGAAAAACGGAGGGGTTTTCCGTGCAACGGAAGGACTTCAGGAAGTGTTTGGTGATGACCGAGTGGTCGATACACCGCTTTCAGAAGCAGGAATTATCGGTACTTCAATTGGCCTTGCGGTTAATGGCTTTAGACCGGTTGCGGAGATTCAATTCCTCGGTTTTATTTATCCTGCGTACGAACAAATTATGACACATGTCTCACGAATTAGAATGCGAACAATGTCCCGTTTTACAGTTCCTATGGTTATACGGGCACCATACGGAGCTGGAATTCGTGCTCCAGAAATACATTCGGACAGTACAGAAATTTTGTTCACGCATATGCCTGGTATCAAAGTTGTCTGCCCATCTAATCCATTCGATGCAAAAGGTTTGTTGATTGCAGCCATGGAAGATCCTGACCCTGTGATAGTTTTGGAGCCTATGAAAAACTATCGAGCAAAGAGAGAAGCAGTCCCTGTCGGTAAATATACGGTGGAAATTGGTAAAGGAAAAATAGTAAGGGAGGGTACTGATGTAACTCTAATTGCTTGGGGAGCTATGATTGGAATAGCGGAAAAAGCAGCTGAACAGGCAGAGAAAAAGGGTATTAGTTGTGAAATTATCGATTTGCGAACATTGTATCCAATAGATCGCGATATTATTGCGGGGTCCGTGCAGAAGACAACTAGAGCGGTTATTATCCATGAAGCGCATAATACTGGCGGTCTTGGGAACGATATCGTGTCAATTATCAATGATACCGCTTTCCTCTATCTTCGAGCTCCAATCGAACGTGTAACAGGATTTGACGTTCCGGTTCCATTCTTTGCACTAGAAGAACATTATTTACCAACACAAGCACGCGTCATGGAAGGAATAGAAAAAGTGGTACATTTTTAAGGAGGAAATGGGATGCTCGAAGTAAAGCTACATGATGTCGGGGAAGGAATGACGGAAGGGGAAGTGATCCATTACTTAGTCAAAGTTGGAGATTCGGTAATGACGGATCAGCCTCTTGTCGAAGTACAAACAGATAAAATGGTTGCTGAACTCACATCGCCCTGCTCAGGTATCGTGAAAAAAATTCCTATTGAAGTTGGTGAAATTGTTCAAGTAGGAACAAGTCTACTCTACATTGAAGTAGATGGGGGTGGTCAGCCAGAACTAAAATCATCGATAGAAATGAAACAAGTTAAAGAGAAAAAGGCGATTCCTCCGCTTGAAAAAGCAACAGCACCTACTACTTTTAAACGAGTACTTGCTGCACCATATACACGAAAAATTGCGCGCGACAACAATATAAATCTGGAAGACGTCCATGCTGCTGATCCTTCAGGAAGAATAACCGAAGAAGATGTTTTTCGGTTCTTAAAAGGTCTACAAACCGAGAAGGAGCATGTAAATGATGTGAAGCAAGCGGTTGTAGTTCAAGAAGCTCCTGATGAAATTCCTTTTAGAGGTATTCGAAAAAAGATTGCTGAAAAGATGACGAAATCACTTTTTACAATCCCGCATGTCACTCATTTTGATGAAGTTAATATGACGAAACTGTTTGAAATGAATGAGCAATTAAAAACATCTGGTGAGTCAGTGAGCATATCCGCATTTCTTATTAAAGCACTTGTTATTGCATTGAAGGACTTTCCGATATTCAATGCAGAACTAGATGAAGAGAATAGTAGGATATTACTCAAGAAAAACTACCATATTGGTATCGCAACAAACACGGATAGCGGATTAATCGTCCCTGTTATCCATGATGTCGATAAGAAAACGATTAAAGAGATTAATAATGAAGTCAAAGGTTTAACAAAAAGAGCGATCGAAGGGAAGATACAACCGTTTGAAATGCAAAATAGTACTTTTACAGTGAGTAATGTTGGACCACTAGGTAGTACTGGTGCAACCCCAATTATTAATTATCCTGAAACGGCTCTAATTGCTTTTCACAAAACGAAAAAACAACCTATCGTCAATGAATATGATGAAATTGTTATCGGTCGTATTATGACACTGTCTATGGCATTTGACCATCGTGTAGCGGATGGAGCGACGGCCGTTAAATTTACGAATCGCTTTGCAAGCCTAATCGAACACCCCCACAAACTAATGATGGAGATGATATAAAATGGTTGTTGGGGAGATCAGTCAGGAACGAAAACTCATAATCATTGGAGGAGGACCAGGCGGCTACAGTGCTGCCATACGGGCTGCACAGCTTGGTCTCTCCGTAACGCTAATTGAACAGGCTGACATGGGTGGTGTTTGTCTAAATGAAGGATGCATTCCTTCTAAAGTTTATACACACGTAGCAGCTAAACGCTCAGAAGCCGCACATTTGCAAGAACTTGGTATCGGAAGTTCGGATAACCTTTTGGATTTCCAAAAGCTAAGTGCCTATAAAGCGAAAGTTATCCACCAACTTAGATCTGGTGTAGAAAGTTTATGTAAGGTAAACAAAATTGAATTAATACGAGGTAAAGCTACCTTCCTTGCTGTAGACAAAATCGGTGTAGAAAAAGGACACCAATTCGATATTTTTGAATTTGAACAAGTAATTATCGCAACAGGTAGTTCCCCGATTCTACCGACTAAGATGAAAGAAAATGGGAAAAGAACTCTCTTTCCTCATGAACTATTTAAATTGGAAGAGATACCGAAGCATCTTATAGTAAGGGGTCAAGATTACATTGCACTCGAAGCTGCTTCTAGTTTTGCTGCATTAGGAGCAAAAGTTAGTATAGTGATAGATGACAAAGGCTTTCCTTTCGATGAATCCATTAATAAAGAATTACTTCGTGTATTTAAAAAACGTAAAATTAACGTGCATAAAGAAATGGAATTCGTTTCAACTAATGAGACGGATGACGAGATATCAATAACGTTCTTAACGGATAAAAATGAAGAAGAGACAATTCATGGATCTCATCTCTTCGTTTCCGGAACAAGGAAACCAAATTTGGATTCTCTAGGAATTAGTCGTTTCCAGATTGAACAAACAGTTGAGGGATTCATAAAGATAGATGGAAATATGCAATCATCGATCCCTTCCATATATGCAATTGGAGATGTAACGGAAGGTCCAATGCTCGCAGTAAAAGCAATCAAGCAAGGAAAAGCTGCTGTGTCCTCCATAGTAGGAGAAAAAACGGAAGTTGACCTTACATTTATGCCGGTTGTCGCGCATACAATTCCACCAGTTGCCTCGGTAGGGCTCACGGAACAAAGTGCACGCGAAATTGGGTTGTCTATTCGTGTCAGTCAATTTGCTCTTGGTGGGAACGGTTATGCAACAATTACTGGCAAAAAGGATGGGTTTATTAAAGTTATTTCCGATTCAACTACTGAAATCATTCAAGGTATTCATATGATTGGAGAAGGAGCAGTTGAAATGTCAGGCTCGTTTGTACAGTTACTTGAAATGGCTGCGAAAGAAGAGGACATAAAGTTTCCGCATTATGCACATCCGGGATTCAACGAAGGGCTACTGGAAGTGGTAGAAGGGCTTATCGGACAAGCGATTCATGCTAAACCTTATAAAAATTCTTAATATCTACTAAAAGCACATGTGCGCATGTATCTTAAATAGACGGAATATTAAAATTTTATTTGGATTCACATAAATACAAAATAAATCAAAACAACTTAAGAGGGGGAAAGGTAAATGAAGAACACTTGGAAAAAAATGATGGCTGTTATTTTTAGTACTACATTAATTCTTGCTGCATGTGGTGATGGAGGAGAAAAGGCGGGATCCTCTAAGAAATATAAAATTGGCGTCACTCAAATTGTAGAACATCCATCTTTGAATGCTGCTTTAGATGGTTTTCAAAAGGCTTTAGAAGATGCAGGAATTGATGCAGAATATGATAAACAAATTGCTCAAGGGGATAATAGTGCTAACACTACAATAGCGACGAATCTTGTTAGTGCAAAGGTGGATCTAATATTTGCTAACTCTACACCTAGTGCTCAAGCTGCTGCGAGTGCGACATCTGATATTCCAATTGTTTTCACATCCGTAACAGATGCAGTTGGAGCAGAACTCGTTAAATCAATGGAAAAACCGGGTGGTAATGTAACAGGTACAATTGATGCTCATCCTGATGCAATTTCCGATACGATGAAGTTCCTTAAAGAACAATTAGGTGCGAAAAAGGTTGGAATGGTGTTTAACTCTGGAGAGCAAAACTCTCGTGCACAAGTAGATGCGGTAAAAGAAATGTTAAAAGGTATGGATATGACTGTTGTGGAAGCGTCTGTTGCAACATCTGCAGATGTGAAACAAGCAGCTGAATCATTAATTGGTAAAGTGGATTCAATGTACATCATTACAGATAACACGGTTGTTTCCGCGCTTGAATCCGTAATTTCAGTAGCAAACGATAACAAAATTCCGATGATGGTAGGGGAATTTGACTCTGTTAAACGAGGCGGGTTAGCTGCTTATGGATTTGAGTATTATGACATTGGCTACGAAGCAGGACAAATGGCTGTCAAAATTTTAAAAGGTGAAAGCAAGCCAGCTGACTTACCTGTTCAAATCCCACAAAAGTTAAAATTGGTTTTGAATAAAAAAACAGCTGCTATTTTAGGAATTGACATTAAAGATGAATGGAAAGCTGAGCTTGTTGAATAAATAGGAGGTGATTCTGTATGTTTGCAGCTGTATTTGGATCTGTGGAGCAAGGAATCATCTATGCAATTATGGCACTTGGAGTGTATATATCATTCCGAGTGCTAGATTTTCCGGATTTAACAGTGGACGGTAGTTTTGTAACAGGAGCTGGGGTAGCTGCCACGATGATTATCACTGGATACCATCCAGTGGTAGCTACAGCAGTAGCTATAGTTATGGGTTTTCTTGCTGGATGTGTAACCGGACTCCTACATACAAAAGGAAAAATTAATGCGCTGCTATCTGGAATATTAATGATGATTGCCTTGTACTCCATCAATTTACGCATAATGGGGCTAACGTCTCCAAATTCCATTGGTCGTCCGAATATACCTTTATTAAATGCTGAAACAATGTTTAGTAAGTTCCAATCATTTTGGGGCTCTTTAGGCATTGATACTACCATTAATAATTACTTAAGTAGTCTAGGACTACAGAACTTGCCTTCAACCTGGGGTACAGTGTTCGTCATGATTATTATTGTTTTAATCATTAAATTTATCGTCGATTGGTTTTTGAAAACCGAAGTAGGTCTTGCGATAAGAGCTACTGGCGATAATAAGAAAATGATTCGAAGTTTATCTGCTAATACTGACACACTCATTATTGTCGGTCTTGGCTTTTCAAATGCACTTGTAGCCTTCTCAGGAGCATTGATCGCTCAGTATGCAAAATTTGCTGACATCGGAATGGGTATTGGAATGATTATTATTGGACTCGCTTCCGTTATTATTGGTGAGGCGATTTTTGGAACTAAAACGATTCTTCGAACAACATTTGCTGTAATTGCAGGAGCTATTATTTATCGAATCGTACTTGGTCTTGCACTTCGAGTGAATTTTCTCGATACAGGAGATATGAAATTAATTACGGCAGTTATTGTAATTGGAGCATTGATTTTGCCGCAATTCATTGAAAAGAAACGAGAAAAAAGTAGAAAAGCAAAACGCCATGCGGAACGTTTAGTAGAACAAAAACATTTGCTAATGAAGGAGGGAAATCCCGTTGCTAAAGCTCAGTCAGGTCAATAAATTATTTAATGAAGCAACTCCTGATGAAAAAATTGCTTTGGATCAAATTAATCTTCAGTTAAATCCTGGAGATTTTATGACGGTGATTGGAAGCAACGGAGCTGGAAAATCGACTATGTTGAATATGATATCCGGCGCTCTTTCTCCTGATTTTGGTGTAATTGAAATTGCGAATAAAGACGTTACAAGAGTACCGGAATATCAGCGTTCTCAAATGATTGGAAGGGTATTTCAAGATCCAATGGCAGGCACAGCACCTACGATGACGATTGAAGAAAACCTGGCGATGGCTTATTCACGAAACAAAAAACGTTCATTAAAAAAGGGCGTAGACAAGAAACGTCGTGAATTTTTCCGTACTTCGCTTGAAACGCTTCATTTAAACCTTGAAAATCGGTTGAATGCAAAAGTAGGGATGCTTTCTGGTGGAGAGAGGCAAGCTCTATCTCTCTTGATGGCTACTTTTACCCAACCATCTATTTTGCTTCTTGATGAGCATACCGCTGCGCTCGATCCTTCGCGAGCAGAACTAATTACGAACTTAACTAAGAAACTTGTAGAAAAAGATCAGCTTACAACGCTGATGATCACCCATAATATGCAACAAGCTTTAGATTTAGGGAACAGGCTTATTATGATGGATAAAGGTCAGATCATTTTAGAAATAGAAGCTGATGAAAAGAAAAAGCTAACAATTCCTAAACTGATGGATGAATTCCAACGCATTCGGGGAGAGAAATTAACTAGTGATAAGGCATTATTATCAGTATAATTTGCGCTCCATATTTCTCGGGAAATATATTTGTGCTCTGGAGAATAGCCTAAGGGGTGAAGCATATGAGCAGTGCCAAGATGAAAGTGTTAGGGAAACGTGAACTAGTATTCGGAGAAGTAAATACCGGAACGAATACAGTTAGGATAAAGGACAATATATTAAGTGCAAATGAAATACAATTCGATACACCAATTACGGGGACAGTTTTTGGCACACTTCTGAACTATAAGGGAGCACTTGAAAGGCTTGGGGATGCTGTCAATAATAAACCATATAATTCGCCTCCAATCGCCCCTGTTCTTTATATTAAACCGGCAAATACCTTTAACCGACATGGAGCAGCAATCCCCATGCCAATAGGGATAACTAAACTGGAAATGGGAGCGACACTAGGATTAGTAATAGGAAAGAAGGCTGTCGCAGTGGATGAAGAAACTGCGCTAACTTATATTGCAGGGTACACAATTGTGAATGATGTAAGTGTGCCACATGATAGTTTATACCGTCCAGCAGTTCAACATCATGCACGTGATGGATTTTGTCCAATTGGTCCTTGGATAATTGATCGTCATGAAGTGGATAATCCTGATGATTTAATCATTCGAGTATTCATTAATGATAAGCTTCGACAAGAAAGTTCAACATCCAATTTAATTCGTACAGTCTCCCGTTTACTCGTGGATGTAACTGAGTTTATGACGTTAAGCAAAGGTGACTTGTTACTCATAGGAATTCCTGAAGAGGCTCCACAAGCAGAAGTTGGAGATAAAATAAGAATAGAAATAACTGGAATCGGAAGTCTAGAAAATATTATTTTAGAAGAAACAGAGATTAATCGGAGGGGGACGATATGAGAAGAGCAAGAATTGCATATGGGGGGGCTATCCATGAAGCGATTGAATGGGAAGGGTATCTTAAATTAGACGATGGTCGAATAGTTGAAGAGCACAATGTATCTTGGCTTACGCCGATAGAGCCGCGTACGGTTTTTGCATTAGGACTTAACTATGCAGATCATGCAGCGGAACTTGCATTTGCTGCTCCTTCTGAACCGCTTGTCTTTTTAAAAGGCCCGAATACGTTTATTGGGCATCAAGCATATACCTGTCGCCCATCGGATGTCACTTATATGCACTATGAATGTGAATTGGCCGTAATCATCGGTGAGACAGCTAGAAATGTAAAAAGAGAAAATGCTTACAAATATATTAAAGGGTACAGTGTCGCCAATGATTACGCCATCAGAGATTATTTAGAAAACTATTATCGGCCAAACTTGCGAGTGAAAAATCGTGATACATGTACACCATTTGGTCCATGGATTGTCGATATGAAAGATATTGCGGACCCAATGAATCTAAAATTGACAACACATGTAAACAACGAACTCGTTCAAGAAGGAACGACAGCAGATATGATATTTGATATTCCTTCGATTATTGAGTATTTAAGTAGCTTTATGACGTTGAGTGAAAATGATGTCATTCTTACAGGTACTCCAAAAGGGTCTATCGATACAGTAGTCGGAGATGTTGTCGTCACGGAAGTAGAAGGAATTGGTCGCTTAGTAAATACCATAATCGGAGAAGAATCCTTTACAAATGCATAGTGTGAGAAGGAGGGCTATATTTGCCGCATTTTATCGTAGAGTACACGGATAATATTAAAGAAGAGGCGAATCTTCCGAAATTGTTCGAGGAAATTCATAAAGTTCTTATTGCGCGAGACACTATTTTTCCTATAGGTGGTATCCGCTCAAGGGCAATTGAACTAAAAGAGTACCGTGTGGCAGATGGTGCCGAGGATGATGCATTTGTCCATGCTGTATTTAAAATTGGTGCTGGGCGTTCAGATGAAATAAAGAAAGAAGTTTGTACCGCGCTCTTTGAAGTGATGAAAGAACATTTCTCGTCATTAATGGCTAAGCGATATTTAGCCTTGTCCATGGAACTAATTGAATTTAGTGAAGCTGGCACTTATAAACAAAATAATATTCACGCTAGATTTAAAAAGTAGTATAGGTCTTCTATTCAACTAGTCTAGTATTATAATTAGTATTCTGAAAATTCAAATATAAATTTTGTGAGAAATTGATCTGAAAATATTATTTCAAATGAGGAGGGAATAGAATGGGCGCACGAACGGGCAAAGAATACATCGATGGGATAAAAAAACGGCAAACAGAAGTATGGATTCATGGGGAAAAAGTAGAAGATGTTACGACACATCCAGCATTTAAAAATGTAGTGGAAAGCGTTGCGGGTCTTTACGACTTACAACACGAGAAACCGGAAAAAATGTTATATACCTCTCCGACATCAGGGCAAAAAGTTGGTCTATCTTTTATTGCTCCTAAAACGAAGGAAGATTTATTCAAAAGACGTGAAATGCATAGCGAATGGGCTGCATTCTCCGGTGGCATGATGGGGCGTTCGCCAGACTATTTGAACACAAGTATTATGGCCTTCGGTACAGCGAGTCAATTTTTTGCGCAAGAAGGCGGCGGAAGTGATCAATTTGCTAAAAATGCAGCAAATTACTATGAATATGCACGTGAAAACGATATTAGTTTAACCCATACATTAATTCACCCACAGGTAAATAGATCCAAGCTTACGCAATCTGAGCAAAAAGATCCATTTCTGTCAGCAAGGATTACGAAAAAGACGGAGGATGGAATTATTGTGAATGGTTGTCGTCTCTTGGCAACTTTAGGCGGTATTACAGATGAGCTTGTCGTATTCCCTTCGACTATAAATAGAACTCCAGGAACTACAGATGACCCATTCGCATTTGCGTTTGCCATTCCAAATAATACTAAGGGTTTAAAATTCCTATCCCGTGAATCTTTCGATTATGGTAAGAGTAAATGGGATCACCCGCTCGGAGCTAGGTTTGATGAGAGTGATGCAATCATTTCCTTCGAAGATGTGCTAGTTCCATGGGAAAGGGTTTTTGTATGTGAAAGTACTAATATATGTAATCGCACTTACGCTGAGACGAATGCGGTAATACATATGACACATCAAGTTATTTGCAAAAACGTCGTAAAAACCGAGTTCATACTAGGTGTAGTCATTAGTATGATGGAGGCAATTGGTATTGATCAATTTATGCATGTGAAGGAAAAAGCAAGTGAAATCATGGTTATTTTAGAAGTGATGCGTTCACATTTATTTAAATCCGAGCATAATGCAAAAATTGATCAATACGGCAATATGACACCAGACTTCGAACCGTTAAATGCAGCACGCAACTGGTTCCCGAAAATGTATCAGCGTATGAATGAAATCATTAAAATTCTAGGAGCTTCTGGATTAATGGCTCTTCCAACAGAAGCGGACTTTAGCAATACGGACGTCGGTTCGTTAGTTCATCGCTATACACAAGGTGCAAATATAAACGGCGAGGAAAAAGTACAGCTATTCCGCCTAGCGTGGGATATTTCCATTAGTGCATTTGGGAACCGACAAGCACTTTATGAATATTATTTCTTTGGAGATCCAGTGAGAATGTCAAATGCTTATTATGATGGGTTTAATAAGCAACCTTATAAAGATATGGTTTCGGAGTTTTTAAATAGAGCAAAAAAAGAAGCAGGAATATTATCTTAAAATCAAGATAACATCTTCTGAAAGTAGAGAGGTGAAGAAATGATGCAGCAAGTAGATCACGATATTGATGATCGTTTATACCGAAATGTGATGGGTAGTTTTGCCACAGGTGTAACGGTTATTACAACCGAAGTAGATAAAGTGGTGCATGGCATGACTGCAAACGCTTTTATGTCCGTTTCTCTCAATCCGAAGCTTGTGGCAATTAGTATTGGAGAAAATGCAAGAATGCTTCAGCATATAAAGGATTCTAAGCGATTCGCGATTAACATATTATCGTCTAACCAACAAAATAAGTCGAAACAATTTGCAGGTCAGCTTAAATCAGAATCTGAAGTTACGTTCACTTACTTTAAAGGACTGCCAATACTTGAAGATACTTTAGCGGTGATTACATGTGATCTGAATAGCGAATATGTAGTAGGAGACCACACAATTTTTATCGGTCATGTTACTGGAGTTAAGCTTGAACAAAAAGATCCTTTACTATTTAGTCAAGGAAAGTATCGGGAATTAAAAGAACTAGAAGAATTGGAAACCACTACTTAGAAGGAGTAGATTCTAATGGCATATGAAGAAGCTAAAAAGAAATTAAGAGGTTCCATTTGTCCTGTCGTTACACCTTTTACGGAAAATGGTGCGATTGACGAAAAAGTATTCATCGAGTTGATCAATTGGCAAATTGAAAGCGGAAGTCATGGGATATCTGTTACAGGAACGAGTGGCGAACCAAGTTCTTTAACAATTGCTGAAAGAAAAAGGGTTATGAAACTAGCGAAAGAGACAATAGATGGACGTGTGTTTTTTGCACCTGGAACAGGGTCTACAAATCATGATGAAACAATGGAGCTAACGAAATATGCAGAAGAAATAGGCGCAGATGCCGCTATGGTTATCGTACCTTACTACAATAAGCCAAACCAAGAAGCACTTTATCAGCACTTTAAAACGGTAGCAGATTCAGTTAAAATTCCAATCATTATTTACAATATACCTGGTCGATCCGCCGTCAATATGGAAGTTAGCACGATGAAACGCTTAGTAGAAGATTGTACGAATATTATCGGTGTAAAAGAAGCAAATAAAGACTTTGAACATGTTAATCGTGTGCTTCTAAACTGTGGAAGAGATTTCCTTTTGTTCTCAGGAATTGAATTACTTTGTTACCCAATGCTTGCAATTGGCGGTGCTGGATTTATTAGTGCAACAGCAAATGTGGAGCCCACAAAAGTAGCGGAGCTTTATAATGCATGGGAAGCTGGAGATGTCGAAAGAGCACAAAATCTTCACTTCGAATTAATGCCATTAAATGATGTACTTTTTAAAGATACAAATCCTTCACCAGTTAAAGTAGCACTGGGCATGATGGGGAAAATAACACCGAAACTGCGCTTGCCATTAGGATTACCATCAAAAGAAATACAACAAGAAGTTCGAGAATCACTTATCGAACTAGCTATTTTGCCTAAGGAAGCAGCTTTAAAGTAACTATAAATAAGAAAATAGGTGATAGAAATGTTATCTTCTCAGGAGTTAGTCTCTTATAAACATGAATCACAAAAAAATATTTCCCTCTATATAAATGGAGAATTCACTTCCGCTGTAAGTGGAAAGACGTTCAAAAATATAAACCCGTTTACGAACGAACAAATTAATGAAGTTGCAGAGGGGCAGTCTGAAGATATTAATAAAGCAGTCGCTGCCGCACGTGAAGCCTTTGATAATGGTCCTTGGAAAACGATGAAGCTGAATAAAAGAATGGAATATATTTATCGTATTGCAGATCTGATTGATGAAGAGATTGAAAAAATAGCTTACTTAGAGGCGCTTGATACAGGCCTCCCGATTAGCCAGACGCGAAATATGGTAAGCCGTGCCTCAGAGAACTTTCGATTTTATGCACGTATGGTGGAAAGTCGTCTAGTTGGCGATGCCTACCAAGTAGATGATGAATTTATTAACTACACCATCCATGCCCCAGTTGGGGTTGCAGGATTAATAACTCCTTGGAATGCCCCATTCATGTTAGAGACATGGAAAGTGGCACCAGCACTTGCGACAGGTAACACAGTTGTTCTAAAACCAGCCGAACTTTCTCCACTATCCGCAAATGTACTAGCGGAAGTTATTCATAGAGCGGATCTTCCAAAAGGCGTTTTCAACGTTGTTCATGGCTACGGTGAAGTAGCAGGGGATGCACTTGTAAAACATCCGGATGTACAACTAATTTCATTTACAGGGGAAACAAAGACAGGTTCAACAATTATAAAAAATAGCGCTGATACACTGAAAAGTTGTTCGATGGAACTTGGTGGTAAATCACCAATTATCGTTTTTGAAGATGCTGACTTTGAGCGTGCATTAGATGCTTGTGTCTGGGGGATTTACTCATTCAACGGTGAACGTTGTACCGCGAACTCACGCTTGTTTTTACAAGAGGGAATTAAAGATAAATTTATAGATGCTTTAAAGAAACGTGTTGCCAATATTAAAGTTGGTGACCCCCTAGACTCAGAAACGGAAGTAGGTCCGCTGATTGATAAAGGGCATTTTAGTAAGGTGAAAAGCTACTTGGATATAGCAAAAGAAGAAGGTACGGAAGTTATTACTGGAAACATTCCAATTGATTTTGCTAAAGGAAACTTTGTAGCACCTGCGCTTATACTAAATGCTGAAAATCATATGCGCGTTTCGCAAGAAGAGATCTTCGGCCCCATTCTAACTGTTTTGACATTTAAAGATGAAGAAGAAGTTATTAAGCTTGCAAACGATATTGATTACGGACTTGCGGGTTATGTATGGACAAATGATATTAAACGAGGTCACCGAGTTGCACATAAAGTGGAAGCCGGAATGCTTTGGGTGAATGCACAAAACGTTCGTGATTTACGAACACCTTTCGGAGGTTCAAAGTCATCTGGTATTGGACGTGAAGGCGGACATTACGGCTTTGGGTTTTACACAGAACAGAAAATTATTCATGTTTCGATTGCGGATCATCGTATTCAGCAGTTCGGTAAAAAATAAAGGAAGGCATGGTGAACACGATGGATTTTTCAATCATTCGTATCGCAAGAACAGTTCTTCATGTATTGGATTTGCAAGCGTCCCGTAAATTCTATGTGGATGGACTTGGTATGATTGAAACGGAAAGTGATGAAAATCATCTATACTTAAGAGGTCTAGAAGAACACTCTCATCATAGTTTACTATTGAAAAAAGCAGACAAAGCTATTGTCGAAGTACTTAGTTATAAAGTAGAAAAAGAACAGGATCTCGATGAAATAGAAAAGCTTTTTATTTCAAGAGGACTAAAAACAAAATGGATGGCGAAAGGGGAACAACATGCAATTGGAAGAACTCTTCGTGTCCATGATATATCAGGCATTCCATTAGAATTTTTTGCGGAAATGACGACTGTCGATCGTATGCTGCAGCGCTATGACCTTTATTCGGGAGCTAAAATTCAACGAATTGACCATGTAAATTGTGCAGTACCGCATGTTCAAAAAGCGTTTGATTTCTATGTGAAAGACTTAGGGTTCTCGTGTTCAGAGTATACGGATACAGAAGACGGAGAATTGTGGGCAGCATGGCTTTATCGGAAACCAACCGTTCATGACCAAGCATTCATGAGTGGTCCAGGACCGAAGCTACATCATTTTGCTTACACACTAGCTGATCGACTCAGTGTGCTGGATTGTTGTGATGTTTTAGCCAGTTTGGGATATGCGGATTCGATCGAACGAGGACCTGGACGCCATGGCCTATCTAACGCCTTTTTCCTTTATTTGAGAGATCCAGATGGTCATCGCATAGAGCTTTATACAGGTGATTATTTAACAAGCGACCCGGATTTAAAGCCAAAACGATGGGATTTAAATGATCCGCTTCGTCAAACATTCTGGGGACATAAAGCACCAGATCGATGGTTCAATGAAACAAGTACCTTCATTGATATTGAAACGGGTGAAGAGATAAAAAGTGAAGAACCATTTTTGGAACAAAGAAAGCCGAAAATTGTCGTTTAGGAACGGAACTGAAAATACAACAAAACCAGCTAGGGAAATGGTGATTTTATCATTTTCCTAGCTGGTTTTACAAAGAAAAACAGAACGATTATACAAAGTCAAAATCGATAAAGTTCGTATTAAGATAGAAGAATTGTATAAAATCGTATTCAAGAGAGTTTTTCTGGAATACGATTTTTTGTTTTATTTTTATGGAATTGTCAAAATTGTAATGTGGAATTCATCTGAAGTTCATGTTGACGAAGTATTATAACCCCCATAGTAACAAAAAATACTATGGGGGTTAATGTAATGGAAACAAAATGGAGTTTAAGATTAATTCGTTTAGCTGCAATTTTTGGTTTGTTAGGAGCTATATTAGGTTCACATATGGCGGGATCAGGAAGCTATCAATTCCGTCCAATTCACGCGCACATTTTAGTCGTAGGATGGTTAACAATCTTTGCGTGGGGTATTTTCTACCGAGTATACAAAATTAAATCTTCCAAATTAGTAGCAGCTCATGGATGGACCGCAGTAATCGGATCAATCGGTTTAACAGGAGGAATGTGGTTAAATACATTAAAACCATTTAATGTGAATGAAACATTCTCTTTAGTATTTTACATTGTTGGTGGAACTGTTCTGTTAATAAGTTTCGGTTTATTTATTCTCAACACATTTATGATTGATACAAAAGAAGATAAGAGGATCTAATGGAAAACTTCTAGCCAAAGACAGTTATATTTGTAGAATAAATTCCAGCCCCCTTAAAGATAAGTAGGGGGCTGGAATTTATTTTAAATGAAAAATAGTGTGTGCATGTTCAAATGAAATACTTTAAAGCAGCTACTTTGCCGCCTAATTATTCGTACCATGGATTCAGATGAACAAGAACTTCCTCCACATTAGAATATTGCTTTATAATCGTTTTTTTAATTTCTTTTGAAACATCGTGACCCTCTTGAATGCTTAGTGAAGCTGATATACTTACTCGAACATCGACGATGATGTAGTGCCCATGTTCTCTTGCTCTGATGCGATCAATTCGTTTTACTTCAGAAACGGATTGAACCAACTCGAAGATTATTTCCATAGTTTCAGAATCAATATTTTTTTCCATTAGTACATCAACAGACTCTTTTCCCATTCCAATGGCTAACTTTAATACAAGAATTGCAACGATAATACCTGCAACAGGATCGCCATATGCCAATACTGCAATATTGAAATGATCTCCAATCATAGCAAGTCCAATACCAATTACGGCAGCTAGAGAGGCATAGACATCGGCAAGATGGTCGTAAGCCGTTGCGATTAAGCCCTTGCTATTTTCTTTTTTACCAATATTGATGGTATAAACATAAAGAACTTGCTTCCAAATAAGAGAAATTGCCGCCGCTATTAATACAGTAAAAGTTGCTTTATGAGGTGTTTCAAATAATGCTAAGACAGAATGATAACCAATATATAATGCTGCGATAGCTAAGATAATAGCAACAATTCCAGCTCCAACAACTTCTGCTTTACCGTGTCCATATGGATGGTCTTCGTCTGGAGGTCGTTTGGATACACGCATCGCACTTAGCGCAGCGACAGATGCAATAACATCTCCAGCATTATGTACGCCATCAGCAAGAAGTACTTGACTGTTAAATAACAAGCCAACAACTATTTTTAATACCGTCAGAAATACATTGCTTATTAAACTAATCCAAATTGCGAAAGAGGATTGTTTGTTTTCTAAACTCATCACTTATTCCCCCAACTAGTTTTATTGCACAAAGGAAACAAAAACCCTTGACCATCTTGGTCAAGGGTTGGGTTATTAAAAAAAACTATATTTATAAATTTTTCAATAAAATATGTCATTTCCTTCACCACGCTAATCTAATTAAATAAAAGACATAGGAAAAGTATAGCACTGTATATACTATTAATCAAAATTCATTTTTATACGAATTTTACAATATTAATTGTAGAAAACTTTCCATAAAGGCATTTATACTCCCTTATTCAAACTATATACTTTTTAGATACTCTATGAATAGGTAGAATAATACTTTTATTAAAAGAAAAAAACTACCATGTCTAAAGTTATATGTAGCTACCCATCTACCATGAAAAAGCTAATTTTAGCTTTAAGACGGAATAATCGTTAGTAATATATTGTCCATCCAATCTTGATTTGCTTTCTAAATCCCTTTGTTTAATTATGAATTCTGCCATGAAAAAATCTTAAGTTATTTTCTTTTTTTGAACAGTTGTTTTCTATCTCTTCTAACCAATCTATCAATTTCCAACATTGCACAAGTTGATTGAAGCGGAGGCGGCGACTTCTGCGGGAATAGCATGAGCGGAAGGCCCCGCAGGAACGAGAAAAGGAAGGAAGGCTAAGGTCGCCTCGTCCTGAGGCGACGCCTTCATGACCAACATCGTGTTGGCCCAGGAGACTGAAGCCATGCCCGCGAAAAGCGTCCGCCATAGCGGAAAACAAAGGTATTTCTACGGTTATTCTTCTTAAAAAACTGGGGATTTTTGTGTCCGGTTTCTCTTAATTGAAAAATATTTTAAATGATAAATTCAGTAATATATTCATACACTTTAGAAAGTCTAGGTGAAGGTGGAGTTCTTATTGATCGAAAAAGCACTTCTATTTATGATAATAATGAGAATTTTTTCAGGAAGTGTAGATATAACTGCTGCAATGTTTATGTATAAATATAATGATTTAGAAAAAGCCTTTTATATTAACACGCTACTAGCCTTAGTAGGTCCTTGTGTATTGATCATTACTACAGCTATAGCATTATTTGGATTGGCTGAGAAGATTTCATTAACTAGAATGATCTGCCTCTTTAGTGGAATTATACTTATTCTTTTTAGCTTAAAGTCTAAATAATGAAGGATAGCGCAAACCTCTTCTATTTATAAACCTATTTTTAATCTCCCATGTTTTTAAATGTTTACTATATTGGTGCAAGCGATTGCATTATAATTGTGGAAAGATTAAAATAATTCTATCAAGGGTGCTTAGGGTGGTGAATGAAGATGGTTCAATTATTGGAACCTTGGTGGAAACGTAGTGTTGTCTATCAAATCTATCCACGAAGCTTTATGGACTCCAATGGAGATGGCATTGGGGATTTGAATGGAATAATTTCTAAGTTAGAGTATTTAGAACAGTTAGGTGTGGATGTCATTTGGCTTAGTCCAGTCTATGATTCTCCAAATGACGACAATGGCTATGATATTCGAAATTACCGAGCAATAATGCAAGAGTTTGGCACGATGGATGATTTTGAACGATTGATTGATGAAGCGAAACAAAGAGGAATCCGAATTGTGATGGATCTTGTGGTCAATCACACTTCCGATGAACATGCCTGGTTTGTTGAATCGCAATCTTCTAAAGACTCCAAGTACCGTGATTACTACATATGGCGTGAAGGTAAAAATGATCAACCTCCAAATAATTGGGGATCGGTATTTTCGGGGTCTGCTTGGGAAAAAGAAGATACTACAAATTCGTATTATTTGCATCTGTTCTCTAAAAAGCAGCCTGATTTGAATTGGGAACATGAACCCCTTCGAAACGAAATTTTTGATATTATGACGTATTGGTTGGATAAAGGTATTGGTGGTTTTCGGATGGATGTCATCAATTTTATTTCAAAAGATGTACAGCTACCTGATGGAGCAATTCCTCCAAGGAAGTTGTTCGGGGATGGAAGTCCATATTTTATGAATGGTCCGAAAATCCATTCCTATTTACGTGAGATGAATGAAAAGGTTTTGCGTGAATACGATGTGTTAACTGTTGGGGAAATGCCAGGAGCTACGCCTGAGGATGCACGTGTATATACAAATCCAAACAATCAAGAAGTAAATATGGTCTTTACATTTGAGCATATGAATCTAGATAGTGGACCTCATGAAAAATGGGATACTAAACCTTTAGATTTAGTAGAGCTCAAACGTAACTTAGAAAAGTGGCAAAACGCTCTTCATCAAGTAGGATGGAATAGTCTTTATTGGAATAACCACGATCAACCGCGAATTGTGTCACGATTTGGAAATGACGGTGTCTATCGTGAATTATCTGCCAAAATGTTGGCGATTTGTCTGCATATGCTCCAAGGAACGCCTTATATATATCAGGGCGAAGAATTAGGAATGACTAATATAAAGTTTGATAGTATTAATGATTATCGAGATATTGAAACACTGAATATGTACAAAGAAAAAAGCTATCAAGGAATTGCGAATGACGAGATAATGGCATCTATTTATGCAAAAGGTCGAGATAATGCGCGAACTCCAATGCAGTGGACAGCAGATGGAGGATTCTCAACTGGAACACCTTGGATTAGGATGAATACAAATACATCTATGATTAATGCAGAACAAGCATTAGCGGATTCATCATCGATTTTTTATACGTATCAAAAGCTTATTCATTTAAGAAAAGAATATGACATTATCACACTAGGCAGTTTTCATTTGCTGTTACCGGATCATCCTCATCTCTTTGTATATAAACGACAAACGAGTGAGGAAGAATGGTTAATCGTAACCAATTTCTCCAAGGAAACGGTAAAAATCGAATGGAATGTATGTAATGTACGAAATAAAAACGGGAAAGTCATGATATCTAACTATGAAACTCCTAAAATAAACGAAGATATTATAGAAGTACGCCCTTATGAGGCGTTTGTGCTCGCTTTTGAAAGGAGATAGCAGGATGAAAAAAGTACTTGGAGTTGATATTGGAGGAACTAAAATACGTATGGGTGTCGTAAACGAAAATGGACAGGTTTTGATGGACAAAACAATTCCTACTCTAATACCGTTATACCCCTATCTAGAAGAACAAATATTAAAAGTTATAACAGAATTTCCTGATCTTACAGGTATCGGAATCGGTACGAGAGGAATGGTAGATGCGATAACAGGAGTCGTAACATTTGAAAAAGAGATAGAAGGCTGGCAAGGGACTCCGGTTAAAGCGAAATTAGAAGCAGCAACAGGTCTTCGAGTGGAGATTAATAACGATGCAAACTGTGCTGCACTTGCAGAATTTCGAATAGGAGCAGCAACAGGTTTTCAAAAGGTAGTTTGCCTGACGGTGGGAACAGGCCTAGGAGGAGGTTTTGTTTTTGATGGAGAGGTAATGAATGGAGTTCATGGTGGTGCAGGGGAAGTCGGTCATTTGATTTTGTATCCAAATGGGCTTGTTTGCAGTTGTGGAAGACCAGGATGCAGTGAACAATATATATCTGGAAGTGCATTGAAAAGAATGATTCAAGAGGAAAATGTCGTTGATCCCGCTACAGGGGGTCTAACATTACCGCATAATCTATTTCGAATCGCAACCAATGGAAACACAAGTGCAATAGTAGTTCGCGAACGTTTTCTCTCAGATTTTGCAGTATTAATTTCTAGCCTCCAAGCTGTCTTAGACATGGATTGTGTTGTGATTGGCGGAGGAGTTTCAGAATCTGCTGACGATTGGTGGGAAAACCTTATAGAAAAAGTAGAACCACTGAAACTTAAGCCACTAAAATTGAAGCGTGCAGATTTTGGGAATGAAGCAGGGATGCTCGGAGCGGCAATGCTCGTTATTGATCAATAAATTACTCGGAATAACAGAAAAGTGTAAACAGATGACAAATGCGCAAAGAGACTAAGAATGGGCCATGCGCATTTGTTATATAAATATCAGAATTTTTCATAAATAAAGGGTTGTTATCATATAAATGGTATGGTAGGATAAATTTAGTTAATTTTATGCAAACGCTTTCACAGGCTTTGCTATTCTTTTAAGGTATTTGTGCAAACGTTTTCGCATGAATTAAAATTCCAAAGGTGTGGGGGAGAAATATGAAAAGCAAATGGCGCGCGGTGTTATTGGCAGCTTCACTAAGTTTAGCAGCAATTTTAACGGGTTGTAGTTCAGATGAAGAGAAAGTAACGTTAGACATTTTTCAATTCAAAGTAGAATTTAAAGATCAGTTTGAAGAAGTTGCTAAAACATATGAAAAAGAAAATAAAAACGTAAAAATCAATATCACAACAGTTGGTGGTGGGGAAGACTACGGTGCAGCTCTTCGTTCAAAATTTGCATCAGGCAATGAGCCAGCAATTTATAATATCGGAGGTCCTCAAGATGTTGCAGATTGGTTAGATAAATTAGCTGATTTATCAGGTTCTGCAGCAGCAAAGGCAGCATTAGATGGCTCCCTTGATGGAGTTTCGGTTGATGGAAAAGTATTAGGTCTTCCGTATAACCAAGAAGGTTATGGATTAATTTATAACAAAAATGTATTTGAAAAAGCAGGAATTGATCCAGCTTCTATTAAAGATTTTGCTTCATTAGAAGCAGCGGTAAAAAAATTGGACAGCAAAAAAGCAGAACTTGGTCTTCAAGCTGTATTTGCTTTACCAGGTAAAGAAACATGGGTTACCGGTTTGCACTTATCAAATGCTTTCTTAGCTCCAGAATTTGATAACAATGTCTTAACGGCATTTGACTCTAAAACCGTAGCATTTAAATATGGCGATGCATTTAAAAAAGTTCTAGATCTTCAAAATGATTACTCTGTACAACCAACTGTAAGTCTTGACTATTCAAAACAAGTTGAGGAGCTATTCTCATTACAAAAAGTAGCAATGATTCAACAAGGTAACTGGGTATATGGCTCAATTGCAGGCATCGATGAAGACTTTGCAAACAACGGCATTGGAATTTTACCGATTCCTGTAGAAGGCTACAAAGGCGATAATATTCCAGTAGGAATTCCAATGTATTGGGGAGTTAATAGTAAGGCAGATAAAGCGGTAATTGAGGAATCAAAAAAATTCTTAGACTGGTTGTATACTTCGGATGCAGGAAAAGAAACAGTGTTAAACGACTTTAAATTCATCCCGGCATACGAAGGATATGACTCATCTAAAATCTCTGATCCACTTTCAAAAGATGTTTATGAATATGCAGCGAAGGGCAAAACAATTGGCTGGACATTCATGGGATATCCTACTGGATGGGGCATGGATGAATTAGGAGTTCAAATTCAGAAGTATTTAAGTGATAATGCAAGCTGGGAAGAAGTTGTAGATGCAACGAAGAAAGCTTGGGAGTCTGCACGTAAATAATAATGCACACAGTTTTAAAACAAAGTAGCCTTCGTGCTACTTTGTTTTGTAAAAAGAAGAGAAAACATGCTCTTTCACCTTGTCATAGGGAAAGGTATATGTCTGTCATTTTTGGAGGTGAGCAAATGCGCACAAGAGATTTATCATATTGGATATTTCTGATGCCAGTTTTGGCTGCATTGACATTAGTTGTAATAGCTCCTTTACTACTTGGTATCTATTATTCTTTCACAGATTGGAATGGAATTCAGACGAAAGGCTTTGTTGGCTTTGATAATTACATAGCATTATTTCAAGACGAACGTTTTCTTCACTCATTATGGTTCACAACGAAGTTTTCCGTCGTATCTGTCATTCTAATCAATCTTATCGGATTATCATTGGCACTACTTGTAACAGCAAAATTAAAAACAAATAAAGCAATGCGAACTATTTTCTTTATGCCAAACTTAATTGGTGGACTTATATTGGGGCTTATTTGGCAATTTATCTTTACAAAAGCATTTGCGGGCTTTGGTTTAATTGTAGGGATGGAGAGCTTACAAGGATGGTTGTCAACTCCTAGCACTGGTTTTTGGGGGCTTGTCATTTTAATGAGTTGGCAAATGTCGGGGTATATAATGGTTATATACATTGCTTATTTGGAAGGTGTTTCAAAAGAGTTGATAGAAGCAGCTGAGATTGATGGTGCAAACGCCTTTCAAAGATTTCGCCTTGTGGTGTTTCCACTAGTAGCACCAGCCTTTACTGTTAGTATGTTTTTAACACTTTCAAATACATTTAAGTTGTACGACCAAAACCTCTCCTTAACGGGAGGAGGTCCATATAATTCGACACAAATGGTAGCGATGGAGATTTTCAATACTGCATTTGGTCGTTATGACATGGCATATGCACAAGCAAAAGCAGTAATATTTTTCTTAATAGTTGCAGTGATTGCTTTAGTTCAGGTATATCTCAACAAGAAACGTGAGGTGGAAATGTAATGCGTAAAAAGTATTTAATTCCACTGGAGATATTAGGAATATTTTTAGCCCTTGTTTGGCTAGCACCATTTTATTTGATGATTGTGAACTCTTTAAAAACAAAACGAGAAATTTTTGAGGATACATTAAAACCACCGAGTTCCGTGACATTTGATAATTATGTGCAAGCATTTACAGAATTAGATTTTCTAAGAACTTTCATGAATTCATTAATTATTACTGCAATTAGTGTTATTCTTATTATTATTTTTTCAGCAATGGCAGCTTATGCACTATCGCGTGCAAAGGGAAGTCTAAGCACTATTATTTTCTTTGTTTTTGTAGCGGCGATGCTGATCCCATTTCAATCAGTAATGATTCCTCTTGTTACAATTTTCGGTAAGATTGAAATGTTAAACCGTTCTGGATTAATATTTATGTATTTAGGCTTTGGTGCAAGTTTATCAATTTTTTTATATCATGGTGCTTTAAACTCAATTCCACGTACTTTAGACGAAGCTGCTACAATTGATGGAGCAAATAGATTCCAAGTTTTTTGGTTTATCATTTTTCCTATGCTCAAGCCTATTACAGTAACGGTAGCGATTTTAAATACCATTTGGATTTGGAATGATTACTTGTTACCTTCTCTAGTCATTAACCAAAAAGGAATGGAGACAATTCCGTTAAAGATGTTCTTTTTCTTCGGTGAATACACAAAGCAATGGCATCTTGCATTAGCTGGACTAACCTTGGCGATTGTTCCAGTAATTATTGCATATTTCTTTGCACAACGAGAAATTATTAAAGGTGTATCAGATGGGGCAGTAAAGTAAAATGTTGAAGGAGGGGATTCTATTGGCTATCACAATCATAGATGTCGCAAAAGAAGCAAATGTTTCTCCATCTACGGTTTCCCGTGTTATTGCAGATAACCCGAGAATTAGTGAACAAACGAAGCGCAAAGTAAGGGAAGTCATGGAAAGATTAGAATATTACCCTAATTTTCAGGCAAGAAACTTAGCTGCGAAGAGCACCAAAACTATTGGTGTTATTATGTCGAACTCTACTTCATTGGCTTTTCAAAATCCATTCTTTCCAGAAGTTATACGAGGAATTTGTACAAGTGCCCATGCTAGTAAATATGGTATCTATCTATCTACTGGTGGCAATGAGGAGGAAATCTATCAAGAGGTTGTGTCAATGGTACAAGGAAGAAAGGTGGATGGGATTATCCTTCTTTATTCTCGTGTGAATGACCGTACAATGACTTTTTTAAAGGATGCGCAGTTCCCATTTACAATGGTAGGTCGCCCCTATAAATTTGAGAATGAGGTTACGTATATTGACAACGATAATCAGAAAATAGCTCATGATGTTGTGAATTATCTATTTGGCTTAGGGCATCGACAAATAGCATTTATTGGTGGAAATCTTGATTTTGTGGTTTCAAAGGACCGTTTGGAAGGATATCGGCAGGCGCTAATAAAGGCAGGACTTTTATATACAGATTCTTATTTTATCCATGATGATGCTTTTAAGGCAAATGGAGATAGAAGTATCTTCGAGTTGATGAATCTTAAAGTACCTCCTACAGCTATAGTGGCTCATGACGATTTAATTGCTTATGAAATCATTCGGTATTTAGAAGAGCTTTCCATACAAGTACCAAAGGATGTTTCGATTGTAAGTTTTAATAATCACTCCTTATCAGCATATGTAAAGCCTCCGTTAACTTCTGTAGATATTTCGATATTTGAGTTAGGTTTAGAAGCTACTAATTTTCTTTTAGAGAAGATGAGTGATCCAAAATCGACAGTTAAACATCATTTTGTACCAACAAATTTAATAGAACGTGATTCATGCGGAAGTATTAAACAATTGGTGAATAAATACCAACAAGAAAAAAGAGGGAAAAAATGAAGAGAATATGGTGGAAAGAATCAGTTGCTTATCAAGTTTATCCTCGTAGTTTTCAAGATTCTAATGATGATGGGATTGGTGATTTACAAGGACTGCTTTCTAGATTAGATTACATACAAGACTTAGGGATTGACGTTATTTGGATTTGTCCAATGTATAAGTCCCCAAATGATGATAATGGATATGATATTAGTGACTATCAATCTATCATGGAAGAATTCGGAACGATGGAAGATTTTGATGAGTTACTTCAAGAAGTGCATAGACGAGGTATGAAACTTATCATTGATTTAGTCATTAATCATACAAGTGACGAGCACCCCTGGTTTATTGAATCACGTTCTTCAAAAAACAATGAAAAGCGTGATTGGTATATTTGGCGAGATGGTGTAGATGGAAAAGAACCGAATAATTGGGGAAGTATTTTCAATGGGTCAGCTTGGGAACTTGATAAGGAAACTGAGCAATACTATTTACATTTATTTTCTAAAAAACAGCCTGACTTAAACTGGGAAAATGAAGAAGTCCGAAATGCATTATATAAAACTGTGAATTGGTGGCTAGATAAAGGTATAGATGGTTTTCGTGTTGATGCGATTAGTCACATAAAAAAAGATTCCTCGTATAAAGACATGCCGAATGAACAAAATCTCTCCTATATTCCTGCATGGGAAAAATATATGAACGTTCCAGGTATCATGCCCTTCTTAGAAGAATTAAAACAAGAAACATTCTCAAAATACGACATTATGACAGTAGGAGAAGCAAATGGTGTTGGAATTGATGAGATCAGTGGATGGGTAGACGAAAAACAAGGTAAATTCAATATGATTTTTCAGTTTGAGCATTTGAGCCTATGGGATGCAGAACAGAAGAAGCTCAATATTATTGGCCTTAAAAGTGTTTTGACTCGTTGGCAAAAAGCATTAGAAGGAAGCGGATGGAATGCCCTATTTATAGAAAATCATGATAAGGCGCGCAGCGTTTCTACTTGGGGTAACGATCACGCATATTGGAGAGAAAGTGCTACTTCATTAGCTACAATGTACTTTTTTATGCAGGGAACACCTTTTATTTATCAAGGTCAAGAATTGGGTATGACGAATGTTCATTACCAATCGATTGAAGATTACAATGACGTAGCAACGAAAAACTTATACAAATATCGATTAGATCAAGGAGACTCACACGAGCAAGTAATGGAGCTTATTTGGTCGACGAGCCGCGACAATTCACGAACCCCTATGCAATGGTCTGCAGATGAAAATGCAGGATTTACAAACGGGACACCATGGATAGGTGTTAATCCGAACTACACAGAAATTAATGTAGAGAAACAGGAAAAAGATCCGAACTCTATATTAAATTATTATAAAAAGATGATTCAGTTGCGCAGAATAGAAAAGATTTTTACGTATGGGATGTATGATTTGGTATTAGAGGATCATCCGTCACTTTACGCATATACTCGTACCCTTGGGAAGGAAAAAGTAATCGTATTGTGTAATCTCTCGGAGCAATCAATTAAAGTAGAGGAAGTGCAAGACGTCATTTATAAGAAAACGAATCTGTTACTTTCAAACTTAGAGGTTAATGATCATGAAGCGATAGCAACACTTGATCTAGCACCATACGAGGCAAGAGTTTATAAAATATAAAAAAACGTTTTGTCCTCGGACAAAACGTTTTTTTAAAAGATAAGAATGTATATGAATTGATGTCAGGAACAGGTTGATTTCCGCTGCAGGCGGACGCTTTCCAGGGGGCAAGCATCAAGCCGCTTCCTTCGCTGCGCTCAGTCCAGGGTCTTGATTTGCTTGCTAATCCCCTAGGAGTCGCCGCCTTCCGCTCCAATCAACATTGCAAATAATAAAGGAAATATGCTTGATCTAAATAATGAACTGGAGATGGCTTTTTGTACAATGCAAACATCGGAAGTTATGCCCTTTTGAACATTTGTCTTATCTCTTCTGACCAATCTATCCATCTCAAGTAGTGCACAAGTAGATTGAAGCGGAGGCGGCGACTTCTGCGGGAATAGCATGAGCAGAAGGCCCCGCAGGAACGCATCAAAGGAAGGAAGGCTAAGGGCGCCTCGTCCTGAGGCGACGCCTTCATGACCAACATCGTGTTGACCCAGGAGACTGAAGCCATGCCCGCGAAAAGCGTCCGCCATAGCGGAAATCAACCATTTCTAAGTTTCTCTTCTTAAAAGGATCGGGCGTCTTTTTGCCCGGTTTTTTGTAAATGTAAATGTATCCAGGGATCGGATGGCTAACAGCAAGAATCAGGTAGTTCACCATTATTACCAGGTTACTCAATATGATCGGTCTATCCCCAAAAAATAGAGTGAACCATAAACTTCTAGTTCACTCTACAAATTTTAGTATCCGGGTTTCTTAAGAATTTTAAAGATGTTGGTTTTGTAGTCTTCCACACCAGGTTGATTAAATGGATTGATATCAAGTAGATAAGCACTATACGCACAGGCCATCATATAGAAATATAGAAGGTGACCAATATGTTGTTCATCTAGTTTTTCCATAGTAATAGTGATTTGAGGGACGCCCCCATTCAAATGAGCAGTTGCTGTTGCTTCATGACATGCCATATTAAATTCATGAAGAGTTAACCCACTTAAATAGTTAAGCTCATCGCCGTTATTTTCTGCTTCAAAAACTGTTAAATCATCTGAGACATTTTTCACCATTAAAAAAGATTCAAATAACATTCTTTTTCCATCTTGGATATACTGCCCTAAAGAATGAAGATCGGTTGAATAAAGGACAGATGCTGGGAAAATTCCTTTCCCTTCTTTTCCTTCACTTTCTCCAAATAATTGCTTCCACCATTCTTGTACATAAGTCAACTTTTCATTAAAAGTTGCCATAATTTCAAGTGGGTATCCTGCATCATAAAGATGTTTCCGGATAACTGCATATCGAATAGCGCTATTTGATGTTGTATCAAAAACCCCAAATTCTTGTTCTGCTATTTTTGCCCCATTAATTAGCTTTTCGATATCATAACCTGCTGCAGCGATGGGTAATAAACCAACGGCAGTGAAAACAGAGTATCGCCCTCCAATATTATCGGGAACGACAAAGCGACGATAGCCTTTTTCTGTAGCAAGTGAGCGTAATGCTCCTTTTTTTTCATCCGTTGTAACGAGTATACGTGATGTAGCTTGTTCACCGTACCGTTTCTCCATATATTGTTGTAAAAAGCGGAACGCAATGGCAGGTTCTGTAGTTGTACCTGATTTTGAAATGATATTCAATGTAACTTCTTTATTATCTAAATATGTAATTAGTTGTTTTAAATATTCCCCACTTACTAAATGGCCAGCAAAGATAACTTCTAAGCCGTTTGGTTTTTTGAATGGAGTAGTTAGTGCCTCAATGACTGCTTTTGAACCTAAGTAGGAGCCGCCTATACCAATAACAACTAACACATCTGAAGTAGATTGAATATGGTTTGCCGTTTCCTTAATATTTAGAAGGAATTCTTGGTTCATAGTGCTAGGCCAATCAGCCCATCCTAAATATTCAGCGCCTTCTGCAGATTTAGTATGAATTCCATGGTGAATACCCTGTATTTTATGTTCAAGTTCAGGTGTAAGAAGTTGTTTGTAATCTCCTGAATAATTGACTGAAATATTCATACATTTCTCCTTTATAAGAAGTATTTTTTCTATCTTTCATTTTACCATCATTTAGAAGATAAGTCGCTGAAATCCATGCTCAATAATTTTTCTAGGTACGCTCCAGCCTCTATCATTTTGGCACCGTACCAAAACATTTCACCGTCTACTAGCAAAATTTTAGTATTCGGAAGAAACGATTGAAATTCTGGGACATGTTTCTCCTGAAATGGAAATGGTTCGGAAGCGAGCAAAAGGACATCAAGGTTGGCAGCGGCTAGGTCCTCTATTGTTACAGCGGGATATCTTGAGTCATTTTTTTCAAAGGGATTATGGAAGCCTAGTGTATGTAGTATATCATTAATATAAGTTGTTCCTCCGACGACCATATATGGTTTCCGCCAAATAACATAGGCAGCCTTTCCATTTTGCTTACGTACAAGTGAATTGAAAGATGCTTTACATGAGGCAATGAGATTGTCTGCCGCCAGTTCCTGATTCGTCAACTCCCCAAGTGTTTGTATAAGTCGGTAAGAATCCTCTATTTTCTGGACTTCCATAACAAAAACAGGAGCAATCTTTTCAAGTGCATGTACGATATCCTCTGTATTTTCTTCTTTTTCAGCTAAAATGAGATCTGGCTTCAGATTACGTATTTTTTCTATATTTACTTCCTTTGTTCCTCCTACAATTGGAACGTTCTCTACAATTATTTTAGGGAATATACAATATTTTGTTCGCCCTACTATTTCCTTCTCAAGACCGAGCGCGAAAAGTGTTTCTGTAATTGCCGGACAAATTGAAATAATACGTTTGGGTGAAGCAGTAATATTTACTTTTCTCCCAAGATGATCGGTTATAAGATGAGTCATCGAATTCCTCCCTTGCTAATATAATTCGTTATTTGGTGAAGGTTTTCCTTTCCTAAATACTAGTTTCTTCATTGAAATGAAATGGTTAATGAATGTTCGAATAACAAACTCGAGACCAATTATACGGAACTTGCAATAAAATCTCAAAAGCGAGGAACTAAACCATGGTAGTGTCCAAAAATTGGACAATCTTATTTCTAAATTAAATAAAAGACAAGTCGATAAGAATAGTAATGGGAACTTTGTAAATCTATGTAAAAATTAATTTGTAGTTTACTTGTAACGATTTATGCTCATTCGATGGGTTGCTTAATAATGGTGACGAATTTTTAGGAAAATGTGAGGTATGTAGAGTGAAAAAAAGTATTCAGCTTAATATGATTTTAATATTTTCATCAATAGTTTTGTTATCATGCGTGGTTATAACTTACCTTAGTTATACTTCCTCTGTAAATTTAGTCGAAGATTCTTTAACTAATGTAGCTGGAAGTATTGCAAAGCAATCTTCTAAAATCATTGATATCAATAGGTATCAAAAAGAAATTAAAGTAGAACTCGGAGAAAATGAATATTATAAGGAATTGCGTACTGAATTGAATGATATAAGAGAAAGAACTGGATTATCCTTTTTATATACAATTGGCCGTGAAGAAAATGGAAATGGATATGATTACTATTATTTAGTAGATGGTAAGCCTTTTGGAGATGTTAATGCATCACAATTAGGAGATGAAGAAGATGTGAATTTATATCCTAGTATTGCAAAAGCTTTTGACACAGGGGAATCACAAATTCAAATCTCCAAGTCAGATGAATATGGAGCGCTTATCACTACATATATTCCTCTGAAGTCTAATTCCGGCGAAGTAATTGGTATAGTAGGTGCAGATTTAGATACAACTCAAGTCTATGCCTCAATGGATTTATATAAGAAAAAAGTAATTACTACAACCCTAATTATCTTATTCGTAAGCGTAATTATCGTTTATTTATTTTCTTTCTACTTAGTAAAGCCGTTAAAGGAATTAATAAATAATGTTTCAAAAGTAGGTGAAGGAGAGCTTACTATTACACTTCAGACAAATCGTAAGGATGAAATAGGGACTTTGACAATCGCATTTCAACGAATGATGGACAACCTTAAATCGGTTATTATGAACATTCATCAGAATTCAATTAAATTGGTGGACACGTCAAATCAACTATTCAATAGCACAAACGAAGTAAAAGAAGGAAATCACCAAATTGCTATTACTATGACTGAATTAGCTAACGGGGTTGATGGTCAGGCGAATTCTGCAAATCAAGTTTCTGAGACAATGAATAATTTCATTAACCAAATTCAAGAAGCAAGTGACAAAGGAACAGAACTTACTCATTCATCCAATAAGGTGATTGAGTTAACGAATAATGGTTATCATTTGATGAGTGAATCAGAAAAGCAAATGGAAACAATTTATAATGGGGTAATGGGATCCATTGAAAAGGTTAAGGGATTAGACTTACAAACAAAAGAAATTTCGAAGTTAGTACAAGTGATTCAAGAAATTGCCGATCAAACAAATCTATTGGCGCTAAATGCTGCGATAGAAGCAGCACGAGCTGGGGAGCATGGTAAAGGCTTTGCGGTTGTGGCGGATGAAGTTCGTAAATTAGCTGTGCAAGTTGCAGGTTCCGTAGGCAGTATTGTTGAGATTGTGGAAGGTGTGGAAAATGAATCCAATGAAACAGTAATCGCTTTACAACATAGCTATTCTCAGGTTGAAGAAGGAACAAAAAAGATTAAAAACACACGGGAAACATTTAATGAAATCAACCAATCTGTATTAAGTATGCAAAAACAAATACATCATATTTCAGAGAGTTTTAATGTGACATTTAAACAAAGCAAAGAAATAAATAACTCGATAGAGCAAGTTGTTTTAATAGCAGAAGAGTCATCATCAGGTGTTGATCAAGTATCAGCCTCTATTCAACAATCGACTAGTGTAATGGGTGAGATTGTAGCCTCTGCGGAATCTGTTGCAAAATTAGCTGAGGAGCTAAATCACTCTGTTATCCATTTTAAATTAAATGAAACGCAGTGAAATAGTTAATTTACTGGACTCCGTACGTTTGTAAATGGTTTAACTTAACTGAAGAGGCTATCCCAAAAGTTATATTTTTGGGATAGCCTCAATTTAAAAAAGTATAATTTACGATACCAGGTTCTTATTAATCTCTGAAGTACCGATCAATATTTTATGCTTACTTTGTAACCTCATTTTTTAGCTCAGTTTTAATTCCAGTTGTCCGCTTAAGGAACAGGGATAGAATAAATGCGACAACAGCAATACCAGTAGAAACTAAAAATGCATCGTTTATTCCTGAAATTGTTGCTTCCATCGTCACATGTTGCTGCAACTGTTGTAAAGCTTCTCCCGTAGGTGTAGCAGAAGAATTAGCCATAGCTTCTGATATCATTTCTTTCACATGTGTCGCCGTACGGTTAGACATAATTGTAACGAGTAAACTACCACCAATAGCACCAGACACTTGTTGAATTGTATTGTTCATAGCTGTACCATGTGGTGTTAAAACTGCTGGTATTTGATTTAAACCATTTGTCATAACAGGCATCATTACCATTGAAATACCTAACATACGAACAGAGTAAAGCACAACTAAATGAGTATAACTTGTTGAATCCGTTAGATGACTAAATAAGTATGTTGTAACAATAACAATTGCTAAACCTATATATGCCATGATTTTAGGTCCGAATTTATCAAAAATTTTACCTGTAATTGGCATCATGATCCCCATTATTAAAGCCCCAGGTAGCATCAATAAACCAGAATCCATCGCAGAAATTCCACGAATATTTTGAAGGTAAATTGGCATTAACAACATAGCAGAAAACATGGCAATACTTAGTGTAACCGAAATGGCAGAAGATAGAGCAAACATTGGATACTTATAAACTCTGAAATCTAGCATCGGCTCGCTAAGTTTGAATTGTCTAAGGATCAAGGTAACTAATGAGAGTACCCCTACAATAATAGTTAAGTAAACACTTGGGGCAGACCAACCATGATTACCAGCAGTACTAAATCCATATAAAATTCCACCGAAACCTAAAGCAGATAAAACAACGGATAGTACATCGATTTTATCATGGCTCTTCTCTTTCTTATCTTTTAATTTAAAGAATCCTAAAATCCACACTAAAACCATAACTGGGACCATCATTAAGAATAACACTGTCCAATCATAGTGTTGAATGATCCAACCAGATAATGTTGGTCCAATAGCAGGAGCAAAAATCATTACAATTCCAAACATCCCCATAGCAGAACCACGTTTTTCAGGTGGAAATGTAGTAAATAATACAGTCATTAAAAGTGGCATAATCAATGCTGCTCCTGAACCCTGAATCATTCGAGCAGCTAGTAAAATTGGAAAACTTGGTGCAAATCCACCGATTAATGTACCAACTATGAATAACCCCATGGCAGTCAAGAACAAGCGTCTTGCTGTATTTTTTTTAATTAGGAATGCAGTGGTAGGTATGACAATACCATTCACTAACATGTAACCAGTCGACAACCATTGGACCGTAGAAGGACTGACATCAAATTCTTTCATAATGGAAGGTAGAGCGACGTTCAATAGTGTATTACTTAGAAGAGCTACGAATGCTCCAGTCATTAATATTGCTAACAAACCATACGACGGTTTTGTTTGTTTTTCAGACATATAGTAATCTCCTTTTATTCTTTTGTACTAATAGTTCATTTATGAACCTTTAGTTTTACAAAATTTATAATACACCTTTGAAAATTAATTAGCAAGAAAAATATACAGTAAGTACAATAATATACTTATGGTATAATTTTGTTGTGCTATAATGATTATATTAGAATGATTAATCTCTAAAGGAGTACAAGCGATGAATAAGAAAAAAAGGAATGTCATAGATAAAGCGCATGAATTATTTATTGAACAAGGCTATCACGCTACGTCCATTCAAGATATTTTAAATCATAGCGGTATTTCAAAAGGGTCTTTTTATAATTATTTTTCTTCTAAAAGTGAACTGTTTAAAGCTGTGTTTAATCTTATCCTGGAAAATATGCAAATGGAGAGAGACAAGCTACTCATCGGAGAAAGCGTTAGTGACATCAATATTTTCAAAGAGCAGATAAGTTTTGTAATGAAATTAAATAAAAAAAACAAATTAAATCAATTGATCGATGATGTGCTTGTATCAAGCGATCCAGATCTAATAAAATTCATAAAACAGTTCAAACTTGTGTTTTTACATTGGGTATATGAACGTTTTTTAGATATTTTTCCGCGTGACAAAGAAGTATATTTGATGGATTGTGCAGTTATTTTCACTGGTGTTATGCAAAATATTCTATATACGAGCCATGCTTTAAAAACAACTTTTAATATGAATGAAATGGTTAATTATTCGATGGACCGAGTAATAACAATTTTGGAGGACATAAGCACAAAAGATATTCACTTATTTGAATCCCAAAAGTTAAATACATTATTGCCTCAATCTGATTATAATGATTTTTTTAACAATGAATTTTCAATTGCCACAGTGAATTTAAAAAAGGTAATCGAAAAAAGCTTTATTTTGGACGAGCAAAAAACGACAACTTATATAAATTTGTTGTATTTTATTCAAGAGGAGATTATGAATAATAAAGAACCAAGAAACTTTTTGATAGAGAGCGCCTTATCTACGCTAAAAAGCACGGAGGAATTAAAAAATCTAACAGAGTATCTACAGTATGAGCACGTTTTAGCGAATATGAAGTATTATCCGATTTCATAACCACATTTTCAAAAAAGCTGTTTAACTAAGGAAAAATCCTAGTTGAACAGCTTTTTCATACACTTTTGTAAATTGCTTGCTAATAAGATATCGTTAATGTTTCGACTTCGAGACAAATAAGTAGTAATTGAATTTATTATTATGATAAAATATCTAATTGTTGCAACGTTATATTAATCATATAAACTATTGGAGGAAATAAATAATGAATATTTTAGTAGTTAAAGCAAATAACCGTCCAGCTTCGGAAGCGATATCAAGCAGAATGTATGAAACATTTATGGAAGAAGTAAAAGAGGCACAAGGTCTTAACGTAACAACTTTCGACGTGTTTGCAGAAGATATGCCATACTTCGGTCAAGACTTATTCAATGCATTTGGAAAAATGCAAAACTCAGAGGAATTATCAGATGTAGAGCAACGTATTTTAGCTGCTAAACAAAAAGCAATGGATGCTTTAACAGCAGCAGATGTAGTAGTTTTCGCTTTTCCACTTTGGAACCTAACAATCCCAGCGGCATTACAAACATTTGTTGATTATACGTATCAAGCAGGTTATGCATTTAAATATAGTCCAGAAGGTCAATTAATTAGTTTAATGCCTGAGAAAAAAGCGATTATCTTAAGTGCACGTGGTGGTATTTACTCTACTCCAGAAACAGCACCTATGGAAATGGCTGCAACTTATATGCGCAATGTTTTTGGAGGCGTATTCGGAATGTCAGTGGAAGAAGTTATTATTGAGGGTCACAATGCAATGAGAGACCAAGCGGATCAAATTATTGCTGATGGACTTGAAAAAGTAACTGCTATTGCAAAATCATTATCTGCAGTACCTGCTAAAGCTTAATATAAATAAGTAATCCCTCTTTGTTTATAAAAACAGAGAGGGATTTTTTATATGGACTTCCTTCGAAGGCCATTTCCTCTTAGGAAAAGGGATCATTTTTTTCTTTAAGTATACTAAGTATGGTTAAAAACTGTTTTCGTTGTTCTTCTGATAAAGGTTTCAGTAATTTTTCTGCTGCTACACCCATACCGGTACGGGCTTTCTTTATCTGAGGGCGTGCTATTTCGGTTAATTGTAGTAATGTAGCTCGGCGATCTTCTGGATCTGGCAGACGAATGAGCAGTTCTTCTTTTTCGAGAGTTTCAACATATTGCGTAACAGTTCGAGGTTGTATTCCAATTTGTTTGGCAATATCATTCATTCGGATATTTGGATTTTCTTCAAGGGCGATAAGAAATCTGAGCCTTGGCCCTGTTAGGTAATCAGGAATGCCATAATTAGCAATATGTTTTTCGAATTGTTGGTGTAAAAGGTGATTTGTTTTAAAAAGTATTTGTAATAGATCGCTTACTGTAGGGACTTCTGATTGTACCATAGATGACATTCTCCTTGACGTATTTTTATATACTGAGTATACTCAGTATATTGTGTTGGTGAGTATACTCAGTAAGTATCATATTACGTCATTAAACAATTTATTCAAAGAGAAAAGACCATAAAAATAAATAAGAGGAAGTGTTGTTAGATGATGAACGAGATGGAAGCAGTTCGTTATAGTCAATTCGGTGGTCCTGAAGTATTGAAGGTAGAGCGAGTGAAACGACCAGAGCCAAAGGAAGAGGAAGTGCTTGTTTGTATTCATTCCTCAGGTGTTTTGCCAATAGATTGGAAAATACGTCAAGGATGGATGCCGATGCCAGTGCACTTTCCTGTTATTCCAGGTAGCGCATTTGCAGGAGTAATCGAAAAAGTAGGAACGAGTGTTACCGAGTTTAAAGTAGGGCAAGAAGTGTTTGGACGGACCACGAATGGATCTTACGCAGCTTATACGACTGTTTCAACCAGCACTCTTGCGTTAAAGCCTAAATCGATTGGGTTCGATGAGGCAGCGGCGATATCAGGTGGTGCAACGACTGCTTGGCAAGTGTTGTTCAATGATGGCAATATAAAAACAGGAGATCGGATTTTGATTCACGGGGCTGCGGGTGGTGTTGGACTGTTTGCGGTACAGTTTGCAAAGTGGAAAGGAGCACATGTGACGGCTACTGCTGGACCGGCTAACTTAGATTACGTTCGTTCTATAGGAGCAGATGCGGTTATTGATTATACTTCAACTCAATTTGAAAAGGTCGTTCAAGATATGGATTTCGTATTAGACACCGTTGGAGGTGAGACACTTGAAAAATCCTGGTCGGTCATTAGACAAGGCGGAGCGCTAATTTCGATAGCAGGTCAACCATCTTTAGAGAGAGCTCAAGAAGAGGGAGTTAGATTAATAAAACCAAGCCGAGCATTTGCTAAAAAAGATTTAGAAACTATTGCGAAACTAATGGATGAAGGTAAGGTTAAAGGATTTGTTGGACAAAAGTTTTCTTTACATGAAGTTGCACAAGCTCATGAGCTTAGCCAACGTGGGCATGGACGCGGACGAATCATACTACAAATAGTTGAATAATAAAAATTCATTATGACACCAGGTTCTTATTGAGTTGTGTTAGAACCTGGTATCGAATATTTCGTATTAAACAAATGGATTATAAAAACGTCCATCATTTATGAACATGAAAATAAGCATTAATATGAAAAAAAGAAAAGTAATGAAGATAGCGATAAAATCTCTCGATTTAAATTCCTTATAACTGTACCATGTTCGCTTTTTCAACTTTCCGAAGCCACGTAAATCCATTGTATTACTAACTATTTCGATGCGATCCAAACTCGAAAAAATAAGTGGTAAGATTATGGAGCTAGCATTCTTTATCCTTTTCCCCAATTTTTCGTTCCGAGACATATCCACACCACGCGCTTGTTTTGATCGTGCAATCGTTTTGAAATCGCGTTGAATATCCGGAATATACCTTAAAGCGATTGATACCGAATAGGCAAGGCGATAACTTACGCCTACACGATTTAATGATGCTGCAAATTCACTCGGGTGTGTCGTCACTAGGAACAGTAAAGCGGGAGGGATGACCGCAAAATATTTCAGTGTAATATTTAGTTGATAAAATAGCTGCTCTAAAGTAATTGAATAGCGTCCAATTGAACCGGTGATCGGGTGAGAAGTTCCGTAGATTACTGTTCCATGCTGAGGTGCAAATAAATAAATTGCAATATTGTTAAGCAATAAGAAAAATAAAATGAATCCTAGTACAAAACTAATTTCTTTCATTTTTATTTTAGATGCGTAAAATAGAACAAAGCTTGCAATCAAAATGAATAACAAAAATCGAGTATCGTATGTAAACATCACAGCAGAAGACCAAAGGAGAAAACAAATTAGTTTTGTCGCTCCAGTTAGACGGTGAATGATTGAATCTCGCTCAATATAGCTCAGTAGTTCGTTGTTCACTGGCGCGCACCTCCCGATCGTATTGAATAAATTGCTCAACAAAATGTGGAGGTTCCGAGATGTTCAAGTGTTTCGCTAATTCATATAATGAAGATTCCTTTAAATTTGCTTCTTTAATAAGCTCGGGGTTAGATAAAATGTGAGCCGGAGAAGCATCCGCTATTATCTCCCCGCTAGATAATACAATTGATCGATTTGTGTACTCCGTCATTAAATGCATATCATGCGTAATGAGAATAATAGCTATTCCATTCTTAGTAAGTTCCTCTAAAAACGTCATTAATTCTGTTGTATGCTTATAATCTTGACCTGCAGTTGGTTCATCTAGCAACATTATAGAGGGCTTCATGACTAAGATTGTCGCTATAGACAATCGTTTTTTCTGTCCATAGCTAAGAGCAGTGATTGGCCAATTTCTAAATGGATATAACCCGCAAATCTTTAGTGTATCTTCTACTCGCGTTTTAAGTTCAGCTTCAGAAACATTTTTTTGAGCTAGGCCAAATGCAACTTCTTCAGATACAATTTGCTTTGAAAACATATGATTTGGATTTTGTAGTACAAATCCTACTCGCTCTGCACGTTCTTTTATAGAGTCCTTTTTTGCGTCGATATTTCCAAAATAAATGGCTCCTTCATTTGGTTTTTCAAACCCACAAATAAGTGACGAGAGAGTGGATTTACCTGCACCATTTGCACCGACAAGACTAATCATTTCACCTTTATGTAATTTAAATGAAACGTTTTTTATAGTATTTGTTTTATGTGGGTAGTGAAAACTAATATTCTCTAGGGATAATACGGTTTCTTCCTCTTTTACTTTTGAGGTTAAAGAATATCCCTTGTTATACCAATTTGCTAATTTTTCTTGGAACGACTTTATTACTAACTCATCTACGTTGGTTAATGCCATCTCTTGCGTTAACTCACATCCTGCATACTTTAAAGCTTTAATGTAGAGTGGCTCTCGAATCCAATTTTCCGCCAATAGTGATCCCGCAAGAACTTCATTTGGTGTCACATCTGCAATGATTCGCCCGTGATTCATTAAAATAATTCGATCCAATGGCTGTGATAATACATCTTCAAATCGGTGTTCAACGATGATAATCGTTTTATTCGACTCTTTTTGAAGTTTATCTATTAATGCCATTGTCTTTTTTCCAGAAGCGGGGTCAAGATTTGCAAGAGGTTCGTCGAATAATAGAACTTCGATATTATTTACAAGAACACCAGCTAACGCTACTCGTTGCTTTTGTCCTCCTGATAATTCATGAATCCGTGCATTCAAATGGGTAGATATATGGACAAGATCAGCTGCTTTTTGAACTTGCTTTTTCATCTCTCCTAGAGCAATGTTATTATTTTCTAATGCGAATGCAATATCTTCAGCAACGGTTAACCCAATAAACTGTCCATCTGTATCCTGAAGAACAGTACCGACTGTTTTTGAAATAGAAAAGAGGTCAAGTTCACTTGTCTCTTTTCCACTAATCTTGAGGCTACCTGAAATTTCGCCTTTGTATGCAAAAGGAACAAGCCCGTTCAAACAATGAACGAGCGTGCTCTTTCCTGAACCAGAAGGGCCGACAATGCAAATCTTCTCCCCTTCATAAATAGTTAAATTTATATTGTGGAGCGTTGGTTTTACTTGGCTATTATATTGAAAGCTATAATCTTTAAACTCGATAACTGGCTTTTTCATGCAAATCTCCTTGTATACTTAATCCTCGTAGCTTAGACTTCCTTTTTTCGTTCTTGTTTTTGCATAAGCAGTTAACAAAATTGTTCCGAGTACTGCAACAGTACCGATATTCCAAATACCTGCTACGATTCCTTGTGTAAAGACTTTATTTGCAGGTTCAGCGTAAATTAGGATATCAAGTCCCGGTGCAACTAAGAACCAAGCAATCATTTGGACAATTACTTGAACGACGTTAAACATTATAATTTTTTTAACACCAAATTCTCCATTTTCAACTGAGAAATGTTTATAAAATATACCGATACCAAGTCCAACAAATGCAGAAGTGATTACCCAACTCCACCAAATAGAACCGTATGAAGTCAAATCATTCAATGCATGACCGATTAACCCGACAAATAAACCTGCAATTGGACCAAAAAGAACAGCGATAAGTGCTAAAAACGCATAAGCAGTTTGAATTGTCGTATTTGGGATCCCCGTAGGAATCGCTACAAATTTTGCTAAAATAAGAAACACAGCTGCGCCAATACCGATGGCAACGATTGTCTTTGTTGAAAAGATAGACTTTTTCATTCATCATTCTCCCTTACTTTTTATATTTATTTTACCAGTTATCACTAATTAGTTATATACAACTTGAGGTACTTTACGAATTTTTACTTCCCAGTTCATACCAGTGCCAATACCATAAGTTTCTGCAAAGGACCGCTGGTTAATGGCGATGGCAATATTGTCTAGAGAATTTACATATAAAAGAGGCTCTCCGATATCGGTAGCTGCGAACGAGCGTCCGAATGTCAATATGTTTTCATAAACCGTACTACCATTTGTGGATATAGAGACTTGGAATGACTCACCGTAATCCGCATCCAATTGTTTAAATTGCACTCGGCTAATATTTGTCCATAAATTTCCAAACGGACGATCGATAATATCGACAATACCAGTAAATCCTTCATTTTCAAATTTCGAATCCTTTAACGGAAATTCGATAATGGATGACAAAGGTAGTGATGGCCCAACTTCCTCGAACTGAATAGAACCCGAAGCAAGGCGGGCACCAGTATAAGCATAAATATCACGACCATGGAAAGTATGTGATTCACCAGAGTTTGGAAGTCTATTTATTGCCTCATCAATCTCGCGAATTTCCTTAATGCCGATGAATTTATTCACATGAGTTAATGTTCCATTGTCTGGTGTTACGATATATTGGTTCTTCACTGTCTTAACTACAACACTTTTCCGGTCGGAACCAACACCTGGATCTACAATTGATACAAACACTGTTTGCTCTGGCCAGTAATTAATCGTTTGTAATAATCGATAAGAAGCCTCCCAAATATTATATTGTGGAATTTGGTGTGTTAAATCGAAAATTGGCAAGCCGCGTTGAACGGAATTTGCAACCCCATGCATAGCACTCACTGCTCCGTCGCTAATACCAAAATCTGATTGTAAAACTAATAAACCTTCTGTCATGTAAAACACTCTCCTACTAAAATTATTTTTTGGTTCAATTAGAGGAGAGCAGGTACAAAAAAATCCCGCCCTCCTCAATCGTTAGATTGAAAAGGACGAGATATACTCTCGTGTTACCACCTTTATTCGCTACTTACTCACATAAGCAACCTCAGCAAGTACAGAATTCTATACAAATGAATTCTAAACTGTGGTATTGATAACGGGTACCAAATCCCGCTTACATCTCAGGTGCAGAATTTCTGCGCGTTCAATGTAGAGCTCAGAGGCCATTGTTCAAACGGAGATTTTTCTGCTTCTTTCCAGCTACCGAAGCTCTCTTTTAAGAAATTCTACCATTTTACTTTTTCTCTTCATCGCTTTTATTTATAATAGTGAATTTACACTCAATTCTAAAAATAGTCAAGCGTTTTTTGAATTAATAAAAAACACCACAGTAGAAAAGTGAAAAAACTGCTTAGTTAAAGTATGTTTTTATTATATTCCCATTCCTCGCGTAAAATACCCATTCGAATAGAATCATAATATTGACCATCATAAAAACGAACTTTTCGAATGCGAGCTTCCATCTTCATCCCTAGCTTTTCACCAACTCGAATCATTCGTTTATTACCTGACCATGTTGTATAGCCAACGCGAACGAGCGGAAGTGTAGTAAATAAATGTTCCATCCATAGTTTTAATGTACGTGTTCCTAAACCCTTGCCCCAGCTTGGAGCTTCGTGAAAAACAATACCCATTTCAAGCCATTTGGAAGGTTCGTGTTCCCAATAATACGAAACAATTCCGCAAACTACACCAGCAACCTCAATTGCCCAAAAGTTATCTCGTGCAACGTATGAATCCGCATTTTTCATAAATGTTTCATACGAAATTGCTTTATGTTCATAGTAAGGTGCATCCCATTTTTTCCATTCAGGGGCGTCATCCTTAAAAGCTAATTCCCATAGTCTAGGCAAATCCTCGTTTTGAATTGGTCGAATTATTAACTCTTGATCCTGATAAAACATCAAATTCCTCTTTTCATCCTATAGTATAAAAAAGTTTGCATATTGGACTGAAAAGAGACAGCGTTTGCCTTTTACTTTTCAATCACCATTAATACGTTTTTCATTTATAACACTCCTCTCAAGTAAGATTAATTTAATTATAATGCAATATACAAAAAAGGAAATAATCAACAATGGTCGAATTAATAAAAGATGGAGCTAATATACGAAAAATAGGGGTTAGAAAATATGATGATTAGACCTTATTGCAGCACAGACGAGGTAGGATGGGTACGTTGCAGAACCTTAGCATTTTTAGACACTGCATATTACGAAAATGTTTTAAATAAAAAAGAGAAGTATGAAAATCCAGCAATAGAATTGGTAGCTGAATTAGGTGGTTTGATTGTTGGATTAATTGACGTGGAATATGAAGTAACGGAGAGAACGGTTTGCTCAAGAGGGACTGGACTAGGTGGTATGATATGGCATATCGCTGTACATCCAGACTATCGGCGCCAAGGGATTGGCGAAGCATTATTGAAAGAAGCTGAAAAACTAGCGATTCTATTAGGACTAAACCGTTTAGAAGCATGGACAAGGGATGATGAGTGGGTTAATAATTGGTACGAGAAAAATCAGTTTTTAAAAGTCGATTCTTATTACCATGTATTTATGGAAGGTTCTGAATTAAATGGTGTCATAGAGGCCAATATATCCAAAATGTATCCAGCTACTGTTTTTGCTCATTATATAGGACAAGAGATAGATATGTTGAAGACAAAGTTTAAACGAATTCATGAATGTGTTTGCTATGAAAAACACTTTTATGGAGTCTAATATGCTAAATAAAAATGAGTTCTTAATTAGACCGATGAATGAAAGCGATTATGTATTAATAGCGAAATGGTTGAGTGATGAAAAGGTATTAGAATATTACGGTCCGAGGCTTACTTTGGAACAAGTAATTACAAAATATGGTCCCAGAATTGAAGGCAATCATTCAGTTAAACCTTACATAGTTGAATATAAAAATACGCCAATAGGTTATATGCAGTATTACCCAATATTAGACACCCAATTAAGGGCATATGGTTATTTAGAGCAACAGCATATATTTGGAATCGACCAGTTTATCGGAGAAATAAATTTATGGGGAAAGGGCATTGGGTCAACAATGATTTCGATGCTCTTAGAATATATTAGCTTAAAGGAAAGCGTTCAATTAGTGATATTAGACGTTAAAAATACAAATGTAAGAGCGATAAAATGCTATGAAAAATGTGGGTTTCGAACAGTGGGGAGTCTAGAAAATAATTACTCGTTAATGGAATGGACGCCTAGCTTATTTTGTGACCTTATAGAAAAAAATGTGACCGTATAGATTATTTTCTGACCGTATAGAAAAAATTCAGACCGTATAAACATTTTTCTGACCGTAGAAGCTTTCTGATCCCAAAATGAAGGGCGAAAATAGATGAATAAAGAAGAATTAAAATTCAATTTGATGAAACTGAACGAATTCATTTACATTGATGATAATAACTACCTACGTGAGAAATGTTCAGATGAGAGCTTGTTAAAAAATGTAATTAAAAATTTTGAAGCAAAGATTGATTCACAAACAAATGATCATTTCGACGATATGATTTTTCTATATGGGAACATAGGTAACTTATATAGAATACGAGGGGATACAAATCTAGCGATCAAGAGTCTAAAAATAGCACTCGAATTAAGTGATGGAAATAAACAAATTAGTAACTTAATTCGTCTAGGAGAGGCATTGAGGTACGATGGCCAACATGAACAAGCTCTAAACAAATTTGATGAAGCAATTGAACTATGTACTCCAAGTAATGGTTCTAACCTATTAGATTTTGCGTATCAACATAAAGGGAAGTGCCTTTTAGAATTAGGTCAGATTAGTTTAGCATTAGTTTACTTTCAAGCAGCGATGAAAATAAGGTTAGTAAAAGGTGATCAATCATTGATTGATTCTACTCAAAAAGCAATTAATTATGTAGTGCATGCACTTGGACAGTAAATCGAGTTTTAGGCTGGTACAATCATCATGATGGAAAAGATACATTCTTTGTCTAAAACGAGGCAATAACATCTAGAATGAATCGTATTAATTAAACCAAGGGAGAAATAAATGAAAGCGACGATTACAAGAAATATATTAGGGGTTATTGCATTTCCATTAACTGCTTGGAATTTAATTATGAGTCAGCTAAACAAAGTTGCCCCATCAGGTCAAATAATACAAACAAAGCATTCAGAAGTGCACGCTATTGTAACAGGTAAGGGGGAAGTTACAGTTATTCTAGAAGCTGGATTAGGTTCTATTTCTCTTGATTGGTGTTATGTACAGCCGGAGATTTCAAAAATCGCAAAAGTGCTTTCATATGACAGAGGGAACTATGGGTGGAGTCGAACAAAAAGGAGGACGCTTACTTCACTTGATAGTGTGGAAGAATTAAAAGAAGTATTAGAGAAGTTAAATATTAAACCTCCCTATATATTAGTAGGTCATTCATTTGGAGGGCTTTCTATGAGGTTGTTTGCAAGTATGTACCCTGACGATGTTGCGGGTTTAGTACTAGAGGACGCAGTTCATGAAAACCAATATCTTTCAAACAATGAAAATAAAAAATTTAAATCACTTGTCACATTTGGCTATGTAACATCATTAATGGGGCTACCAAGAATATTAAAACAAAGAATTGGTAGAAAGTTTTTAATAAAAGATTATAATAGACATCTTAAGTATGTTGGCTACACATTAGGAGCATTTAAGACAATTTACAGAGAATATATAGATAGCTCTAAATCCGCAAAACAATTACTTAAATCAGAACCGCTACCTAATGACTTATCTGTTATTGTGATAAGTGCAGAAAATCCTTCGGAACAATGGAAACAACAACAGTCTCTTTTATCAAAACTAACTACCAAAACCGTACATATTCAAACTAATTCGGGGCATTCAATACATCTAGAAGACCCGAAAATAGTAAATGATTGTATTACTAGATTGATAATAGAAAGTAGTGGAATTTAGCTTATGAAATTTCTCCCAAATATTATAAAAGGAATCAAACAATTAGAGAAGGTTGATCGACCATATATAGTTGGAATAGATGGGTTAAGTGGTGCTGGTAAAACGACAATCACTGAAGATATAAAAAATAAGTTACAAACGGAAGGGTATAAAATAATAGTAATCCATATAGATGATTTACTTGAAGAAAGATCGAAAAGATATAACACAGGACATCCAGAGTGGTTTGAATATTACATGTTGCAATGGGATGTGCAATATATAAAAGAAAGTCTTTTTGAAGCGGTTCACCAAAAGGGAAATCATATTAATTTAAAGTTTTATGATACGGTACAGGATCGGTGCTATTCAAAAAGGATTGATTTAGAACAAATCACCTTAATATTCATTGAAGGAATATTTCTGCAAAGAAATGAGTGGCGAGCTTATTTTGATTATATGATTTACTTAGATTGCCCTCGAGAGGCACGTTATCAAAGGGTTTTACAAAGAGATACTTACATAGGAGATATGAAAGAAAGATTGAATAAATATGAGCGAAGATACTGGCTAGCAGAGGATTATTATATTAAAGAAGAAAATCCTCTAGAAAACTCGGATATTGTAATAGAGAGCTCATTGTAAAAAGCCATTGAACCCTAAAATATTTTACATTAATGAAAAAAATAAATAATCCAAACTAGACGATCGGAAATATATTAAATATAAGAGCATCTTTACCCGTACCTTTTCAGCCCTTTTTTTCGTTTATATAGATGAAAGACTAATTTGGAGGAGGGAAAAACATGCGGCCGCTTGTTGAAAAAACTCCCATTGAAATGAATGAAGAATTTGAGATGGCTATTAAGCCTTTTATGCATGATTTAAGAAAGTATTGTCTATCCCTAACGAATACTAGTTGGGACGGAGAAGATTTAATGCAGGATACGTTAATAAAAGCGTATGAAAGCTGGATGAAAATGCCGAAGCAGATAGCAAAGGCTTTTTTATATCGGATTGCTTCGAATACCTGGATAGATAAACATCGTAAACGAAAAATAGAGGAAGATATGAATCAAGATTTAACAAATTATAAACAAGTGGAAGCAACTATGACGGAGGCAGCTTTTCAGACAATTAGTGTTGTGCTGAATGAGTTGTCCTGCAAACAACGAGCAGTAGTATTGTTTATGTGGGGATTTGGCTACACAGCAAAGGAGACGGCCGGTTTACTTTCTGTTAGCGAAGGATCTGTCAAAGCAGCACTTAATAGAGCACGAAAAAATATTAAGCGAATAAATTTTGCTAATGACTTTTTCGAACAGGATGAGGATAAATCCATTCCGTTTATAGATGCTTTAAGGAATGAAAATCCAGAAGCTATTTTACGACTTTATCAAAAAGAAATAAGAGAGCCATTCATGCAGTTTAGTAATCGTAATTATCCTATTTCTTCTTCAATCCTAACGGTTCAGTCTATTGGGGCTGGTAGTACTCCTTATATGCTTATCTCAATTCCGAAAAAAAATGGTGGAGTCCTTTTTGTTCCATTTTATCAATTAGAGTTATCTGCATTATTGTCACAGATAGCATGGCTGGAGCAAAAGGAATTTTTAGCTGTAGCATAGAAAGGGGATAAGAAATGTCTAGTCTAATTCCGTATGTAGTGGAGCAAACAAGTCATGGAGAACGTTCTTATGATATTTATTCGAGGTTATTAAAGGATCGGATTATTTTCCTTGGTTCTGAAATCAATGATGTTGTTGCGAATAATATTGTTGCACAGCTGTTATTTTTAGAGGCAGATGATCCAGAAAAGGATATATCTTTATACATTAATAGTCCTGGTGGATCGGTAAGTGCGGGATTTGCAATATATGACACAATGCAAATTATTAAGCCTGATGTACGTACAATCTGCACAGGCTTAGCTGCATCGTTTGGTGCAACAGTATTAGTTGCCGGAACGAAGGGTAAACGATTTGCCTTGCGAAATAGTGAAGTTATGATTCATCAGCCTCTTGGAGGGGTGCAAGGGCAAGCGAGTGATATCGAAATAAGCGCTAAAAGGATTCTTTTGATGAAAGAAAGGATTAATCGAATCTTTTCAGAACGTACTGGACAGTCACTCGATAAAATTGAAAAAGACTCAGATCGTGATTATTTCATGACAGCAGAAGAAGCAATGAATTATGGTATAATCGATCAAATTATTTAAACAATTGCTCCTCATCTAACTTTGGTGAGGAGTTTTTTCATGAAAAATAGAGGATTTTATTCAAATAAAACAGAAGAAACATTAAAACATAGAAGAAAGTGATGAGATTACATTGAAAGCAAAACAAGATTTAGCAGTGAAGAATAATGTGACGTGGTGTGAAATAATAAGTAGACTACATGGTTGTGAAAGTCGAGTGGAAAATAATCTTTGGGGTTTAAATAAAAAGGCTCCAATATATTATCCTGATGTTATTACATTAAGTACTGAAGTTCATACAAACGAACTTTTGAATTTTATCGGAGACACACAAGTAGAATATATTAAAGATAGCTATGCATCCCTCCAATTAGAGGATTTCGAAGTTCTATTTGAAGCTAATTGGATCTATCATGAATTGGATGGAAAATTAAGTTCAGGTAATGGTTCCTATAAAAAGATATGTTCCGATGAGGAACTTTTGAGATGGAATATAGCTTCTGGTCTAGAAGGAGTTTTGCTTCCAGACATTCTATCTCATCCGGATGTCTCCATATATGCAAATGTAGGAGAAGTAGTAACTAATGGTTTTATAGTAAATTGCAGTGGTGATACGATTGGTGTTTCCAATGTGTTTTCTACAGAACATAATAGTGATTTCATTTGGACAGATATTATTGAAGTAATTAACCAAAACCACAATGGCAAGCATATAGTTGGCTATGAGTCGGATGAAACATATATAGAAGCGGTAGAGGCAGGCTGGCAAAGTATTGGTAGCTTGAAGGTTTGGAAACTAAAAGGGATTTAGAAAATAATTGAGGTTAACTTTAGAGCAGCACTACGAAAAAACGCAGCGTGATTTATACGCTGCGTTTTCAACACTATTAATCTTTAGATACCTTAAACGAGGTAACCATTTTTTGAAGTTCCTCAGCCATATTTGCCAGGTTATCAGAGGATGCAGATATTTCTTCCATTGTAGCTAGTTGTTCTTCCGCGCTTGAAGCAACGTTTTGTGTGTTTAAAACAGCTTTTTCTGCATTGTTGGATACTTCTGTAATATGAAATGCTAGTAATTTTGCATTCTCTGTAATACTACCAATTGAAGAAGATACATCTTCCATTTGCTTAGAAACGTCATTAGCTGAATGATAGATTTTTTCGAACGATTCACCGGTATTATTAACTAACAACATCCCTGTTTCTACGTCTTCTGTACATTTTGCCATTGAACTTACAGCATTATTAGTGTTTCCTTGAATATCGCGAATTAAGGTTGTAATATGATCAGCCGAACGTCTAGACTCTTCCGCTAATTTTCGAACTTCATCTGCTACTACAGCAAACCCTTTACCATGTTCACCAGCACGTGCAGCCTCAATTGCTGCATTAAGCGCAAGTAAATTTGTTTGCTCCGAGATATCCGATATAACACCAACAATTTTTTCGATTTCTCCTGAGCTAACCCCTAATGATTTAATGATATTAGCTGAATGTCGAACGGACTCATTTACAGTGTTCATTTGTTGAATCGTATTTTTAATCGCTTCATTTCCTTTTTCTGATTCCAAAGAAGTCACTTTAGAATTGTTAGTAACATTGGAAATTGACTCTGAAATAGTCATAATATTAGCTTCCATTTCTCTTACAGACAAGGAAGCATCTTCTGTTCCCTTCAAAGAATTGTCAGATCCCGTTGCTAATTCCATACTAGACTCTGCAATATGCTCAGCAGCATGATTTGTTTGCTCAGCACTCGCCATAAGCTCTTCCGAAGAAGCCGCAACTTGTTCGGAAGATTCACGTACCTTTTTAATCAATTCTTTTAAATGAAACACCATTTCATTAAAAGAAACAGCAAGTACACCTATTTCATCTTTCGATTGATACATGCTTTGAACAGTTAAATCCCCATTTTCCGCCTCAAGCATAAGTGTTTTCATTTCATTGACAGGACGAATGATCAAATTAGTAATTACCAAACTAATAAAAATAGATAATAAAATAGCTATGGCTATGATTGAAATTTGTAAAGTAATAGAAGCTAAAGCTTCTTTTTTGTTTGACTTATAAAAGTCTTCCGCGTAGTCACTATTGAATTTAATAAGATTCATATTCACTTCCATTAATTGAATAGCGATTGGCTCTAACTGTTTTAAGTAAATTTCATAAGCTTCCGAGCCTTTATTTTGTTTTGTTAATTCAATAATATTATTTAATCGATTTTGGTAATTCTCTCTTAGACCGTCGAATGTTTCAAACATTTGTATTACTACATCAATATTGGCATTATATTGTCCTCTTAATTGATTAATTTCTTGTTGCTCTGTATTAATTTTTGAAAGTAATGCCTGTTTTCTAGTACTATCCTTAGAAATTATTAGCTCGAGAACCGCTGCATCAATATTTTGCTGGTTCGATTTCATGTTAGAAACGATTTCTATAGGGACTACATTCCAATGATAAACACTTTCTATGTTATTACTTAATTTTGATATTTGCCAAAGACTAATCCCACCGACCATTAATAAACCTAAAGTTGTAATGGAAGTAAGTAAAAGCATTTTTTTTGTAATTCTCAAGTTTTTAATCCATCTCATTCAAATAACACCCCTATTATTTTATGTAGAAACAAATATCCACCCTTCTATTCTTCACAGCTCTTATTAAAATTTTGAGAGTTGTACATACAATCTTATTTGTACTTTCAACCTATTTGAATACATATGATGAGCTACTTTCAACTCATTTTTGAATCTTTAAAAATGAACGAATATTAGGCAAAATAACTATATCATTAATCCTTTAGACTGACAATGAAGTATTTTTATGTGAGTAAAATGGTATTTTAGATAAACTTTCCTCTATTTAGTACAAAAAATTATTCAAAGAAATGACTCGAGTTCACCAGCGCATTTTAGTAAATGTATTTACTGCAGTACAATAAAAAAATAATGGGAATATGAAGCATTAGCTTCCTCGGCAATCATGAATTGTGTAGGGAAATGGTTCTTTTATTAGTTAAAAGTATTCCTTGGCGTAATTATTTTTACGTTAAAACGAAATATTTATTGCGTTTTAAAGTAAAATAAATTACTATTAAAAGTAAGGAGGGGAAATGGTATGGATGAAATTAGACTGAACGTAGCTTTACTGAGAAGAAAGGTACCAAATTTAACGACTGCAGCTAAATCTATTGGGATTCGCCCTGCGACTGTATCAAATTTATGTACGGGAAAAATTGATTTAGGAAAAGCTGAAGTAAAAACGCTTGTAGGTCTTGCAACGCTTGCAAATTGTACGGTGGATGAATTAATCATACGAGGGGAGAAGTTGAACATGATTGAAACGCAAATTAAAACGTTAGATTTCTTTGCACCACTAGTAAAAGGAGGTACAACTGGATTAGTTGCTCGTCCAGGTATGGGGCAACTTGTTATTCTTGCTGAACTAATGCATCGTTTTAAAGAAAGTGATTACACGACTGTCTTTTTATTACCAACAACTAAATATAGCGAGTTAGATGGAACAACAGAATTAGCGGACTATGTGACAAAGTCGGTTAACGAAACGTTTGCAAAATTGTCAGAGCTATCTGGGGAAATTATTTTTATCACTGATAAGAGTTATATCGTGTCTGGTGAGCTCTTAGACTTACAAGAAAAATTAGTTTCTGAAAGAATGGATAATATCACGACTATACTGTTAGATCTTTCAGGAGAAGTAGTGGATGAAGATATGCCATATGGTCCTCTAGAAACGATTTGGCAATTGGATGCAGACCTATCTACACGTCATTTATACCCAGCGATTCATCCGATTTACTCTACATCATCCATTATTGAGGGTGTGGATTTAGATCAACGTCACTTCAATTTAAGGCAGCGTGCGCAGAAATTGCTTCGTCGATATAGAGAATTACGGTCTATAGTAGTTGTTCATGGAAAGAATAAAATTCCAGATGCAGAGTTAGACACATATGAACGAGGAGAACGTTTAGAAGCTTATTTTACGCAACCGTTTTTTGTTGCAGAATCATTTACAGGTTTAGAAGGAAAAGCGGTACCTATGACTCAAACGCTAATTGATGTTGAGTCTATTTTAGAAGGAAAAGTAGATGATCTATCAGTAAAAGATTTAAAGTTCACTGGAAGTTTGACATAAAAAGCAAAAAAGCGAGCTGAGAAATTTCTGCTCGCTTTTTATTTTGCATTAAACACACATTTCTATGCCAACCAATTTTGCGGATAATTGATTTAGCGCAAGTATGGAAAGTACTGGAAACTTCTGTATTAAGTTAATTTCATAGAATTTAATGATTAAAAAATGAACAATGATTAGTTTATCGATTGGAGCGACAGGTGGCGACTCCAGCGGGATGAGTGAGACGGATGAGACATCACAAACGACGCGAAGTGGCGGTGATGACTCATCGCTCACCCCGCGGAAAGCGTCCGCCGATAGCGGTAATCATGCTGATTTATGATGAGTATATTATACATGTTCTCACATTTCGCTTTAATTGTTCGTGTTTTATGCTCTAACTCTAAAATTATGAAATTGACTCATATATATAAATTCAGTTAATAGTTTCAAGATTTAACATGGAATTTTTTAGCGAAGAGCTTGAGTAAGAGCAATTTTATAATACGGAGAGTAATCACATTAGCAACTACCAGATTAATTTTTAAAAAATGAATGCTCAAAATGTATGATCATCCTTAAGTAGGTTAACCTAATCAACAAAAAGGAGATAATTTCATTGGATAATAACCAAGATAAATTCACAATTGTTGGTACAAATATAGATGAAGTAAAAAGACAAAATGCAAACTCTGGGATGACTTATAACGAACTGAATGAATGGTTTGCTAAGCAAACGAAAAATAGCAGTAAAAACTTAAAAAACATTAATTCAATTAATCAGGGAAATGACAGATAACGGAAGGTGAGGAGAGGTAATGTATATAAAATCATTTCTTATAAAATTAATAATGATTACAGCAGTGCTAACAATTATTTTAGGAATGTTTTATGCAGTTAACTCAAGGGATGTATTAATCATTAGTGTAGTATTAACCATTATTGGGTATATTGGCGATGTGTTTATTTTACCTAGAGTTGGTAATGTTTTAGCGGCGATGGGTGATTTCTTTCTTGCAACAGCAGTAATCTGGGTGATGGGTAATACTTTAGAAATACCAATTGCTCTAGGAGCAGCTTCTTTTATATCTGCTCTAATTCTTATGATAGTGGAATTGTATCTTCATCAATTTATGGAAAGACATATTTTTGAACCTCAAATTACTAATCCTAAGCACAAACGAGGTTATTATCAACAAACTAATTTACAAACTGAGTTTGCGGAAGAAGTAGATTTAGACAAGATTTCAAAAGAAGGAAACACAGAGTAATATTAAAAAGTATAATTCTTTCTTTCGAGACCAATCTAATATGGTCAAGGAGGTGAGCGATTATGGGTAACAATAATAACCGTACTAATAATAATAAACGTAATAACTACAATCAAGTTGAGTTCGGTGAGGACTTTAACGTTGAAAATGCAAATAATCAAAAGCGAAATGAACAAAATAAAAACAGTAACCAAAATAATCGAAATGCCAATCGTAACAACCAAAACAACAACCAAAACAATTTAAAATAGCATTAAACAAGCGCTGTTCTTCCTTGGAGTTTTTAGGAAGTGCCGCGCTTTTGTTTAGATATTTAATCCTGGAGGTATAACTAATAAACTTAAGAAAATGGAGGTCATTTATGTGATGGAGAAGATAGAAATACAACCCCTTGATATCACCAAGGCCTTTATGACGTATTTATTTCCTTTTTCTTTTCGTGTAGGAGAGCACTCCAAACTAATGAAGCAACTGGAAGAAAATCATTTTCATTTTTTTAGCCTTGAAAAAAATGAACTCCAGGATCTTTACTATGGTGAAGGTATTAAAATAAATCATAAAGAATTAGATCAGTTCTTTTTACCGTTTATTGAAGATAAACTTTTTCCTGTTTCTACTAAAGAGAGAGGTTTTTTACGTTTCTCTAAGGAAATTAAAGAACACTTTCAATTTGATGTGAATAACAATAAATTAAATTTTGAAGTAAATAGCGTGGATATTATATTGTGTCCTTTTGGTGTAGGAATTGTAACCATTCGCACAGAGATGGATGAAACACAAGAAACCCTAACAAACGTGTTAGATTTTATGAGTCATTTTCGGGTGTTACAACCTAAATTGGAAGAAGAGAATGGAGGGAGAACTATACAGAATAACAAAATATTTCATACTACAAGCGAACTCGTTTTAGATTATCTATGCAACCCCTTAAAGTCTTTTATTATACAAAATAAAAAAATGGAAGGGTACTATGGTAGTTTGCCTTTCTTTGAAGATGAGCGCATGTTAACTTCAACGTTCTTAATAGCCGCTGAGAACCAAACAATAACAAAAGATCAACTATATAGAATAGGTCAATTAGATGGGAAGGATTCTGAAGGTCAAGAATTTATGTCTAGTACAAATCAGGCATATATTGAACGTTATATAGAAAAGCGAGTGCATGATAGATGGGCGCCGAATACATATACAATTACTTCTCAGCACACACAAACGACTGTCTCCATAAAAAAGCAGGAACAATTGATGAGGCAAATATCCCAATTTATGAGTACTCACTATTATAATTTATTACTCCATTATTACTATAAAATTATGTTTTTTAAGTTATCCTTCGAGCATAGTGATGTGGATTGGGTAAAAGATAAGATATTTGTAGAAGAACTTATAGAACTAATTTCCAAGTTTGATTCAGGATACTATTTTAATGAAGTATCATACCGGACAGAAGGAAAAGAGTTTACACATATATTACGTGAGACATTTAATATAAATTATCTATTTGAAGAAGTAAAAAGAACCGTGGACGATTTATTTCGAGCACAAGAAAAACAAACCATTAAAAGACAAAATATGTTGTTATTTATGTTAACTGTTTATACTGTAATCTCGGGGATTTATGGCATGAATTTAGCGATAGATGACTGGAAAGGTAAAACGGATTGGTCTAAAGTATCGCATTATTCCTTTTTCGAGTGGATTTCACTCATTACAGCATTAACAGGCATTGCGCTGTCTGGTATTTTACTTGCCTCAACAGGTGGTAAAATGATTTGGGAGAAATACAGAAAATGGAAGAGACGCAGATTTCAATAATACTTTTACAGATAAGAGATTTTAGATAAAGTGCCAAAATATCGGCAGTTTAGGTGGATAAGTATTGGTTAGGTGCTTATGGCAACGATTTAGGAGCATATGGGCTCAAGTTAGGTGGTTATATTGGCAGTTTAGGTGAATAAGTATTGGTTAGGTGCTTATGGCAACGATTTAGGAGCATATGAGCCCAAGTTAGGTGGATATATAGGCAGTTTAGGTGGACAAGCATTTGTTAGGTGCTTATGGCAACGATTTAGGAGCATATGAGCTCAAGTTAGGTGGATATATAGGCAGGTTAGGTGGACAAGACGTTCACTTTTTTTGTATTTCACATTCTCAACATTATCTATTATATTATTAAAAGAGATTACAAATAGGATATATCGAAAATGGGGTAAAAAAGTGAGTAGAGGAAATACATCAAAATCTATTGTGTTGCCATTAATCATATCTATTGTTGCTATATCTTTTGCGGCCATATTTGTAAAATGGTCCAACGCGCCAGCGACAATTTTAAGTATGTATCGCATGGTATTGGCATGTTTGTTGTTAGTGCCAATCGTTTGGTTTAAAAGAAAAGAGTTTCAAAAACTAACTAGAAGAGAATGGTTTTTGTTGTTCTTATCAGGTTTATTTTTAGCTCTGCATTTTGCTCTTTGGTTTGGTTCGTTGAAATTAACGACAGTAGCAAGTTCAACAATTATTCTAGCACTGCAGCCGATCATCTCGTTAATAGGAGGGGCTATTCTATTTAAAGAGCGAACTACTAAAGCAGCCTTAATGACAATGGGAATAGCTGTTTTCGGAGCGGTCATGGTTGGATGGGGTGATTTTGGGTTAAGTAAAAGTGCCATAATTGGCGATATTCTTTCTTTTCTAAGTGTGATTGTCGTTGTAGGATATTTACTAATTGGACAAAGTGTAGTTAAGAAGGTATCCCATTGGATTTATAGTTTTTGTGTATTTGGATTTGCAGCGCTAGCCTTAATTGTCTATAACATGGCAACGCAAGTTAACTTAGGTGGATACGATTCGAAAGAATGGGGTATCTTTGTCTTGCTGGCAGTTGTACCAACAATTTCCCATGTCATTAATAATTGGTTAATGAATTATGTGAACGCAACGACTATTTCCATGAGTATTCTAGGGGAACCAGTAGGTGCAACCATTTTAGCTGCTATCTTCCTAGGAGAAAGACTTGTTGGTTGGCAAATTGTAGGTGGCATTCTTGTATTGTTAGGGGTTTTTTTCTTTTTAATGCAGCAAATAAACCGTTCCAAGAAATAGAATAATAGAGCAACAAAGCTAAAAAAGATCCCTTTCCAAGTGGAAAGGAGATCTTTTTTAATAATAGTTTATTTTTCAAAAATAGTTTCGATTTCATCTAACATTAAGTTAGCTGCAATTACTCCACCAGCAGTGTTCCAAATTGCATCACTCACTTCGTGAACGTTCCCAGCTTTCACTGCATTTAAGTTTTTCCAAAGTGGATCATTTGTCCACTCTTTTGCAGTATCAAGTGCGGCTTGATCTCCTTGTGGTGCATATGTGAAGTAGAATAGAACATCTCCATCCATTTTAGGAATTACTTCTTTTCCTACTTCAATAGCAAGGTTTCCAAGTTTATTATCCGCTGTGAATAGTTCTGCTTGTTGTGCAGCACGTTTAAATCCTAATTGATCAAAAATAATTCCAGAGAAGGAGTCTGTATAATAAATACGAGATTTTCCAGCCATGAAGCGTACAACAGATACTTCTTGATTAACTTTATCACCAAGTTTAGCTTTGACGTCTGCTACATGTGTATCAAATTGAGCTAATACATCATTTCCTTTTTCTTCAAGGTTTAATGCTTTTGCATATAATTTAAAGTTTTCTTTCCAGTCTCCTCTTAATGTATCAGAAAAAACAGTTGGAGCAATTGCACTTAACTGCTCGTATACAGCTTCTTGACGTAATTTGTTTCCTATAATTAGATCAGGTTTTAATGATGCAATTTTTTCTAAATTTACTTCTGATTCAGTTCCTACTACTTCTACGCCTTCCATATCATCTTTTATATGATCATACCAAGGATCGCCTAACCAAGATTGAACTGCACCAACTGGTTTCACTCCTAAAGCTAGCAATGCTTCTGTACCTTCATTTGATAAAATGACTACTCGTTTAGGTGTTTCTTTTATAGTAGTATCTCCCATTGCATGCGTAACTGTATAGCTTGTATCTAGGGTTTTGTTGTCTTTATCTTGTGTCTTGTCTGCTTTATCATCCGAATTTCCACATGCAGCTAATAAACAGATGCTCATGATTGAAATAAGGGTAATAAATAATTTAAGAGATTTCATTTAATTGGTCCTCCTATGTATCTTGGGAATGATAATCATTTTCAATGCAGTTTTTATATTAAAGCTAACCTACTTGGATGTCAACATCTAATTGAAAATGATTTTCATAATCATTGACAGTCCATATGACATCTAATAGACTTAAATATGTAAAATTACGTTTAATACTGTATATTAGGAAGGTTTTTGTGATGTTATTAAAAAATAATAGGCAGAGATTATTTGGTCTTTTCATTGCTTTTTCATTATTAGCACTTTTAATGTGTGCAAGCATTGTTTATGGATATACAAATACAACTTGGAAAATGATTATAGATGCTTTTCAAAATAATGATGGTTCAAATGAACATATAATTATTCAAACAGTTAGGCTACCTAGAGCGCTAATTGCTGCAGCGGTGGGTAGTAGCTTAGCTATTGCAGGAGTACTTATGCAAACTCTCACGAAGAATCCTCTTGCATCGCCTGGGATTTTTGGAGTAAATGCGGGTGCTGGTTTTGCAGTAGTCATAGCAGTGACTCTTTTTTCTGTAGGAAATCTTCAAGCTTTCACATGGATTTCCTTTTTTGGAGCGGCAGTAGCCGCTATTGCGGTATATACAATTGGTTCAACAGGTAGAGAAGGGCTCACTCCTATGAAATTAACTTTAGCCGGAGCAGCTATTTCAGCAATGTTCGCTTCATTTACACAAGGTTTTCTAGTTATTAATGAAGCAGCATTTGAGCAAGTTTTATTTTGGTTAGCTGGATCTGTTGAAGGGCGGAAGTTAGAGATTTTAATAACGGTTTTACCATATTTAATGATTGGCTGGGTTGGTTCGCTTATCGTTGCTTCTAAAATGAATGTTTTGTCGATGGGGGAAGACGTAGCAAAAGGACTTGGTGTAAATACAGGACTTTTAAAAATAATAGTTGCTGTTATTGTTATTCTTTTAGCAGGTGGATCAGTAGCAATTGCAGGTCCAATTGGCTTTATTGGTATTGTGATTCCACACATATCAAGATCTATAGTAGGGATTGATCATCGCTGGCTTATTCCTTTCGCCGGAATTCTTGGAGGTATTCTTTTACTTGTAGCGGATATAATGGCGAGGTATATCATTATGCCACAGGAAGTTCCGGTAGGAGTAATGACTGCCATAATTGGTACTCCGTTCTTTATCTATATTGCAAGAAAGGGGTTTAATGCAAGATGAGCCAATATAAAAATTTTAGACTGTTAAAAGGAAAAGTTTCTTTTCTATTAGATAAAAAAGCGATGCTTATTTTTATAACATTAGTAGTCGTGACTGCTTTCATTTTTATCCTAAGCACAGGCTTTGGAGACATGAGATTAAGTCCACTAACTGTAATACAAGTTCTTTTTGGTGGTGGATCAGAAATGGAGCAACTTGTTATTCATTCTTTTCGTCTTCCAAGGATTATTGTTGCTCTAATGGTAGGAATGGCGTTAGCTGTAGCTGGAGGGATTCTTCAAGGGATGATTCGAAATCCTTTAGCATCACCGGATATTATTGGGCTTACGGGAGGGGCCTCTGTCGCTGTAGTAAGCTTTTTAGCATTTTTCAGTGATAAGAATAGCGCTTTGACTGTAAGTATAAAGTGGATGCCTTTAGCTGCCTTTGCCGGAGCGGCACTTATAGCGATGCTTGTTTATTTCCTTGCTTGGAAAAATGGAGTTTCACCAATAAGAATCGTATTGATAGGAATCGGAATATCAGCTCTTATGCAAGCTTTAACGACTTTAATGATGATTATGGGACCTATATATAGAGCAAGTCAGGCAAATATATGGATTACAGGTACGGTATACGGCTCAAGTTGGAGTAACGTAGCGATTTTAGTACCTTGGACTATCTTTTTTATTCTTATAGCATTTTTTATGGTGAAAAATATAAATATTTTAGAACTTGGAGATGATCTTGCAACAGGCGTTGGAGGCCGTATCCAGCAACAACGTTTTTTGTTGTTATTGATTAGTACAGCTCTTGTAGGAGGCTCAGTTGCATTTGCTGGTGGTATTGGATTTGTTGGTTTAATGGCACCTCATATGGCGAGAAGATTAGTAGGATCTTCTTTTGGAGAGTTGTTACCTGTATCGGCATTCATCGGTGGTATACTTGTCATGCTAGCGGATTTAATCGGTAGAACGATGTTTTCTCCGTTAGAAATCCCAGCGGGAGTGTTTACTGCTGGAATAGGAGCACCTTACTTTATATATTTACTGTTCAAAACGAGAAATACATAAATAGAGATCGGAAAGGAGTATGTGAAATGAAACAAGCGATTGAAACCCAAAGTTTAACCCTTTCATACGGGGATAGCATAATTATAGATGATTTAGATCTTCAAATTCCAAAAGGTGAAATAACAGTTTTTATTGGTGGGAACGGTTGTGGAAAATCAACGCTTCTTCGTTCCATCGCTCGATTATTAAAACCAAAAAACGGTGCAGTATTGCTAGAAGGAAGCGCTATATCTAAAATGTCCACAAAGGACGTTGCGAAACAAATGTCTATTCTTCCTCAATCCCCGGTTGCTCCCGAGGGGTTAACTGTTCTTCAGTTAGTAAAACAAGGAAGATACCCTTACCAAACATGGTTAAAACAATGGACGGAAGAAGATGAGGAAAAAGTAATAAATGCCTTGAAAGCTACGGCAATTGAAGATTTAAAAGACCGCCCAGTTGACTCCCTATCTGGTGGTCAACGTCAAAGAGCTTGGATTGCTATGACTTTAGCTCAAGATACAGAAATTATTCTACTAGACGAACCAACTACTTATCTTGACATGACGCATCAAATTGAGATTCTCGATTTACTTTACGAATTAAATGAAAAAGAGAAAAGAACAATTGTGATGGTGCTTCACGACCTAAATTTAGCATGCAGATACGCGGATAATATTGTAGCGATTAAAGACCGGAAGATTTATGCTCAAGGGAAACCCGAGCATATTATAAGCTGCCCTTTAGTAAAACATGTATTTGGAATGGATTGCCAAATAACAATCGATCCGCTTTTTGGGACTCCCTTATGTATCCCATTTGGAAAAGGTCGATGTATTTTAAAGGAAGTAGGATTATAATTGGATTCCAAAATAGATCAGCTTCGCTCCCTGCGATTAACAACTGAAAAGATGCATTCCAAGCTTTCCATTGAAGTGCGTCACTTATTAGATGAACAACATATGATTGATTATTTAGATTCTATTCGTCAACGAGTTGGTGCAGCTAATGAAAGAGTGGCAGCATCGCTTTTTATAAAGCGTTATGCATTTTTACCAGTTATTTATATGTATGCAATGACCTCATGGAATAAAAAACTAAATCTCTCCTTTGAAAATATATCGATAGAAACGGACGATAGTAAAGAACTTTGGTTGCCTAATTTTCGATTTTACAACTTAGAGATGGAAAGTTTACAAGGAAATAGAGAGAAATGGAGAACAACTTGTATAGAATTACTGTATAAAGAACATGTAACTCCAATTCTAGAAAGCATATCTAGAATTACAAAAGTATCTAAACTTGTTCTTTGGGAGAATATTGCTGTTTATATTTTTTGGCTATATGAAAAGGTCTTATTAGAAGAAAACTTTGCTAAAGAGGATTTTCACTTTATCATTTCTCAAGCTCCTGGCAATCTTTTCGGTGATTATACTGTAAATCCTTTATCAAGATTTTATAAAGAAGAGTTAGGTAATGAACCAGGGAGAAGGAGTACTTGCTGTTATTCCTATTTAACAGAAAAGAGCCAGTACTGTTCTACTTGTCCTCGTTGCTTCAACAGGTGAGCGTGGTCCCAAGTACAGTGTTAACTGAACTTTGGGACCACGCTTTGTCTTATCGAATTTATTCCTTCAAAAATCCACCATCAGTTAACAACTCTTTAATTTCTGTTTTGGTCATTAACCTTTGCTTTGTATCCAATAGAACTGTAGGTAAAGGAGTCTTTCCTTTGCTAGAATTAGTGGAAGTAATGAGGATTAAATCATTGTTAAAGACAGTTGCTAGAGGTTCTTCGTTTTGAGCTATTAACGCTTCGTGCATTTTTTCGCCATTTCTTGCCCCGATTTCAATAATGTCCACATCTTTTTTTTGGAAAAAGTCAATGAGGACTTCTGCCAAATCGAGAATTTTACATGCATTCATATGCATGACAAAAATCTCTCCTCCGGTTCCTAATTCAGCGGCTTGAAGAAGAGTATTTATCGCATGTTGAGGAGTAACGAAGTAACGAGTCATTCTTCTATCTGTGATAATAATTTGGTTTTGCTCTTCTAATTGTTTCACAAACAAAGGTAAGACACTTCCGCTACTTCCCAATACGTTTCCACCTCGAATACACAAAAACTTAGTAGTGGGGTTTTTTTGGTTTGCATGAAGGATTAGTTTCTCGCCAAGCGCTTTGGTCATCCCGTATGTGTTCGCTGGATCAGCGGCTTTATCAGTAGATACATAGATTACTTTTTTTACATTGTTTTCTATTGAAGCTTCGATGACATTATATGTCCCTAATACATTTGTCTTGAAAGCTTCAATAGGATTTTCTTCACATACTGGCACATGTTTTAATGCTGCCAAATGAAATACATAGTCTACTCCAAAGCAAGCTGTTCCGAGGGCCTCTCTGTCTCGTATATCGCCGATACAGAACTGTATTCTTGTATCCGGAAAGGCTCTCCGCATGACAACTTGTCTATTTTCATTTCTTGAAAATATCATAATTTTCTTAGGGTGCATAGATAGCAGTTTTTTGACTAACTCATTTCCCCATGAGCCTGTCCCTCCGGTTACTAGTATCGTTGAATTTGTAAACACTTTTTTTCCTCCCAGATATTTGATTTCTTTTTGATAAACTAATTCCATTTAACACCTCATCCCATAGATCATTATTGCCTTCCCATATTTCGGAGTTGGGAAATTCAAGTGAACAGACTTTTTCTAAAGGCCAGTTCTTTTCTACCATTTTCTTCACTTTTGTATGATTGATGATTAATATACGAAAGTCATGTTTGACTAGCTTTGATAATACTTCCTGTAGGATCAAAGTATCTTCGAAGCTACCTTCCGTTCGGATAAATAGTATCCGCTTAGCTGCCTCCATCTCAGCAAGAAATCTTTGGGTCCTTCTTTCGTATTTTTCCTTTACTTCTAAATAGGAAGCTAAATGTTTTAGGGTATTAGTCTTTTTATCAAAGTCATGATTCGAAACGATGTTGTATCCATCATCTGATACACAAATACACGAATCTGCATATCCTATTACACGTAAATTATCTTTTTTCATGAACCCCATAAACCTATTTTCTAACAATGTGTTTACGGATGATAATGTTGGACTCGCAACCCAATCCAGTACTCCAGAATAAGGTCTTAAATTGTGTTTTTTAAGTTGAATAGATGTTAAGCAAAGATCTCCTAAACTAAATATTGCATCATAGTTTCCTTTGAGTTGATTTAATTTCATATTTTCACCCCCTATTATCTTTTTTCACAAGTTAAATGGGAAAGATCTTTATATGAAAATAATCAATACTTCTCCAATTACCTTGTCTAATAGTAAATGCTGTCATACCAATAAAAATAGGGCTGTATTCCTACTTTCGAAAAATAAAAAGATAGATTCAAAAAGTTGTTACATAAGTTTACAGTGGTGGCTGTCTTTGATTATTACAAAATTTATTTTTTAATCTATCATCAGAATCTTAATGAAATCTAATAGATGAAATTGATTTTGGATTTACTTGAAAGTTAGAAAATTTTAGCTATAAACTGATAAAAAATATTTATAATATTGATGAATGACCTACTCTATATTCTCCCCTTGAAATAAGAATAGAGAATACTGTTAAATAGGGAGATGTATATAGTGAAAATATTGTTAGCAACATATTGGCCCATTCCTCATTTGGGAGGAGTTTGGAGTTATATGCAACAGCTTAGTAAGAGATTAGAAATGCTTGGACATGAAGTGGATATACTTGGTTATGATGAGGATAACCTGAATATTTGTATGTTAAATACTGGTGAAAAGGTAGAGAGAGATAAATTAATACCTTTATTACACGCGAAATTGAACAAACAAAACTATCCAGAACTTTATGAGAACCTTTTAGTTGAATACACAGAGTTTCAACGTTACGTTTTTGAATTAGGTACAGCATATTTTGGATTAAAAAAATACGATATAATCCACACTCAAGATGTAATTTCAACTGCTTGTATGGATAGAATTCGACCCCGAAATATACCCTTGGTAGCGACTTTGCATGGATCAGTAGCACATGAAATTCAACACCAATTAACGACTATTCATAAGTCTTCAAATTCTTACATGGCAAGCGACTACTATAATGAATTAGAAAAAATTGGAGCAACCTCCTCCGACATTACTATTGTAGCTAACAATTGGTTGAAAAATATTTTGATAGATGAGTTTAATGTGTCAAAAGAACAGGTTAAAGTTCTTCATTATGGATTTGATACCGAAAACTTTTTGAAGCAAATGAACGTAAAGTCACTTATTTCAGCTCCAGAAGATAAAAAAGTCATAATTTATACGGGAAGGTTGACAGAACTGAAAGGTGTTCACCACCTTCTTACAGCACTTAGTAGGTTAAAAAAACTTCGACAAGATTGGGTGTGTTGGATAGTTGGAACTGGTCCTGAAGAAACAAAACTACGTGCTAGAAGAAAATCGCTTGGTTTGGAAGACTACGTTTATTTTTTAGGGAAACGTGATGATATCCCCTCTCTGTTAGGGAAATCCGATATATTTGTGCTTCCGACCATGTTAGATAATCAGCCTTTATCACTTATAGAAGCGCAAATAGCGGGGAAGGCGACTATTGTTAGTAATGTAGGTGGACTCCCTGAAATGGTTGAACATAACGTAACAGGCTTGTTAATTCCTCCAGAAAATCCTTATAAATTGTACAGAAACTTGTATTTATTATTAAATAACGGATATCTACGAAGAAGCTTGGGATCCAAAGCGAAAAGATGGGGAATGAAACATTGGTCTATGGATAGTGGGGTAAAGAGTTTATTGGGAATTTATGAAGAAGCCATTTCAATCAGGAAGAAGGCTAAAAAAAATGGCCAAGTTACCTAAAGTCATGAAAGTTTTGAACACCTCATCGTCCCCAAAAGAAAAAATAATTAGAAAGAAGATATGGAATCGAATATTTAAAAATTCTACCCAAAAAAGGAGTCACTCAATAGATGATAACTTTATAGAGGAACAAATAAAAATAGATGAAGTTGTATGGGAGCAGATAACGCATTCATTACCTGTAAGGTATATCCTTCCTAACCCAGTTTCTATAGAACTCTTGGCATCTATGAAAGCTAACTCCTATGATTACTTATTTCACAATCACTTCCCAACTCCTCACATGCATGTAGATAGACTTTTTTGGAATAAAATAGTGAAGAATTTACCGAAGGGATATTTACTACCAACCCCACTTTTTAAAAAAATTATTAAACCAATGAACAGTAGGTAAATTGAATTTTAGAGAGAATTAAAAAAATCTTCCTAATATTTATATACTTCCTAACCCCCCAGTCTAATATTCTCCTACACCCTCATGATGACACTGACTCTCCATATGAATAAATGATTTTTATTTGTCGCATAAGAAATCTTTCTTTATAGAAACTAATCTTTTGTCGGCACATGTCCCATAAGTATCCTGTTGTTCTGCATATAGTATGGAAAAGTGAGAAGGGGATTAATGATGAAAATAATCGTTTCAGGTGGAGCTGGCTTTATTGGTTCTCACCTTGTTGATGAACTTATCTCAAAAGGAATGGATGTTCATATTCTGGATAATTTAGTGACGGGACAAATAGAATATGTAAATCCACAAGCTCATATGTATGTTGTAGATATATGTAGCGAAGAGGCAAGAAAGATTATTATGGAAGTTCGACCAGATGCCGTTTTCCATTTAGCTGCACAAGCAGATGTTGGAAAATCTGTTCAATATCCAAAACATGATGCAGATATAAATATTATTGGCACGATTAACATACTTGAAGCTTGTCACAAAGCGAAAGTAAAGAAATTTATTTTTGCCAGCACATCCGCGGTATACGGAAATTTAAACAAAGAAATTCTTTCAGAAGATGAGGTGACGATTCCCGCTTCCTATTATGGTTTGTCTAAGTTGACTGCAGAGTCATACATAAGGCTTTTTTATGAGCTTTATCGACAACCCTATACTATATTGAGATATGCAAACGTATATGGGCCAAGGCAAAAACCAAAAGGGGAGGGGGGGGTTGTATCGGTTTTTTTCGATCGTATTAAAAATGGTGGAAATATTAATGTTCATGGAGATGGAAAACAAACGAGAGATTTCATTTACGTAAAGGATATTATTTCAGCTAATCTTGCAGCATTAACTTATGGTAGTCAAGAAACTATACAAATTAGCACCTCTCAGAAAACATCAATTAATGAAATATTATCCTTCATTACAGACATTCATGGAATTAAAGTAGTGAGAGATTTCTCAGCTCCCCGAGAAGGAGATATTAAACACAGTTGTCTTTGCAATAAAAAAGCACAACATCACCTAAAGTGGAAGCCCATTTACAGCATTGAGGATGGGTTAAAGGAGACTTATGCTTTTCATATAGCATCAGAGAGTAATACAAACAAGGAAAAAATTTATAATAAGTCCATAATTAGAAATCGAGTGGATAACTAAATGAAAAGAAAAGCGAGAATAATGATAACCGGCGCCAATGGTTTCACAGGTTTACATGCTTGCCAATATTTTAAAAAGGCAGGATATGACGTTATTGCTGTATCGAGAGAATTGCAGACAAACATTTTAGACGAACGAATTCATTTAGAACAATGTGATTTAACCGACAAACACCAAGTGAGGAACTTGATAAGAAAGGCTATTCCGGACCAAATACTTCATCTTGCTGGGCAAAATAATGTGCAAGATTCTTGGAATGAACCAATTACTTCACTCGAAGCAAATGCAATGTCCACTGCTTATATAATCGACTCAATCAGACAAGAAAACTTACCTTGCAAAATAATAATTGTCGGTTCGGCTCTTCAATTAGATTTAAGAAAGTCTTCTCTGTTCCAGGATCCATATAGCTTAAGTAAAACAATTCAAGTTTTAGTGGCGCAATCATGGGAATCTCTTTATGGAATGGATATAGTTATTGCAAAACCGTCCAATTTAATAGGACCTGGAGATTCTACAGGAGTATGCTCCATACTTGCTAAGAAAGTTGCAGAGATGGAATTGCGTGGTTCAGAGAGAGTACTCACGGTAAATAACTTATTTGTTCAAAGAGACTTCATTGACGTGAGAGATGCAATACGTGCATATGAAAAACTATTTGATATTGGAAAATCGGGAGAGATTTATGATATTTCATCTGGTAAGCCAAGGTTCCTAAAGGATATAACAGATGCATTACAAAACTTATCAATGGTTGACTTTAACATCCAAACTTTGCAGAATAATCATGAAAAAATAGAGGTGACAACACCTAAAAAGCTTTTAAATGCTGGATGGTCCCCCCTAATATCGTTTGAAAAATCACTGGAAGATATTTTGGTTTATCAACGGGAAAACCTCCATTAGAACTTTCTAAATGAACAACCATAAGATTATCGAAAAGAGAGGAAGGTCGTGAAGTCAGTCACGACCTTCCTCTTTTATAACTTTCGGTAATGATATAGCCCAAATCTATCCAAAGCACTCCGAAAACGATTGAAAACTGGTTTAGAGGGCTCTTGCGCTGTTACTTATTTTGTTAAATTTTAAACTTACTAACTAGAGCTTGTAAGTCCTCTGCCATGTTAGATAAGGAAGAGGCAGAAGAAGTAATCTCCTCCATCGAGGCTAACTGTTCTTCTGATGCAGAGGCTACATTTTGTGTATTTGAAGAAGCGTGTTCGGCGATATGAGCCATTTCTTCGAGAGAAGCATTTACTTCTTCCGCACTTGCAGACATTTCCTCAGAGATAGCAGAAACTTCTTGAATTTGAGCAGTAACTTGTTCAATAGATCTTAAAATCTTCTCAAATCCTTCTCCGGTTTCCCTTACTATTTGCATTCCAGTAGCAACCTCTTGAGTACCAACTTCCATAACATTCACTGCTTGATTTGTATCAACTTGTATTTTGTTAATTAACTCAGCTATTTGGTCAGCGGATTCTTTGGACTGTTCTGCGAGTTTTCTAACTTCATCTGCTACAACCGCAAACCCTTTGCCGTGTTCACCTGCACGAGCTGCTTCGATTGCTGCATTAAGAGCTAATAGATTCGTTTGATCTGCAATTCCTGTAATGACTCCAATAATGTTTCCGATTTCATTGGATAGATTTCCTAACCTTCTTATAACAGAAGCGGAATCTTCTACTGAAGTATTAATGGTGTTCATTTGATGAATTACTTTTTGAAGCGATTCGTTGCCTAAGTTAGCTTCCTTGTTTGTTTCAATTGCGGATTCTGAAACAGAAGAGGAAGTTTCGGCAACTTGTTGAATGCCAATAGTCATTTCTTGCATGGCAGTAGAGCACTCATTTGCACTTTGAACTTGTGTATCGGAACCACTTGCAATATCTTGAATAGAAAGTGCAATCTGATCGGTTGCCTGAGTTGTCTGTTCCGCACTTGCTGTTAATTCTTCTGCAGCAGAGGCTACATGAATAGAGTTTATGCTGACTTGTTCTATCAGCGTTCTAAGATTCATTGTCATGAGGTTAAAAGAACCGACTAATTCACCGATTTCATCTTTATTTTTCACAGATACTACATCGACAGAAAGATCTCCTTCTGCAATTTTTTTGGCCGAACTAGCTAAAGAAATGATAGGCTTCGAAATAAGACGTCCCATAAAAAGTGCAATAGTAATTCCTACTACCACTGCAATGATACCGAGGATTAAAACAAAGCTGATAGTCTTTTTAACCATTTCTGTATTATTAGCATTTCGTTCAACTAGTAAATTGTTTTGAAAGTTTGATAGTTTTGCTACTTCTTCATCAAATCTTTTTACAATGTCTTTCCCTTGTGTTGATAAAAGTGTTTCATACTCATCCCTTTTATTTTGTTTTTTTAGTTCAATAACCTGTTCAGAAAACTTTATATTCTCATGCTCAATCTGGTTAACTTCCTCTAACAATTTAATCGCTTCTGGAAGTTTAAACTTTGGTTTTAGAGATTCATATTTATTCTTGTAATCGGCAACGGCATTGGAGAAATCTTGTAAAGCTTCTTTATCCCCTGATATTACATACCCCCGCATGGCAACTACTTCTTGCTTTGCAGCTACTTGTAATTCCTTTATTTCAATTGCTTTCATAGCTTTATCGCTTATTAAATCGCTATACGAATCGTCTACTTCTGTAATTTGTATGTAACTAACAACAATTGTTATGATTAGTAATAATAGAACCGCTGAAAAGCTCCCAAGTAGCTTTTTGTTAATTGTCCATTTCAATGAGAACACTCCAATTATTTTTAGATTTTTTGTTTAATCAAACTTCTGCAAAGTAGTGAAAATCAAAATATCATTAATTTGATAGATATTAATGATTTTAAATCAAATAGACTAGGACGACAAAGAAAGTGATAAATATTAACTACTTCGTTTTTAAAGGAATTTTGGGCCTATTTCAGTATAGATAAGTTTACGTGTACTAACAAGAGATTTTTTAGAAAAAAACAACAATTTTCATTGAAATTCGTCAAAAAAATATAAAAAGTAGTCCTTAGAAACTATTTTTTATCTATTATTAAAATTAATATTTAATGCTATTTAATCAAAGGAGAAATATCCATGCACACATATACATACACACAACCACTATCAATAGAGTCAACACCAATGACTTCTGTCTATAACGAAGGAGTAGTTTACTTAACATTTCAAAGGTTTTACGCCGGTAAATTAACTAAATTTGCAGACAAGCTAATGGATTATCGATATTTTTTAAACTATCACGTATATAACACAAATAATGAGCTCATTTTCACATGTAAGAAAGTTTCACGAAAGGGGAGAGTCTACTATGAAGCTAAAAATCTTGTCGAACCGCAAACGTACATTGTTGCTTATGATAAATGGAAAGAACTAATTCCGGACCTAATGATTACAGACGGTAATTTGAAAATAAAACTACATAAGGAAATGGAGGGCTGGTCACGATTTACATATGACAACAAAGAAATTGCACGCTGGAAAGCGGAATTAAATGAGGAATTTTCAGTCCAGTTAGAAATAGAAGAAGACTCTCCGATTCAAAACGCAGCATTTTTTGTTGCGATTAGTCAATGTGCGTTGTTTGTAGGGGGATGAATTTAAAGTATTGCAAATATATAATCTAGAGTGATATGGTTAAAATTAGGTATAAAGAATTTTTTTGTCAAAGAAAAGAGGTTTGATAGTATGAATAGTACAGCTATGCTAAAAATGACTTTATCAATGGCTATTTTCGGTTCTATTGGTTTTTTTACGGGAAAGACAGGAATTCCAGCAATAGAGTTAGTTTTTGTTCGTTGTATTTGTGCTACGCTTTTCTTGGGCTTTTGTTGGTTCATCACGGGTCAACATAAAGTAGAGGCTTGGCGAAAACGAGAAGTTATACAAACGATGATATGCGGAGTTTTTTTAGTGTTAAATTGGGTATTTTTATTTAAAGCATTTGAAGAAATGTCGATAACAATTGCCATTTCTATTTATAATTTAGCACCTATTTTTGTATTAATATTAGGAAGCTTGTTTTTAAAAGATAAAATGACTGTGAAATCCTTACTTGCAATTGTAGTGTGCTTTCTAGGAAGTATATTTATTATCGGAATTCAAAACTTCACCTCGCTTACAGAATTTTTCGGTTCAGGTTTTGTATGGGCTTTGTTGTCAGCTTTGTGCTATGCAATGACAATGCTACTCGGTAAAGGCGTTAACGGGCTAAGTGCTTATGCCATGACATTTGTGCAGACAACGATTGGTATTTTAATGCTCTTTCCATTTACGAGCTTTGAAGTGTTTCATGGATTAAGCATGTCGAATTGGCTTTACATATTAGGAACTGGCTTAATACATACAGGGTTTGTTTATTATTTATTTTTTGATAGTCTTCGGAAATTATCCACAGTTGTCATATCTGCTTTAGTTTTTGTTGATCCAGTTGTTGCAATATTACTTGATACAATGATTTTAGATTTTCGCCCATCTATTTTACAATCTGTAGGTATTCTGCTTATTTTCGGGGGAATTGTTTACACCTTAGTAAGACCTAATAAAAAATTAATTGTTTCTGAAGAGCTTTGAAAAAGCTTAGCACTAATTGTTAAAACCTAGGAGTCAATTTATATCATAGTCATTTTTATAGTTGCCTTTGATTTTAGAGTGTCCTTATTAAAATAAAGCCCATTGGATAAATGGTTCGAATCAAAAATAGATTCGAGCCATTTTTTTATATCTATTTAATTCTAGGTTTAAGTGTATGGATGAAAAGGAATAATAAATAAAAAAGTATACAGAGGAGGGATAACAAATGGAAAAATTGACTTTAAAAGAACAAGTATTACTTGCTTATTATATTTATAACTTTTTAGAGGAAACAGCAGCATCCATGCAGGAATTAGAAGATGTCCTAAAAAGCAGTTTAAAGGATGATTATGCAAAAAATGTAGAAGAACTGGAGAAAGAAGATCTGGTTAATAACTCGCAAGAAGATGGAAAAGAAAGGATTACAAATAAAGGTATAATGTATATGGACAACACTTTGCATATCCAGTCTGAAGCAACGGAAAGAAATAAATTATCGTATGTGAAAGATAGTCTTTTAATTAATGAGATGACTTTTTCAAACGAAAGGTTAAAAAAATATATCCATGAGCATTTGGAGATTGACTAAATAACTATAAACTAAAAAAGATAATGGCGTTTGATTACCTAATTGGTAATTAAACGTTTTTTTCTTGGAATCCGAACGAATTATCTAGTATTCTTATACTTTTTATGTTTTAAGCATAAAATGGAGGGCATTTCGATACAGTAGTTGAATATAGTGTAAATGATTTAAAGGAGGATATTATAGTGGAGAATTTTACAGAAACTGAGATAGTCGAGATGTTTAGGCGCACTATTAAAAAAGACTCAAATATACATAATGCATACCTGCTAGTCCATTCTGACAAGCAAAAGTTTCATCTGAAAATTGCGGAAGGTGAGACTGGTTCAATGTCCGCTCATGTTCAACAACCTTTTTTTATTGCAAGTATTAGTAAACTATTCACATCCACTCTTATAGCCCTTCTTGTAGAAGGTCGTAAAGTCTCTTATGATGATTTAATTAGTGAATATATCGAGGGCGAACTTTTATCGAATTTACATGTGTATAAAGGTAAAGAATATACACAAGAAATAAAAATTAAACAACTCCTTAATCATACTTCGGGGTTACAAGACCACTTCGAAGACAAACCTAAAGCGAAAAAGTCTCTACTAGATGAACTATTTGATGATCCAACTCGTGTTTGGACACCTAAAGAAGTTATATTGTGGTCAAAAGAAAATTTGCACTCACATTTTCCGCCAGGAAAAGGGTTTCATTATTCGGATACAGGCTATCATTTACTTGGATTAATAATAGAAAAAATTACTTCTATGCCCCTACATGAGGCTTTTCATCATTATATTTTTGAGCCTCTTCAAATGAATCACTCATATTTGTTTTGTCATCCAGAAACAGCAGAGAAAAATGAATTGCCTATCGCTCATTTGTTCGGAAGAAATAGGAATGTGACTGACTATGCTAGTTTAACAATCGCATCTTATGCTGGTGGCGGTATTGTTTCTACTTTAGAAGACTTATTAACATTTATGCGGAAATTATCACATGGTGACTTATTGAAAAATGAAAGTTTTGAAAGAATGAAAGATTGGTCAAAATTCTCATCTCTAGACTTTTTAGGGATTGATTACGGATATGGACTCGCTTCTTTTAAAATTATTCCCCTCATTATGCCAAAAAAGTATCGTGTTTTTGGTAATTTCGGTTCAACCGGTACATTTATGTTCTATCATCCCGAAATGGATATTTACTTTATTGGAGCTTTAAATCACTTTGGGTATGGGAGAAAAGGTATTAAAGTCATGTTTAAATCGCTAAATATCGTATTAAAAAGTATTGTATAATGCCCCCGTGGGAATGAGATACTACCTAAAAATACGTTTAACTTTAGTGTTTACACTAAGGTTTTTTATCGTGATGCCGAGATAATGTTATTCTATCATTATTTTACAAAATAAATAGTTAACTAACAATAAAGGGTAGACTTTCCTACGAAACATATATATAATTTTATTTATATTATTATTCAGAAAAATTAAAAAACAATAAATGGTGGTTTTTCAGCGTTTTAAATAGGTTAGAAAGGAGAATTGCATGATTTCTTTTGAGCAGGTAAATAAATATTACGGAGATTTTCAAGTTTTAAAAGATATTAATCTTTCGATACAAAATGGTGAGGTTGTAGTGGTCATTGGTCCATCTGGATCAGGAAAGAGTACACTGCTCAGATGTATCAACGGACTTGAAACAATTACGAATGGTACACTTGCTGTGAATAATATACCGGTCAATGACAAGAAAACAGATATTAATAAACTGCGACGTAATATTGGAATGGTTTTTCAACATTTCAACTTATATCCTCATAAAACGGTTCTTGAAAATATTACTCTTGCACCAATAAATGTGTTAAAGCAGTCAGCTGATGAAGCAAAAAAGACGGCAATGTATTACTTAGAAAAGGTAGGCATACCTGACAAAGCATCGTCTTTTCCTTCTCAGCTATCTGGTGGGCAACAACAGCGTGTTGCTATTGCAAGAGGGCTTGCTATGAAACCTGATATTATGCTTTTTGATGAACCTACTTCAGCGCTTGATCCGGAAATGGTAGGGGAAGTATTGGATGTAATGAAAGCACTCGCTAAAGAGGGAATGACGATGGTTGTCGTTACACACGAAATGGGATTTGCTAAAGAAGTTGGAGACCGAATTGTATTTATGGATCAAGGGAAAATTTTAGAAGAAGAAATGCCGGTAGAGTTTTTCGAAAACCCAAAAGAAGAACGGGCGAAAGTATTTCTCAGCCGTATTTTAAATCACTAATAAAAATAAAGGAGATGTATGAATGTTAAAGTTAAAAAAGTTTTTTAGATTAGTAGTATTATCACTAATCTCTATTTTGTTCTTAGTGGCTTGTAATTCAAATGATGAAGGAAAAAGTTCTGAAAAGTCAACAGGAGATGGCGGTTTAGCAGCAATTAAAGAAAGGGACAAGATTACTTTTGGAGTAAAATTCGACACTAAGTTATTTGGTTTGAAGAATCCATCAACAGGTGAAGTAGAAGGATTTGATATTGACATTGCAAAGCAATTAGCAAAAGAAATTTTTGGTGATGAAAATAAAATTGAACTTGTAGAAGTTACATCAAAAACTAGAATCCCACTATTAAATAAGGGGGATATTGATGCAATTATTGCTACAATGACCATTACAGAGGAACGTAGAAAAGAAGTAGACTTCACAGAAGTTTACTTTGAAGCAGGTCAATCTTTACTAGTTAAAAAAGGAAGTGCAATTAAAAGTATTGATGATTTAACTAAGGATACAACTGTGCTTGCTGTGAAAGGTTCAACTTCTACGGATAATATACGCAAAGCAGCACCAGATGCACAAGTATTAGAGTTTGAAAACTATGCTGAAGCCTTTACAGCTCTAAAAGCTGGAAAGGGTGATACATTGACAACAGACAACTCCATTCTTTTAGGGATGGCTTCAGAGGATGACTCCTTTGAATTAGTTGGAGGTACTTTTACAGATGAACCATATGGAATTGCTGTTAAAAAAGGAAATACGGAATTTTTAGATGCACTTAACAAAGCACTGGAGACGTTAAAATCAAACGGAGAATTCGACAAAATTTACAACAAATGGTTTGATAAATAAAATAAAATTTGTTTGAAATTTTATTTATTCAGGGTGGGCAGTGATTGCTCATCCTGAATAAGTTAAGTGGGGTGAAACAAATGTTGGATTTTACTATTTTAGTTAATCATTTCGACATGTATTGGGAAGGCTTGAAAATTACGATTATTGCAAGTCTAATTGCATTAATTGCAAGTTTTATTATTGGAGCAATTGTTGCCGTTATGAGAATCACTCCAATAGCGCTGCTGCGCTGGTTCGGAACTGTATATGTAGAGTTTTTCCGTAACATTCCACTAGTTATCATAGCTTTTTTCTTCTATATTGGAACTCCTGCTCTCGGTATAAAATTTTCTGGACTTGAAGCGGGAGCCATAGCGCTTTCCATCTATACGTCAGCTTTCATTGCAGAAGCCATTCGCTCAGGTATTTTATCAGTGTCAAAAGGACAAATGGAGGCTGCAAGGTCTTCGGGTTTAACGTATATTCAAACAATGAGATTAATCATATTGCCCCAAGCAATTAAAATTGTAATTCCTCCAATTGGCAACCAATTTATTAATTTAGTTAAAAATTCTTCTATTCTAGCGCTTATAGCGGGTACTGATCTTATGTATCAAGCAGATCTCATTTCTGCTAAAACATATGTTGTATTTGATGTATACATATTTGTTGCATTATTCTATTTAGTGCTCACTGTTCCATTAAGTTTAGGTGTAGGATACCTTGAGAAACGTCTTGCTAATAGTTATTAAGGAGGTGTCATAATGGACTTTATAGGTGCATATTCGCCACATAATTTAATGTTTCTTTTGGAAGGTTTTTATATAACATTAAAGGTTGCACTCATTTCAATTATCCTTAGTTTTATCCTAGGTGGATTAGTTGGAACTTTGCGATTTGCAAAAATTCCTATTCTATCAAAAATAATGGCTGTTATTGTAGAAACAATACGTAACTTGCCACTTTTGCTAATTATATTGTTTACTTATTTTGCACTTCCAGAGATAGGTATTAACCTAAGTATTACTATTTCCGCTATTGTGGCCCTAACTGTTTTTGAATCAGCTATGCTTGCAGAAATTGTTCGTGGTGGATTAAATTCCATTGAAAAAGGACAAATGGAAGCAGCTCGTTCTTCTGGTCTTTCCTACGTTCAGGCGTTAAGGTTTATCATTTTACCACAAGCGCTTCGAAGAATGGTGCCGAATCTTGTTAGTCAATTTATTTCACTGCTTAAAGATACTTCTTTAGCGGTTGTGATAGCACTTCCTGAATTGCTTCATAATGCAAAAATTATTCAAGCGCAGGAAACAAAGTATGTAATTCCGATTTTCTTATTAATCGCACTAATGTATTTCATCGTCAATTATGCTTTGTCACTTATTGCAAGAAGACTAGAGATTAAGAATGCATAAAAAATTAGTAGACATGTATATTCTCTTAGTAAATACGTTTTGGGTTATTACTAATTTAAAGTATTTTATCAAATATTGCAGTGTGAACGAGTTTGTTCGCGCTGTTTTTATATGGTAAGATTCATTTTATTGAAATTCAATTGGCAAAGAGGGAATATAGATGGCGATTAAAAAGAAGAAGGATTTAGGAGGAAAGCTTAGTTTATTTCACTTGACCTGGCCAATTTTTCTAGAAGTATTTTTGTTTATGTTAATGGGGATAGCAGATACGTTTATGCTCAGTGCATTGTCTGATGATGCAGTATCGGGTGTCGGAGCAGCAAACCAATACATTCATATAGCAATATTAATATTAGAAGTAGTCGGAAATGGAGCTGCGATTGTTGTTTCGCAGTATTTAGGTTCAAAGCGATATGTAGAAGCGTCGAAAATTTCAGGATTAGCAGTGACGTTAAATTTAGGAGTTGGAATTGTACTAAGTATTGGCTTTATATTATTTTCTAAAAGTATGATGACCGCTATGAATTTACAGGCCGATGTATTACTTTTTGCGTATAAATACTTGTCGATTGTAGGCGGAGCTATTTTCCTGCAAGCCGTAATTAACGCTTTAGCGGCTATTATTCGTGTACATGGCTATACAAAGCAGACGATGTTTGTTTCGTTAGGCATGAATATTATTCATGTTTTAGGGAATTATATGTTGATTTTTGGAAAGTTTGGTTTCCCAGAACTAGGAGTTCAAGGAGCTGCGATTTCTTCAGTTGTTAGCAGAGCTATCGCACTTATCGTTTTCTTTTGGTTGCTTTATCAAGTGATGGAGTATCGTGTAAAAGTGTACTATTATTTCACGGTGTCAAAAGAGTACATTCAAAAGATTTTAAAAATTGGATTGCCATCTGCATTTGAACAAATTTTGTATCAAGGCTGTCAAATTGTATTCCTGTACTATGTAACTTATCTAGGAGCAGAGTCATTGGCTGCAAGGCAATATGCAGTTAATATATCAATGTTTACGTATTTATTTGCAATTGCGATAGGAATGGGCACTGCAATCATTGTTGGCAGGTTTGTAGGCGCTAACGAGAAAGATGAAGCATATAAATCTGTTTGGTCAAGTTTGAAATGGGCACTTCTCTTCACGTTATTGATGGTCACGATAGTTATGATTTTCCGAATTGGGTTAATGAGTTTATTTACAGATAATGAACAAATAATAAAAATTGGAGCATCTGTATTAATCCTAAGTATACTTCTTGAAACGGGACGGACCATGAATATTGTGATTATTAATTCATTGCGTGCTGCAGGAGATGCTAGCTTTCCCGTAGTGATAGGTGCTTTGTCGATGGTTATGATGAGTTTACCTTTAGGTTATTTTCTGGTTTTTAAATTGGACTTAGGACTACCTGGTATTTGGCTGGCAATCGCCACCGACGAATGGACACGTGCCACAATCATGTATTTCAGATGGAAAAGTCGAAGGTGGGAGAGATTCGCCCTCGTGCATCCTCAGGAAAATGAGAAAAGATCAAGTGAAAGCCGATCGTTATAAACGATGCGGCTTTCCTTGATCTTTTTCATTAGTATAAGCATCTGAATCAGATATAGGATGGAACTTCAATCTTTAATTTTTTCAACTGCTCAATCGCTTTTTTCAATATCTCCACGTCTTGTACGAGGGCTACTCGAACGAAGCCAGCGCCTGCTGAACCAAACACAGTTCCAGGGACCATGACGACACCTGTTTGATCAATTGCTTCAAAGACAAAATCTTTATCTATCATGTCATATGGGTACTTTGCCCATACAAACATACCACCGTTTGAAGGAGTTACTGTCCAACCAATACTTTCCAGACCTTCGGATAATACTTTATGTCGCTCTGCAAATATTTTACGTAAACGTTCTGTGATTTCTTCCGCATTATTTAGTGCGGTTATCCCTGCTTCTTGGATAGGTCCGAAAATCCCAAAATCCAAATTTGATTTTAGTTGCTTCATAATATCTATCATTTTTGCATTTCCAACTATATATGCAATGCGAGTACCTGCAAGACTAAAACTTTTTGATAAAGAGTTAATCTCCATTCCAACCTCCATGGCTCCAGGTGTAGCTAGGAAGGTACAAGGAGCATTGCCAGAAAAGTAGAATTCGGAATAAGCAGCATCATGTAGAATAATGACATTATATTTATTTGCGAATGCAACCACCTTTTCAAAAAAAGCTGAGTCTGGCATTGCTGGAACAGGGTTTCCAGGCAAGTTTAATATCATTATTTTCGATTTATAAGCTACTTCAGCAGGTATCGAATCTAAGTCAGGTAAAAAATTATTTTCTTCTAATAGATTCATATAATATGGAACTGCTCCAGCTAGTTTAATACCGGCGTCATATGCAACATATCCTGGATTTGTCGTTAACACGTAATCTCCTTCATTACAAAATGCAATAGGTAGATGGACAAGACCTTCTTGGGATCCCATGGTCTGTAAAATCTCAGTTTGTGGATCAAGGATAACATTAGTACGCCGTTTATAATAATCTGCCACCGCTTCATAAAAACGTTTCGTGCCGCTAAGTGTATAGCCATATGTTGTTGATGAGTAGCTTTGTTCCGATAATACCTTTCTTGCTTTTTCATCGGGTGGCAGATCAGGGCTACCTAAGCTTAAATCATATAGTTCAAAACCTGCTGCTTTTTTAGCTGCGGCTGCTGCTTTTAAATCACCGAAAATAGCAGGTTCAAATATAGACATTTTTCTAGATGGTTCGATAATCAATTAAAAGCACTCCTCGCTAGCAAAATAAATTTATCATTTATTCTATCACAAATAAAACTAATATTGCGAAAAATATCAAATGCAATATATTAGATGTTATGACTATTTTGTGAATAGTGAATAACCCCAATAAATACATATGATCCAGAGGAAAATAATAATAGTGCCAGCTATCCAATTATTCTTTTTCACTTTCTCCGATTCTTCCGCTAATAATCGACATTCTAACAGTATCTGGTCAGGTATCAGTTTTAAAATAATTGTAATAGCTAAAGGAATGAGAATAATATCATCTAAATAACCAAGAACAGGAATGAAATCAGGAATTAAGTCAATTGGACTGAATGCATATGCAACAACTAATATAGAAATTAGTTTTATATAAAGAGGTAACTTTGGATGTTTATATGCCTCCACTAATACAAAAATGTCTTGTTTTATCTTTTTTGCATGTGCTTTTATGTTAGCAATCACTCTATAATCTCCTTATATCATTATAAAACAAGTATACATATTGTTCGATTCTCATGTAAAAGTTGAGCTAATTAATAGTTAAAGGTCGCAACCAAAAATTCAATGAGATTTGGTTAAAAAATGCAATGAATGAGTATAATTTGTAATGAAGGAAGACAATAATATTACAAATGCTATCAACTTAACTATTGCATATGCCATCGGATTAATAAAAATAGGTATTGGGAGGAATTATCCTGACAAACATTGGAGTACCAGGTTTAGTAATTATTTTAGTTATCGCTTTAATTGTCTTTGGTCCTGCAAAACTACCTCAGTTAGGAAAAGCTGCCGGTGAAACGTTAAGAGAATTCAAAAAGTCAACAAAGGATATTGTTGACAACGTAACAGAGGATTTTAAAAAAGAAGATAAAGATAAATAAAAAAAGCCGACAATAATCGGCTTTTTTTTATTAAGGTGAAAAAATAAAAATCGCTTTAGTAGACGTGGAATCCCTTAGCGATATAGCGAGTTGCTAAGGGATTCCCCCCACTTATTTATTTAAAAAGGACAATGGAATGGTCGGTTGTGCTCCCATTTGAGTAACAACGAATGCAGCAACTTCGGATGCATATAGGATACTCTCTTTCAAGGAGTGTCCTTTACATAACCCTACAGCTAACGCCCCGTTAAATGCATCGCCAGCCCCAGTAGTATCTTTTGCATCTACTCGATTTGGTTGTATACGGCCATGTTCATGCCTATTCATATAATACGCACCTTTTCCCCCTAAAGTAACAACTACTGCTCCAACCCCTTTTTGGAGTAATGAGGAGCATGCTTGATAAAGATCTGCATCGGTTTCGGTTTTCAGCCCAGTTAATACTTCTAATTCTGTTTCATTTGGCGTTAATATGGAAACTTTACTTAATAAAGAATCGCTAATTTCTTGTGCAGGAGCAGGATTTAATATAATTGGTATACCTTTTTGTGCGGCAATATTAGCTGCAAGCTCTACTGCTGGCATTGGAATCTCCAATTGTAGAAGTAGAGCATTACTCGCTTCTATTTTATCTCTCTCAGATTGAATCTGTTCGGTTGTCACAAGAAAATTTGCTCCAGCAAATAGTACAATCGAATTTTCCCCTGAATCTGCTACTTGAATTATCGCTTGACCAGTTAATCCAACTTTCTTGATAGCTGCAGTATTTACTCTTTTAGTTTGTAGGTTTTGCAAGGCTTGATCACCGAAAACATCTACTCCCACATTCCCTATAAAGTTAACATCTGCTCCTAATTGCCCAGCAGTTACTGCTTGGTTTGCTCCTTTTCCCCCAAAAAATACATCATGATTTGTACTGTGTAATGTTTCTCCTGCTTTTACAATATGGGGAACTCGATACACAAGATCCATATTGATGCTCCCTACGACGGCTATATTCATGAATTATTTTGCTCCTTTCCATATGAGCTATTGCAAGAGGTTTAACATACTTCTTATCCGATTTGTTGGCTCATTACTTTAACGGCGTTCAGAAATTGCTCGAGGAACTTCTCTCTTTGAACCGTATGCAATACTTTCACATTATGAGGAAGACCAGTTCGTTGAGAATAATCTACAACCGTTGTTCCCGCTGTGAGTCTTCCTTCTAGTTCTACTGCCACATAGCAGTCATCCCCTTCAAATAGCTCAGGTGTTAATACGTAAGACACTGCGCATAAATCATGTAAACGAATCTGACCTTCAAAATTAGGGGTATGGAAAGCTGTTTGCTTTGCTGTATGGATGTAAAAACGAAGCATTGTAGCAACCTTATGTGCAAATTCAGATCCAATTGCTTCAATTTCATCTAATTCTTCTATTGTAACGTAAGCTTTATGAGTAACATCAAGTCCACTCATTACAATAGGAATTCCGGAACGAAAAACAATATCTGCTGCATGAGGATCGACGTACACATTAAACTCTGCAGTTGGTGACATATTTCCACCAACAGCGGCGCCGCCCATATAGGAAATGTATTTAATTTTCGATTTTACTTCTGGATGTGCTAATAGAAGTGCACCTACGTTTGTAAGTGGACCAGTTGCAATGAGAATTATTTGCTCGTCACTAGTTAAAAGTGTTTCTTTCATCGCTTCAACTGCTGTTCGATTACTTAACTTGAGAGTAGGCTCAGGAAAGTGAACGTCCCCAAGTCCATTGTCCCCATGTACTTCATCTGCAATTTCAAGTTTGCGGAAAAATGGCTTATCTAAACCTCTAGCAACTTCGATATTTTTTTTCATATAACTAGTAAAAGCAAGTGCATTGTAAATCGTTTTTTCTTGCGTTTGGTTTCCTGGTTCTGTTGAGATTAACTTAATATCTAATTCCGGATTTGCAAAAGCAAGAGTTAGTGCCATTACGTCATCAATACCAGGATCACAATCAATAATTACTGGGATGGTCATTTCATTACACCTCATTTTATTTTTTTCGTACTTTCTCTAACGATTAAAGCAGGTTCAAAAACTACTCCATCAGATGAATTGTTTTCAATTTCATTTATGAGTAGTTCTATTGCTTTTCTTCCCATTTCATATGTACCTTGTCTAACAGTAGTTAGTTTTGGGATTAAAGCAGTTACTAAAGGAATATCATCAAAACCGACGATGGACAGTTGTTCCGGAATTTGGATACCTAGTTCATGAGCAGCCTGATAAATACCACATGCCATTAAGTCATTGCTGGCAAATATTGCAGTCACGGAGTTATTCTGTAGAAATTTCTTTGCTATTAGATAAGCTAGTTCCATTTGAAAGTCACCAACTAAGATAAATGATTTAGGAAGCTCTATAGTAGCTTCTGTTAAGGCACGTTGAAATCCAGAAAGACGTTGTTGTGAATTCAGAATCTCTAATGGTCCTGTCATACATGCAATTTTAGTGTGGCCTAAGTCAGTCAAATGCTTTCCAGCAATATACCCTCCTTTTTCGTTGTCTAAAAAAACACCGGAGTGGTTACTTGCTTCCTCGCCACGGTCAAATAATACATATGGTATCTTTCCGCTCTCCAATTGATCTTTGCTAGTATGAGATAGCCGACTCATACTTGAAAGTAAAATCCCATCAACTTGTTGTTCTTGCAACAATCGTAAATAGTTTTCTTCTTTTTTTGATTGATCATCTGAATTACAAATGATGAGGCTATAGTTTCTTTGATTTGCCTCATCTTCAGCACCTCTGCAAAGCTCTGGAAAAAAAGGATTGGAGATATTAGGGACGATTAACCCAAGCATATTGGAACGCTTTGTCACTAGACCACGTGCTAACTTATTTGGTTGGTAATTTAACTCTTCCATTACTTGCAAAACTTTTTCACGTGTTTCTTTTGACATACCTTCTGCTTTATTATTTAATACTCTAGAAACAGTAGTAATTGAAACACCTGCTTCTCTTGCGATATCCTTAATTGTTAATCTTCCCATATATGTATCACCTATTCCTTTAGTTAGGAAAACGTTTTACGAAAACGTTTTCTCTAATTAGTATATAGAATATTGTAGGCGTGTTGTTTTGTCAATTTATATTTGTCCTGTCTTGTGATTGACTTAAAGTCTACTCAATTGTGTATCAGAAAAACAGCATATTTAAAAGGGTAATTAAAATGAAAATATGATAGAGGATAGTACAAAAGGAAAGAAATATGATAAGATAAACTTAGTAACTGGTACTAATAATAGGTATAGTATATCTCGATAATAAATTGGAGGTTCTTATGAAAGATTTAATTCAATTAAAAGATAAAAACATTGTCGTAATGGGTGTTGCAAATGAACGTAGCCTTGCATGGGGAGTGGCTAAATCACTGTTTGAAGTGGGAGCAAATGTCATTTTCACGTATCGTAAAGAACGTTCTTTAAGTAAAATTGAAAAAGCTTTAACTGATAATAATTTAGAAGCGAGACTAGTAGTTGAGTGTGATGTTAATAGTGATGATAGTATCAAATCAGCATTTGAGACGATTGGAAAAGAAGTAGGTGTGATTCACGGAGTGGTTCACTCAGTTGCCTTTGCAAATGCAGAAGATTTAAAGAACGATTTTATTAACACTTCTAGAGAAGGCTATGCGTTTGCTCAAGATACGAGTGCGTACTCACTTATTGCTGCGGCAAGAGAAGCTGCACCTTTCATGACTGAAGGCGGCTCTATTGTTACAATGAGTTATTTAGGTGCAGAGCGCGTGTTGGAAGGATACAACGTAATGGGAATTGCAAAAGCATCATTAGAAGCTTCTGTTAAATACTTAGCGTTAGACCTTGGGAAAAATAATATTCGTGTAAATGCTGTTTCTGCTGGTGCTGTTCGTACACTAGCGGCAAAAGGAATCTCTTCTTTTAATACTATTCTGCATAAAATTGAAGAAACATCTCCTTTAAAGCGCAATGTTACAGCTGAAGAAGTAGGAGATATGACGGTTGCGCTACTAAGTAATTTATCTAGAGGTGTAACAGGAGAAATCGTTTACGTAGATTCTGGATATAATATTATGGGATAACCTCAAAATGAGGAGAGTGCATAATGACGACTAAAAATGATTTTCTAGGAATACTTGCAAAGCCAGGGCAACGTGCACTCGCAGGAGTAGGAATTGAGAATTTGGAGCATTTGTCAAAGTTTACGGAAGCAGAGATTATGGAGCTCCACGGCATTGGAAAAAATGGCATGAACAGGCTACAAATCGCTCTTGCGGAAAAAGGACTATCATTTGCTCAAAAAAAATAAAGTTTACCGGATGAAGGGTGGGTTTCTTCATCCGGTTTTGTTTTTAGCGAAAATATTACTTTTAGAGAGATTAACCTGTTTACTTGTTTATCAACTTTTGATATATTCTTATAAATCAAATAAAATAATAAGCTATGAAGAGAGAAGTAAAATGATGTTGTTTTTTTAAAGAGAGCTTCGTTCGCTGAAAAGAAGTAAAAAACACTTATTTGAAAATGGCCTCTGAGCTTCGTACTGAAAGAATTATTTTATCAAAGCGAGGTCGCTCATTTCGATAAATGGTGGCATCCGAATTAGGGTAAATGATCTCTAGTAAACTACGACAAGAAACGGCACTTGTTATAAATGCCGGAGTATTATATTTGATACTCACTAAGGTAAGCAACGGGAGTTGTTTATAAATTTAGGTGGTACCGCGAGTTTAACCTCGTCCTTTTTTAGGACGGGGTTTTTTGTTTTTTAATAAGGATTTAAACAACCTTTGAATTAAAAGCATCTAGAGGAAACGAATTTTTAGTTCTAAAACGGCATAGACAATCAAATATTAAAAAGGGGATGTTAAAAATGAGTATTTTTATTGGTGGGGCTTGGCCGTATGCGAATGGATCGTTACATTTAGGGCATATTGCTGCTTTATTGCCTGGAGATATATTGGCTCGATATTATCGTTTAAAAGGAGAAAAAGTGCTATACGTGTCTGGGAGTGATTGCAATGGAACACCTATATCCATTAGAGCAAATCAAGAAAGTACCACGCCTAGAGAAATCGCAAATCGTTACCATAATGAGTTTAAAGAATGTTTTACAAAGTTAGGGTTTACTTATGATTTATACACTCGAACGGATGGAGAATTTCATCATAAGATTGTACAAAATATATTCCTAACCTTACAGGAGAACGGTTATATCTATAAAAAGGAAATCGATCAAACATATTGTGAATATGACAATCAATTTCTTCCGGATCGATACGTAGAGGGCATTTGCCCCAATTGTTTATATCCTTCAAGAGGAGACCAATGTGATAACTGTTCAACTATTTTAGATCCATTAGACTTAATTGATCCGAAATGCAAAATATGTGGAAACGATCCGATAGTGAAAAAAACAGAGCATTTTTACTTTGCACTAAGCGAATTTCAAAAGGAACTCGAGTCTTATATTAATAAAGCAAAAGTCGAACAAAACTGGAGAGAAAATGCACTGAATTTATCTGAAAGATATCTTAACGAAGGTCTCATTGACCGTGCGGCATCAAGGGATTTGCCAAATGGTGTTAATATTCCTGTAAAAGGTTATGAAGACAAAAAGGTTTATGTTTGGATAGAAGCAGTTTCAGGTTACTACTCTGCAAGTAAGGAATGGGCAGCAATTCACAACGAAAGTGATGAAGGTTTTTGGAGTGAAGATACGACGTCTTATTATGTACATGGAAAAGATAATATTCCTTTCCATACAATTATTTGGCCTGCGATTTTACTTGGAATTAAAAGTCTATCGTTGCCAACGCATATTGTGTCTAATGAGTATTTAACATTGGAGAAAAAGAAACTTTCTACGAGTAAAAATTGGGCAGTATGGGTGCCATACATTTTAGAGAAGTATCAACCAGACTCAATTAGATATTTTTTGACGACGAATGCACCGGAAAACAGAGATACAGATTTTTCTTGGAGGGAATTTATTTTAAGCCATAATTCGGAGTTACTTGGAGCTTACGGGAACTTCATTAATCGAACGTTGAAATTTATTGAAAAGTCTTATGGTGGGATTATTTCAAGTGGTGTGATAAACAATGAAATGGAAGAAAAAGTGGGGAGTCTATTTGACGTAGTTGGAGGACTAATTGAATCAGGACACTTTAAACAAGCGATAGATTATGTCTTTGATTTTATACGATCTGCAAATAAATACTTTGATACAGAGCAACCATGGAAACAAATTAACGAAGATAAAGATTCATGTGATAATACTCTTTTTACTTGTGTTTTTATCATTGTAAACGTCTCGCAAATATTAGAACCGTTTCTTCCATTCTCAAGTGCAACAGTAAAAGAAACGTTGAGTCTAGATGAATTTAGTTGGAAAGTAATCAAAAAGAAAAGCTACACATTGACATCTGTCTCTCCATTATTTGAGCGGTTGGATACAAATTTGATTGTCGAGGAACTTACTTATTTGGAGAGTAAAGTAAAGGATAATTAATAGAAGGTTAAGACTGTCTGAATATGTATAAAGAATCTTTAAGTTCAAATAAAAAATGATGGGTATAGTAATAATAAGATAGGAGTATAGGGAGGGAAATCTATGGAGTACGTAATTATTGGTGGGGATGCAGCAGGAATGAGTGCAGCAATGGAAATTATTCGAAAGGATCCAACAGCAAAAATTACTACACTTGAAAAAGGGGATATATATTCTTACGGTCAATGTGGGTTACCGTATGTTGTGGGAAAGCACGTGCCGTCATCAACTGATGTTATTGCAAGAAGTGTTGAAATGTTTCGAAGTAAATATGGAATTAATGCAAAGACCGGATATGAAGTAACAAATATTGATGTAGTAAATAAAAAAGTATCGGGAAACATTTTGCAAGAAGGAGATACATTTGAATTACAGTATGATCGACTACTCATAGCTACAGGAGCTAGTCCAGTTATTCCTGATTGGGATGGAAGTAGGTTAACTGGAATTCATACAATCAAAACAATACCTAATACAGAAGCGATTATAGCGGACTTAGAACATGCGCATCAGGTAACCATTATAGGCGGAGGTTATATTGGTTTAGAAATGGCTGAGAACTTTGCAATCCTTGGGAAGAAAGTACGAATTATTCAGCGTGGCGATCAATTAGCCGGTATTTTTGATAAAGACATGGCAACTTTAATTTACAAAGAAGCTGCCAACCATCATATAGAAGTAATTTTGAATGAAGAAGTAATATCGATATCTGGTGAGGAAAGAGTAGAAGAAGTACTAACGAACAAAGGGAGCTACCAAACGGATTTAGTGCTAATAGCAGTGGGTGTAAAACCAACGACAGAATTTTTAAAAAACACTGGAATTAGTACACTTCCAAATGGTGCAATTATTGTTAATGCTCATTTAGAAACGAATGTGGAGGGTGTTTATGCAGCAGGAGATTGTGCGACACATTTTCATCGAATCAAACAAAAAGATGATTACATTCCACTTGGTACTACGGCTAACAAGCAAGGACGATTGGCTGGATTCAATATGATGGGCAATGTGGAAGAATTCAAAGGGATTGTTGGGACTTCTATTATGAAATTTTTTGATTTAACAATTGGTAAAACGGGACTTTCTGAAAAAGAACTAAATCAGTTAGGTATTCAGTACGAAACACATATGCAACAGGCAACCGATATTGCGGGTTATTTTCCTGATAAGGAATTGATGCATATAAAATTGCTCTATCGAAGAGATAATCAATTGCTGTTAGGTGGCCAAATCATCGGAGGGAAAGGAGTAGATAAACGAATAGATGTGTTAGCTACGGCACTATTTCATCAAATGGCCGTAACTGATCTATTAGATTTAGATCTTGCCTATTCACCACCATATAATGGAGTTTGGGATCCTTTACAGCAATTGGCAAAGCGAATGGGAAGAAAATAATTGAACAATGTACTTGACGATTTTCTTTTTGTTGCATATACTATTCAAAAATCAGTAAGCGAAGAAAAGGATATGAATCATTTTTTAGTTTTCTTGTCAGAGAACAGGGTCAATGGCTGAGAGCCCTGAAGAAAAAGAAATGGTTTACCACCTTTGAGCTACTATGGGGAAAGCGATGAATGCAATTATCCATAGTCGGGAAACCGTTATCTTGTATGAGCGCAATACATTTTTGGTGTTGCAAAATTAGGGTGGAACCACGACCACACTCGTCCCTTTACCGGGATGGGTGTGGTCTTTTTGTATACATTTAAATAATTGAAGCGAAGAAAAGGATATGAATTATTTTCAATTTTCTTGTCAGAGAACAGGGTCATTGGCTGGGAGCCCTGAAGAAAAAAGAATGATTTACCACCTTGGAGCTATTATAGGGAAAGCATTCGTGCGATTAACTATAGCCGGGAGAACCGTTATCTTGTATGAGTGCAATGCACTTTTTGTGTTGCAAAATTAGGGTGGAACCACGACCACACTCGTCCCTTTACCGGGATGAGTGTGGTTTTTTTTATAATTAAATAGTTGAAGCAAAGAAAAGGATATGAATCATTTTCAATTTTCTTATCAGAGAACAGGGTCATTGGCTGAGAGCCCTAAAGAAAAAAGATGGTTTACCACCTTGGAGCTGCTATGGGGAAAGCACGAATGCAATTATCCATAGTCGGGAAACCGTTATCTTGTATGAGCGCAATACACTTTTTGTGTTGTAAAATTAGGGTGGAACCACGACCACACTCGTCCCTTTATCGGGATGGGTGTGGTCTTTTTGTATTTAACAAATTTATAAACTGGAGGAATTACAATGTCACTAAAAGCAGAAGAAAGAGTAAGTCATCAGAAGTTAGGTCAGCAATTAGAATTATTTATGTCGATGGAAGAAGCGCCAGGAATGCCATTTTACTTGCCGAAGGGTATGGTGTTACGAAATGAGCTTGAAAATCTTTGGAGAATTAAGCATCAACGAGCAGGATATCAAGAAATTAAAACTCCAATTATGATGAAGCAAGAACTCTGGGAGAAGTCAGGACACTGGGATCATTACCATGAAAATATGTATTTTGCGGATGTTGATGAACAAAAATACGCGATTAAGCCGATGAATTGCCCGGGAGCAGTACTTATTTTTAACAGCAAAAGAAGAGGATACAGAGAGTTACCTGTTCGTTATGCGGAACTTGGATTAGTTCATCGTCACGAACTATCGGGTTCATTAAATGGACTGTTACGGGTTCGAGCATTTACTCAAGATGATGCACATCTATTTGTACGTGAGGAACAAATAGAAAGTGAAATAGATAAAGTGCTGGATTTAGTGGATGAATTTTATTCAGAGTTTGGTTTTAGTTACAAAATAGAGCTATCTACTCGTCCTCAAGATTTTATGGGGGCAGTGGAAGTTTGGGACCAAGCAGAGTTAGCGCTTGAATCAGTATTAAAGAAAAAACAATTAGAATATCAAGTAAATGAAGGGGACGGGGCGTTTTATGGTCCTAAAATTGATTTTCATATTTTAGATTCTCTTGGTCGAAGCTGGCAATGCGGAACAGTGCAACTCGATTTTCAAATGCCTGAGAAGTTCCATTGTCAATACATCGACGAAGACAATCAACCTCGTCGACCAATTATGATTCATCGTGCTATTTATGGATCTATCGAACGTTTTATGGCTATTCTTTTGGAGCATTTTCAAGGAAGCTTCCCACTTTGGCTAGCACCTGTTCAAGTAAAGATTTTACCGATAGCAGACGCACATATTTCATATTGTGAAGAAGTAAAACGACGACTTGAACATGAAGGATACAGAGTTGAAATAGATGATCGAATAGAGAAAATTGGTTTGAAAATACGCGAAGCCGCCCTGCAAAAGCATCCGTATATGCTAATAATTGGAGACCAAGAAATGGAGCAAGGAATGGTCTCTGTGAGAAAGCATAAAGTAGGTAGCATTGGAGAAATGGATATGGATGAATTGATTGGACATTTAACATGTGAGCAAAGATTTTAACGAATTGTAATAACTAATCTCTCTCCTACAAAGGATTTTTCATTATTCTTCACGAATAAAACTGGTAGGAGGGATTTCATGTGCAATTGCTCAATTTTTTATATCCCTTGTATATGAAAAGAAGAAAGAGAGTGTTAGGAATGAATACATTAAAGAATTTTCCGCATATAGAGACAGAACGTTTTCTATTGCGTCCAATAGAAGTAAAAGATGCCGATGCAGTGTTTCATTACTTTTCAAAAGATGAAGTAACAAAATACTATGATTTGGATACGTTTACCAATGTGGATGAAGCTATTCAATTAATTGAAAACTGGCAAAAGCGCTTTGCAAACAATGAAGGAATTCGCTGGGGTATTGCAACTAAGAACGAAAATAAAATAATCGGCAGCTGTGGTTATCACAATTGGGAAAAGGAGCACTTCAAAGCAGAAGTAGGGTTTGAAGTAACACCAGAGTATTGGCAACAAGGAGTTATGACAGAGATTCTTCCGCTTGTAATGCAATATGGTTTTGAAGAAATGGGGCTCTACCGAATCGAAGCTCTTTATGACCCAGAAAACACAGCTTCTAAAAAGACGCTTGAAAAAGCGGGTTTTATCTATGAAGGAACTTTACGAAAATCTTCTTTTGAAAAGGGACGTTTTTGTGACGCTGAGATCTGTTCTATTTTGAAAGAGGAGTACAAAAAATATGAATGAACGTCTACCAAAAAGTGTTCATGCATTTACACAACTATTTGTAGAAGCGCTCAATAAACATTTACCTGAAAATATAATGGAAGGTATTTATATTTATGGATCGATTGCTTTAGGAGCTTTTAATGAAGAGAAAAGCGATATCGACTTTATTGTTCTATTGAAGCGTGAACTCAATGATCAAGAAGTGGTGGGTATTAAAGCAATCCATTCACAAATGTGTAATTATGAATTCGGAAATCGAATGGACGGGGTTTATGTTCAAGCAAGTCTAGTAGGCAAAACAAATGAAGAGCAACCGATGTATCCATATTGCTCGGATGGAAAAGTAAGTGTGGGGCATTGGGATGTTAATCATATTACATGGTGGGTTCTAAAACAGCATGGGATTAGGTTGCAAGGAACGACAATCGCAGAACTAAATATCCCAACAAGTTGGGCAGATGTCTTGAAAACGTTGGAATATAATGTGAACAAATACTGGTTCAACAAGACTAAAAAAAGGTATCTATTTTTGTTCGATAGTATGATAGAATTCACAACTTGTACGATTAGTAGAATCATATGCTCGCTTGAACAACAAGACATTTTTTCGAAAGATGAAGCGGTTAAGTTATGTTTGGGTACAATGCCAGAAAGATGGCATCTTCTCTTGAATGAAGGTGCACGAATTCGAATAGGAACAAATAGGAAGTCATTGTATAAAAGCAAAATAAAAAGAGCAAAAGATTGTAGAGATTTTATATTATTTACACATCAATTATATAAAGAAGACTTTTTAAAGAGGAGTAAAATATGGAAATAAAATTATTAACGCCAGCCGACGCAAGTTCGTATTGGGAATTAAGATTAGAAGCATTACAGTTAAGTCCAGAAGCATTTGCCTCAAGTTACGAGGATGCAATACAAAGAATCAATCCAATTGAACAAGTGGAAAATAATCTTCGAACTGAAGGAAACTATACATTTGGGGCATTCGATCAGAATAAGCTTATTGGGGTGATTACTTTAGTCCAAGAAAATTCTTTAAAACTGAAACATAGGGCTAATATTTTTGCCATGTATGTAAGTCCAGAGACGCGTGGGCAAGGTGCCGGCAAAGCATTGCTCACTGAAGCAATAAATAAAGCTAAAACAATAGAAGGAATTGAAAAACTTAATCTGTCTGTTGTATCAACCAATGAAGCAGCAAAGAATCTTTACACGCAACTAGGTTTTAAAGTTTTTGGGGTTGAAGAAAAAGCAATAAAATTAAAAGATAAATATTACGATGACAATCATATGGTACTATTTTTATAATTCAAAATGGTATAAAAAGATAGTGGAAGCGGAAAAGTTAGATTTAAGTCAATCATTCTTTTTACTATATTCACGTTTGGATTTGTCTTTCTATAGGAGAAAATTCGCTAAAAGATTACTTCTTAGCGAACTTTCTTTGTTTTATAGTTTTAATAAGCTTCCATATTAGAAGTCCGGTAATGGCACCTGCTGTATCAAGCATAACATCTTGAGAAGTGGCTGTTCGTCCGCTTGTTAATGACTGGTGAAATTCATCGGCAATTGCAAAGAGCATCGTGAGAATTGCTGCACTCAGTGTTCGATATTTGAATCTAGGTAATGCAGCATAAACCGCAAGAGCAATCATTCCAAAATAACAAAAATGTGTACCTTTTCGAATTAAAAACTCTACAAAGGGATAGTAGCCACGTTCTTCAATAGATACTAGAATACCCCAATATGGAATGTGGAAATGAGACAGAAAAGATTCAAACGGCTTATTTGGTAACCACTTTTCCAATGTTCCTACAAGTGATTGCTGTTCTGGTGTTTGTCCTGATGATATAAATACAATAATAAGTAATATTAGTAGAGGAATTATTTTTTTCATACCAAAACAGTAACATAAAAGCAGGGAATTTTCATTCCTCCAAACTAAATAAGGTTATGCTAAAATTAAGTAAAAAGTGAGGGAGCTAAATATTATGTCTAAAATCAATACTTTTCTAATGTTCGAAGGAAAAGCTGAAGAAGCAATCAATTTTTACACATCAATTTTCAAGCATTCGGAGATTATTCGAATTGCACGTTATGGAGCTAGCGGCCCAGGAAAAGAAGGAGAAGTATCACAAGCTGCATTCTCTATTAATGGACAAGAGTTTTTATGTACTGACAGTTTTGTCCAACATGCGTTCACATTCACACCTTCTATATCTTTATTTGTGGAATGTGATTCGGAAGAAGAAATTGATGACGCTTATGCAAAGCTATTAGAGGGCGGGCAGTCATTAATGCCAATTGGCAACTATCCATTTAGTAAGAAATTCGGTTGGGTACAAGATAAGTTTGGTGTCTCATGGCAATTGAGTCTTGCTAATTAATTGAAAATCGGATGATGAACGAGAAGAATCGGATGATAAGCAATGAAAATCGGATGATGAGCGAGAAGAATCGGATGATAAGCGATGAAAATCGGATGATGAACAAGAAAAATCGGATGATAAGCAACACAAGTCGATAAAAAAGTATCACCTAGGAGTAATTATATTACTCCTAGGTGATACTTTTTCGACTATTTAATAGGAATCCAAATTTCTGAATAATAATCTGGACTAGACGCGTTTCCATCGGAATACACTTCTAGCTCTGGTGTACCTGCATGCTCGTAAGGGTTAGATGGAAACCATTCAGAAAAAATTTGCTTCCAAGTGTTTTGCATAGCATCCGGCATTGGACCGTGTACTTCAAAAATTACCCATTTCGATGCTGGGATTTCCATTCCTGAAAAGTTTTCTGGTACATCGCCATCATGAGCTGTTGCAATCCAATAATCAATCAAGCTGTTCTCTTGATAATCCTTGTCTGCAACACAAACTCCTAATACACCTTTTATTCCACCATTGTTTAATTGAAACAGTGAATTATCCGTGCCGTCTGCATTTACTTCATCCCAAAATACAGGGATACCTTGCAAGTTCTCCCCTTTTTGACAGTTGTACGTTCTTTTTATTCCAACAACTTGAAAACTTTCTTTTTCTTCAATTTTGTACTTCATCGGTTCGGCTCCTCTCAAGCTCACCTGGATAACAAGGCGGTTGTATGATTTTAATTTACCTAACTTCTTTCGAGCTTCACTAGGCGTAACGCTATGTTGTTTTCGAAAAGCCTTTGTGAAAGCTTCGGGAGTATCGTAGCCATATTTATAGGAGAGATCAATTATTTTGCTGTCTGTATTCATTAATTCCTGTGCGGCTAAAGTTAACCGTCGTTGTCGGATATAATCTCCGACGGATATATTCGTTAAAATTGCAAACGTTCTTTGGAAATGAAATGCTGAAGAATTTGCTTCTTTAGCAATTTGTTCTATTTTCAACTCATCAAGCAAATGAGCTTCAATATAGTTAATTGCCTTCTGAATCGACTCCACCCATCCCATGGCCCTCACTCCTATTAATATAATAAATTGTAATTAACAATGAATCCTGTCATTTTGTGCTAACTTTGGACTGATTCAATTTTTTCAAATCAGGCAATAGCAGAAGGCAATTTTGTTTAAGAGAGAATTATATCCACAATTTCCCGGGGGCGAACATCAAAAGAAAGAAGGTCATCTATATCCATCCATACTGGTTCATATGTTCCGCGTTCGATTGAAGTGTGTGTGTATTCTTCTCCTGTTCCTGTCCCAAAGTTTCCTCCTACAATATCTGCTAAGAAAAAATGTTGTGTACCATTTTGTTTTAATACTTTAAGCAGACGCTGGATTCGTACGATTACGCCAAGTTCTTCGTATGTTTCTCGTATAGCTGTTTGTTCCGGAGTTTCACCGCTCTCTATGCCTCCACCCGGAAATACATAATAAGTCATATGTGGCTTGGTTCTTTTGATAAGCGCTACACGACCATTTTCGATTATGATAGTGGCTCCTCGGTTTCTCATGTTTAATTCCCCTCGTATTTTCTTCTTTAATAGTAAAAGTATACCAAAAATTAATTGCAAAGAGTGATTAAAATGTATGTTCTGATATTATTGTATATTGATGGGAAATTCCCGTAGATGATAAATAAAGGATATTTTCAGGGTTTGTCTAATACTATTAAAATAGAAGATGTTGAAATGAGGGGTTAAATGGAAAAGAATGAAACTCTTGAAAATCGAATAGAGCACTTGGAAGAACGCGTTCGTTTATTAGAAGAGCAGTTATCCAAGAAGAACTCCACTGTTCAGAATCAAAGGCCAATTATACATTCGAAACAACAAGAGAAAACAACAATTGAATGGGATGTTCTAATCTTTCAAAAAATCCTGCCACCTTTGTTTATAATTGTTTTTATTGTTGGTATCCTTTGGGCATTCAAAGCTGCCTCTGATTACGGTATATTAAATGCGCAAGTAAAAGTTGTACTTGGATATGTGGTTGGTTTTGCATTAATCGGATTAGGTGTATGGCAAACAAAACAAAGCCGAAAAAATTTAGGACAAATGCTATTAGGTGGCGCTATTCCTGTTTTTATGTTGACTACTTTTGCTATGCATCAGCTTTATGATATGACAGGACCTGAAATATCTTTTTTTCTAAATGTAGTTTGGATTTTATTAGGATTATTTCTAACATATAAGTTCAAATCACAAGGAATTGGAATTGTTTCCACAGTTGGAGGAGTATTTGTTCCTTTTTTAATTAATAGTACTTCGCCAAATATTCCGTTGTTTTCATTTTATGAAGCATTACTATTCACTATTTTTTTGTTGATTGCACTTAAATATAGTTACAAAGCTTTATATTATGTCTCCGTTGTTTTCTTGCAAATAGCTATATTAGTATTTTTTATCTTTACAAATGTACCTGAAGCATTAAAGTGGCTAGTTGTATTACCGATATTAGTACAACATATAGCATTATTGGCTAGTTTTTTAAAGACAAAGCAGATGTTAAAAGATCAGGCATATACACTTTTTTCTGTTATGATTTTTACTGCCATGTGGACTCGGATTGTTTTCACGGAAAATGAAGCATCCGTTTTAGTGGCAGGTATAGCAATTGTATATGGAATTTGCCTATATATGTACCGGAAGGATTTGATACGTGCGCCTATCTTTATCGCGAACGGATTATTTGCTTTGTTAATTCTAATGCAACTTGTCGTAAACGATTTACTATTTGAAGGAATAATTGGAGTGAGTGTTATATACTTGCTTGTATATAAAAAATTCACTCATAAGTTACATATAATACTTTTTGGTTTCAGCTATTTCATTGGATTCTACTATGTATTATTAATCTCCATTACAAGTTGGTTTTCATGGGAAATGCTGCACTGGATAGTGTTTATTGCTGCAACTGCATATGAGATTTATATGCTTAAGGCAATTAGTAAACAAAAAAAATATATTGTTTTTAATATCGGTGTACCATATACAGGAGTTTTATTATTATACTTTCTTCATATGATTGCGATTATTATATCTGGAGAATTAGGAAGTAATTTAGAACGTGTATTTACTAGTTCTTTATGGATTGTTGTAGCCATTCTTTTTATGGTAGGAAGTCGACGATTATTATTAGAACAAGCTAAATATGTGGGAGTGGGTATTTTATTCTTCACATTAGCAAAGATAATATTGTTCGACATTCCATTTGTTAACGTAGCCATCAAAGCGTTGTTATTCATTGTTCTTGGAATTGTGGGATTAATCGTGTCGCGTGCCTATTATAAAAAATAAAGACCAAATCTTAAGTAAATAAGCTAAAATAACGATAATGATGTTTTTCATGATTCCCCCGGCGGATGTCACGGATATTGTATTGTGATTGCACAATTCGATATCAGGATCAATTACGCCGAGGCCTAATTGATTTTTGGAGGAGTTTGAATTGAAACAAGATATTTTTAAAGTAATTAGAACACTAGAAACATTTACAAATGAAGCAATAATAAGATGGACAAAATCTTTTAATAAAAATATAGGATTGTCTCCAATACTTACTTTATCTGAACTTAAGAAAACAGGTCCTCAAAAATCTACAGTATTAGCAGCTAAATTAGGTTACACACCAGGTGCTATTACAAATATTTCAACTAAACTTGTGAAAGAAAATTATGTAGAGCGAATATACAATGATGAGGATCGCCGAAATGTGTTACTCAAAATAACTCCAAAAGGAGAAGCACTACTGCAAGAGGCAATAAAAAAAGGTGAAGAGCTTCACATTGAACTCTTTAGTGTTTTAAGTGATGAAGAGTTGAATCAATTATTGTCCTTATATGAAAAGATACTTCAAAACCTAGAGGAAGAGGAGAAACAAGTTGATGAAAACTAAACCTCTAGAATATGGATATTATCAAGGGCTACCGAATGCTAATATTCTTTCTGGAATTATGGAAATCCATAACCATGTTTTTTAAGGATCAGAACTAGTTTTAGAAGAATTAGCGGACAAGAAGAAATTACTCATCTTCGTAGCATTAGATAAGGAGCGAGTTGTAGGTTTTAAAATTGGTCATGAATTTGCAGATGATACATTTTATAGCTGGCTAGGTGGCGTTCACTCTGATTTTCGTGGAAAAGGAATAGCTTCTGAGCTAATGAGAAGACAACATGCACTTGTGAAGTCATTTGGTTACAAGAAAATCCGTACAATTTCTAGAAATAATAGACGACAAATGCTCATATTAAATATTAAATTTGGTTTTGATATAATCGAAACATTCATAAGTGAAAAAGGGACGCATAAGATTGTTTTGGAAAAAGAATTATAAATGAAAGTGAGGGCATTCCTGAAAATGGAGTGCTCCTTTTAGTTATCATCGACCAACATAGAGAAATAGAGGAGTTACAGGACACTTCTAGAAGATTATAAGAGGATATTACAAAACTAAATTCTTAAGGGGGACTATAAGTGGCTAAATATGAACAAAAGACAAAAGAGACGGATCACGATGTTGTAGAGTTTATCGAAAAAGTGGATAGTCCAAAGAAACGAGAAGATGCTTACAAACTTTTAGAGATTTTTGAAGAGACATCAGGTTATGAAGCGAAAATGTGGGGGCCAAGTATTATTGGTTTTGGATCTTATCATTATAAATATGCGACTGGTCACGAAGGGGATGCACCTCTCGTTGGTTTCTCTCCAAGAAAAGCAAAGATTAGTCTTTATTTTGCGCCTGGCGATAAAGCACGTGAGGAAAGTCTAAAGCGATTTGGGAAGTATACTTCGGGGAAATCATGTGTATACATTAATAAAGTAGATGACATTGAAGTAGATGTTATGAAAGAAATGATTTCACAATCTATTACATTTTTACAAAATTTATATCCAGACAATTGAAAATGTATTTACCTTTGCTACTTATTATGAAATTAATGTATAATAACACAGTATAAATTCAAAGTAGAAACTTAATCGGAAGAGAGTGGGACTTTATGGGTCGTAAGTGGAATAATATTAAGGAAAAAAAAGCTTCCAAAGACGCTAATACTAGCCGTATTTATGCGAAATTTGGACGTGAAATATATGTAGCTGCAAGACAAGGTGAACCGGACCCTACTTCTAACCAAGCATTGAAAGTAGTATTAGAACGTGCAAAAACATACAGTGTGCCAAAGCATATTATTGATAAAGCAATTGAAAAAGCAAAAGGTGGATCGGAAGAAAGTTATGACGAGCTTCGTTATGAAGGTTTCGGTCCAAGTGGTTCTATGGTAATCGTTGATGCGTTAACAAATAACGTAAACCGTACAGCATCTGATGTACGTGCTGCTTTTGGTAAAAATGGTGGCAACATGGGTGTTAGTGGTTCTGTTGCGTATATGTTTGACGCTACAGCTGTTATTGGTTTAGAAGGAAAAACAGCGGATGATGTATTAGAAATTTTGATGGAAGCAGATGTAGATGCTCGAGATATTTTAGAGGAAGAAGATTCAGTTATCGTTTATGCAGAACCAGATCAATTCCATGCAGTACAAGAGGCATTAAGAGCAGCTGGAGTAACAGAATTTACAGTAGCCGAGCTAACAATGCTTGCTCAAAATGACATTGCATTAGATGCGGATGCCCAAGCACAATTCGAAAAAATGATCGATGCAATTGAAGATTTAGAAGATGTTCAACAGGTCTACCACAACGTAGATTTAGGAGAATAATAGAGAAAAAAGGTTGTCCAATCAGTAGGTATTTCTACTGGGAGACAACCTTTTTTATTTGTCTATGAAACGAAAGTTTAGTTGTAGTCATTACTTTTCTCTATCCAATATTAGTAAAAAGTGGAACTGAAACCAATGCAGAACGTCCAATACGATAAAGGGGTGGGCGTGGAATGAAAGATAGGTCGTTAATATCTTATATAATCATTCTTATGTTGTGTGCATCGATTTTATTTCCTGCTAAAACACTAGCAGATTGGGCGTATGCATTTGTCGTTTGGGATGGTTATGTATATGTCTTAACGGATGAAATTGTAAATGAGGTAGAAAAAGAAATTGGACATGTGACCAAGTATTCGGATATGGAGGGGACCTATTCTGGTAACTTTTCAAATGTCTATCCGAAAGGAACCAAGTATTATTCAATAGTTGGAGTAAATACAGATGCAGCAATTGCAATAAAAGATGAAACTGGTAAATATATTAAAGCGACAAGGAATGGAGAATACGCTAGTAATAAATATGACATTCTTCATAACAGAACTACGATATTATGGATATTAATGATTGTGTTAATCGCAATACTGGGAGTTTACTTTGTTAATAAAAGGAGAAATTAATATGGCAAACGAGTATCCAAAGCATATTATTGCAGTTTCTGCTATTGTCACGAATGATAAAGAGGAAGTTTTGTTAGTTAAAACACATTGTCGTTCAGATACATGGGAAGCACCAGGGGGACAGGTAGAAGTTGGAGAGCCCTTAGATAAAGCTGTGTGCAGGGAAATATTAGAGGAAACGGGAATTGTCATACGTCCACTAGGAATTACAGGTGTTTATTACAATGTCACAAAACATATTCTATCTGTTGTTTTCAAAGCAGAATATGTTAGCGGAGAATTGAATATTCAACCGGAAGAAATAAAAGAAGCACAGTTTGTTAAAATGACAGACGCAAATATAGAACAATTCATCACACGTCCACATATGAGATCACGTACATTGGATGCGATGAAGTCAGTAAATTTTATACCTTATGAAACATGGGAAGTAAATCCGTACAATTTACTTGGTAGATTGGAATGAAGGGATCTATGTTAACTACAGCACTTGTTACGGTTACACATGATCCAATGGGGAAGAATATTAAACTTTTTAAAGAATTGCAACGAAGTTTTGAAGAAATATATGCAGAGCTTTTTATTACAATTAGTGAAGAATCGTCTGAAGAACTAATAAATGAAGTCCGAAAAAGCAAATTTAAGTATAAAATTATTCCTAAAAATGGTGCAGCTTATGCAAGAAGGGAAGCATTAAAATTTGCAATTGTCGGGAAAAGTCGACACTACCATTACTGTGACTTGGATAGGATATTAACATGGGGAAAAAATTATATAACTGAGTTAGAAGAAGTAGTTGAAGATATACCAAATCATGATTATTTAATCATTGGTCGGACAGAAAGAGCGATGAATACTCACCCTATTGAGTGGATAGAAACGGAAAAAATTACGAATAAAATTTTTTCATTAGAACTAGGAAAAGACGTGGATGTAACTGCAGGTTCCTGCGCATTTTCAAGAGTGTGTGCTGACGTTATTAATACGTTTTCTAAAGCAGAAATGACGGATGCTGAATGGGCAATGATAGCATATAGAATAGCCAAAAGACAAGTGTCTTACTATGCTGTTGAAGGTTTAGAATATCAAGAAGAAATAAATGGCTTGAACTGTAAAGTTAGTGAGGTAGATAAGTGGTTTAGTAGATTGAAGCTTAGTTATATTATAAGTGAAACTGCTATAAAGGTGGGGAAGTGAAGACTTTGATCATGAAAAATAAAACTGTGTCTTTTTTCATCATTTTCATTCTGTTTTTAACAGGATGTAGTGAACAGGAGAATAAGAACAATTTGACTAGAGTAGATGTTTATAAAGTAACTGCAGACGGAAAGTATGATGGAGAATTGATTATTTCAGATAAGTCAACGGTTGATATATTAAACCAAGTGTTTGAACAAATTGTATGGGAACAAAACGTAAAAGCGGAAATGTCGAGAAGAGAAGACATAAAAGCAATTTTGTTTATGGAAGTCGAAAAAGATATGCCAGAACGATTAGTAGGATACTTTATATGGTTTGAACGAAATGGGACGGCGACAATTATTAATTACGATGATAGTTCATTTGGAAAGCTAGATGAAAAAAATGCAAATATATTAAAAAGTAAGTTTAACTTTGAGTAGATGAATAAAAAGTAGCTTCCTCATATTTCCCGGGAAATTGACAAAAAAGGATAGAATGTTACAAGTTTGTTACTGGTGCCTGGCACCGGCAATATACTTGTAATAAAAGAAGCTATCCTAAAATTGTATTAGGATAGCTTTTGAAGTTATTTTTTCTTTAACTCATTAATTTGTTTAGTAAGTGACATAAATTTTTGGTCTAATTCGGTGTATTTAGGATCATTTTTCTGCATGTAGCTGAGTAACCCTAATATAGCTTGTTGTTCGGTTTCTAATTTCAATAGATCTTTTTCTAAAGAGGATTCATCGTTTTTATGCATCCATTCTTTATAGCTCATTTCTACTTTTCGAATCGTTTTGTTTTCAAAGGTGAGCAGTTTATTTGTTAATTTTTCTAAAAAATAACGGTCGTGTGTGACTAGCAGGATGGTACCAGGGTAGGTGGAGAGGGTTTTCTCCAATTGCTCTCTAGAAGTAAGATCCAAATGGTTTGTTGGTTCATCTAAAAGTAGAACATCCTTTTGATCTAGTATAAACTCCATTAGTTTTAACTTTACTCGTTCGCCCATACTCATTGTATGAATAGGACGAGACCAGTGATCCTTTAAGAAGCCTAGATTCATCATAAGTGTCTGAATTTGCCCTCGTGCTTCAAAATCAGAAGGTGCAAAAAACTCAAATGGGGTTTTCTCCTCTGGCAAATCGAATACTGTCTGACGTAGATAGCCAATATTCATGGCTTCCGATTTCCAAAGCTCTCCTTGCACAGATTCTTCTCCTAATAACATGCGGAAAAATGTCGACTTACCACTTCCATTAGGACCGATGATGCCAATCCGCTCTTGAGATTGTATTGTAAAAGAAGCATTTTGAAATAAAAGATTGCTCTCAAAGCTCTTGGAAATTTTTTTGGCTTCTAAAACACGCTTCCCTTTTTTCTTGTTTCCATCTATAGAGAAGATTACTTCTTTTTCTTCTTCCGGCTTATCTATTGTGTTTTTAGAAAGTTCCAGTTCTAATCGTTTCTTTTTGGAACGAATTTGAACATCCATTTTCTTAGCCTTGACACGATAATACTCTTTATTAAATTCATGTTTAGTTGAATCTGCATGTGCTTTAGATGACCAGTTTTTAAGATCGGATATTTGTTTTTCTACTTGTTGGATTTTTGATTGTTGGCCGTCATAGAGTCTTTGTTGGGTTAATCTGTTTTCTTCCTTCTTTTGTCTGTAAGAAGTGTAATTGCCAGCATAGACCGTTAACTTTTTATTTTCTACTTCCCAAATCCATTCCGCTACCTCATCTAAAAAGTAGCGGTCGTGTGATACTAAAATAATTGTCCCTTGGTATGCATTTATCTGCTTTTTCAGGAAAGACAAGCTATCTTGATCTAAATGGTTAGTAGGTTCATCTAATAAAAGTAATTGAGCCTTTTCCGCAAATACACGAGACAATCTCCTTTTCATCTTCTCTCCACCACTTAATTGCGTATAATCACGCCCTTGAGGAACAGACCATTTACTAAAGTACTTCCTTTCGTCGTCTGCATAATCAGTTTTCTGAAATTGATCATCTTCTTGTTTAAAGTAACTAATAGTTGGTTGTGTACCAAACCATTCAATTTGTCCCGTCGTGGGTGCAGCCTCATTTGCAAGAATAGAAAGAAGGGAAGACTTACCTTCACCATTTCCTCCAACAATACCAATAACTGCCCCGGTAACTATATCAGCTTTTACATTTTTTAAAATAACTTTGTCTCCAAAAGTTATACAGATATCTACTAACTTTCCGTGTAGTGTCATAAAATCCTCTCCCTTTGGAGGAATAAAAAAATCCCTCCGTTATTAAACGGAAGGATTAATTACTGACCATTAAATGAATACGCAAAAAACCACTACAAAATGTTTATATTGTAGGGAATAAAACATATTTAAGTTGAAAAATGGGCAGACTAATCCTATTTCCGTTTTCGTAAAGTTTATTTTGTTACTGCTCAAACAGATCGCAGAAAAAACTTTCACTGAGAAATAAGATTAAAACTTCATTGTCCACCCATCGTCCCTTCAAAATTGATATATTCATTATATCATATTATCTTTTTAATCTTAACTTTCTTTCTTTAAAAATAAATATATTAAAACATTAAAAGCGATAATGGAATAAACAAAGCCAAAAGCTGAACATATCCAAAATTCTTTTCCGAAATATTGTAGATCGTCTTTTACAAAAAAATTAATGATATTTACTACTGGAGGAAATAGTACAAACAACCACTTTAATATATCTAATTTCTCCACTATTCCTTCATATGAAATTGTAACAACAATAACGAGAACTGCTAAAAGCCATTTATATTTCTTTGATACAAATGAAGAAATAGAGGAAAAAGATCCAACTATTATACCGAACATGGCCAATAATAGATGAATAACAATCGAGAGGCATAAATGTATTGGCTGAATTTTTTCTTTAAAGCTGCTCATTATTATTGGATAGAATACTGCAAAAAACATAAAAATAATTGCGATAAGTATACAAGTTATCCACTTTCCCCATAAATAACGTTTTTTCCCGAGTTGAACAAATAACATATTTTTCTCGGCTTCCTCTTCAATAGAGAAATTACTCATCGATACCCAGGTCATAACTATGTAAATGGCGGTGCTTGTTACTGCGTAACTACTTAATATTTCCATACCACTGTAACTATATAAAATAACTACCCATATTAAAAACATTGTCGTTGGAGGAACTATTTTTAACGAGCGAATATAACTAATCAATTGGTATCTTATAAATCCAAGCACATTTACTTCCTTTCTCTGACCTCTAGCACAGAACAATTTTTATTTAAAAGCTTTTTTAGTAAAACATCACTATAATCTAAGCTAACCGTCAGCATAGCTGTATCTCCGTCATAGTTAATATCGATAAAATCAAGTTCAGTGAAAATATCTTTGTTAGGAAATTTAACTTTGATTACTCTATTTTTATTTGTAGTTTCATTATGAAATGAAATATTCCTATCTTCCACGTATAAAGTCTGATCTGCTATGCAGTCTACTAACAGGTCTTCATGAGAGGTAAAAATAATTGTCATTTGTTTTTTTAACTTTTCCAAAAGGGTCAATAGACTTTGTTGGGAGGTTGAATCCAACCCCGTTAACGGCTCATCTAAAAGAAGGATATCAGGTTTGATTATAAGTGCTTGAAGGAGACCGACTTTTTGTTTTGTTCCTTTTGAACATTGTTTAAGAGGGGTATCCATAAAGGACTCTATTCCAAACAAATTGATATATTCCAAGAGTTCTGATTCAATTTTTAACTTAGAAATACCATGAAAAGATGCTATTAGCATAAGGTATTCCTTAAGATTAAATCTAATGCTTTCTGGAAAATGCTCTGGTACATACCCTATTCTTCTAGCATTCCTTCTTATTTTTCCACTTGTTGGTTCATAAATGCCCGCAAGAAGCTTTAATAAGGTGCTCTTTCCGGAACCATTTTGTCCACGGATAGCAATAGATATATTTTCTTCTAATTTAAAAGAAACATTTTGTAAAATTACATTGCCCTCTATTTCTTTTCTTAGATTTGATACCTCGAAAACAGTTTTCTTCATATCAGCCACAACCCATTTTACATATATTTTAACACAATACAGTATATTTAGATGATTCAGAGAAACATTGTTGCAAATATATTACAGGTGCCAGGCACCAAAACAAACATGAATGTTTAAACATTCATGTTTGTTTTGCAATTTGTGAATATTAACTGTTTAAGTCACGTACATAAAAGTAGGAGCTGCCTTGTTTTGAAGGCAACTCCTACTAGATTTAATGAATTTAGTTTTAAGTTGTTACTTTTAAAACCGTTTTAATTTTTTGAATGACCCCGCCTGAGCTGTAAGTTAAGACGCTTCGTTTATAGAAGGATAGGCTGATTAAGAACAATAGTATTACGGTTCCAACTAAAATAAGCATCGATAGCATAGGTTCGAATGAAGAAATGTCTGTTGCGCCAATTCGAAGTGGCATAACCATTCCGGATGTGAATGGGATGTATGAGAATATTTTAATCAGTAACGTATCTGGACTGTACATTCCAGAAAGTAACACGTAAAATCCGAGAATGCCAAGCATCATCGCAGGCATCATTGCTTGACCTGATTCTTCGACTTTAGAAACGAGTGAACCAAGTAATGCACCAATGATTAAGTTAAGTATAATAGTTAGCAATAAAAACATAACTGCATATCCAATAAATCCGTAGGATAATTCGTTAACAACTTCTAATACAGCATCCCATTTAGAGCCATTATCTATAAGCATGAATAGTAAACTCTGAACAATCAAAAGTGTCGCAATTTGAGTCAATGCCAATAAAAATGTTCCTGTCAGCTTTGCCAAGAAATGTGTAGATGGTTTCACGCTTGCCAGCAATACTTCTAAAACACGAGATCCTTTTTCAGATGCAACATCTGTTGTAATCATGGATAAAAACGTCATTACAAAGGAATAGATTAAAAATCCAACTAAGAAAGAGGCACCTATGCCTGCAGCTTTTTCATCTTCACTTTTTCCGCTTTCCGATTCCTTATTTAAGTTTTTCATAGAAATAACAGTTTGAGACTGGAGAATCTTCTCTGCCTGCTCAGCAGTTAAATTGAGTTGCTGAACTTCATATAGCTTTCCAGCATACTGAAGTTGAGATGATAAATTCTGTTGATCATTAAAAGTTAATGGCTTATAAGTAGCGATATCAGCTGCTAGTGATTTATTTTGATCTCGAATAAAAATGGCTGCATCAAAATCACCGTCGATAACTTGTTTTTCTACCTCCGCAATCTCTTCAGAAGGGAAGGTAAATTCAATATCGCTACTCGATTTAAATAAGGCTTCAATATCTGCATTTGTTTCATTCAATAAAGCAATTTTCAATGGCTCATCTTGGAAAAATGCTTCCTTAATATTAGACCAAAACATGGCAACACTAATAACCCCAACATATAAAATGATAGAAATAATAAATGGTTTTGCCTTGATTTTTTGTTTATATAATTGCTTAACGAGAAGCCAAAACTTAGACATTCGTACCACCAACCTTATCTTTGAAAATTTCATCTAGCGACAAGTAATCTAAACTAAATTTCTCGATAAATTTACCTTTTGAAACAAAGTCAAATATAGCTTGAGCGTATGATTCATCCGTTAAAGTAAGGATATACTGATCTTTGCCAACGTGAATATCCTTCACACCATCTAAATTTTGAAGCATTTCTTTTGGGACATCTGTTCGAATGGTAAGTTTCGTTTTCCCATATTGCTTTTTCAAATCTAATAAACTACCGGAAAATAAAGAGACACCGCGTTTCAATAAGCAAAGGTGATCACAAAGCTCTTCTACGTTAACCATTTGATGGCTGGAAAATAAAATCGTTGTCCCTTTTTCCTTTAACTCTAAAATTGCGTTTTTTAATAAATCCATATTAACAGGATCTAATCCGCTGAATGGTTCATCTAAAATAAGAAAATCCGGTTGGTGAATAAAGCTGGCAATAAGTTGTACTTTTTGTTGATTTCCTTTGGATAAAGTTTCGGCTTTCGCTTTTCGCTTATCTTCTAATTGAAAACGATCAATCCAATAATCCACTTCTTTATGAAGATCTTTACGAAGTTTTCCTCTTAACTCTCCAAAGAAATACAACTGATCTTCTACTTTCATTGTCGGGAAAATACCACGTTCTTCAGGTAAATATCCTAAAATATTTCTATTAATAGAATTAATATTTTTCCCTTCCCATGAAATCGTTCCTTCTGTCGTTTCTTGAAGATCTAAAATCATTCGAAACGTAGTTGTTTTACCAGCACCGTTTTGTCCAATCAATCCAAAAATTTCACCTTTTTCTATCGTGAAGGATAGATTATCAACGGCTACAAAGTCTTGATATCTCTTAGTTACTTGATTAATAGATAACGTCATATGTAGACTCCATTCTTTAATTTTTTTATTCTAACTACTGTATACGTTTTAGTTTATAGAATGTTTCAATTTTTTATGTAACGTTTACCAAAATGATACGTCAAATTCATAGAATGGCAAAAAGAGGAGTGATACGATGAAGAAAATAGGTATATTTACAGTAGTATTATTATTAATGGTAGGATTTGATTTCCATCAGCCGTTTGCTAAAGCGCAAAGTGAGGAAGAAGCAACGTTGAAACAACAAGACACTTCTAATTTTATAAAAACTTCAGGAATTATTACTGATATTGTCAAGCAAGATGAAACAATCACACTTACAGTGGAGACACAAGAAAAAGAGCCACAAATCACTATATTGAAGCTGACAGATAACACACTTGTTTTCAATAGCGGAACGACAAAAGCATTAAAGAACGAAACCTTTAAAAAAGGGCAAAAAATAGATGCATATTACGATAAGAATAAACCAATGATTATGATTTATCCGCCACAAATTTCTCCGGAATTAGTGATAATAAATGACAATGAAAAATTCGGCAACGTAAAAGTAAGTAAGTTCGATAATAAATTTGTTAGTTTGGATAATGATTTAAAACTAAACATCGGAAAAGAAACAATTATAGTAAATGAAAAAGGCGAGAAACTTGATCAAAAAGAAATAACTGACAAAGAGCTCGTTGTATTCTATACAGTTTCCACTAGAAGTATTCCTGCTCAAACAACACCGAGTAAAATCATAGCGATTGACTATTCTGCAATCGAATTGAAACAAGAAGACACAACCAATTACATGAAATTTTCAGGGATAATCAAAGGCATTGCAACACAAGATGGAAAAGCTATCCTAACAGTAGATACAGAAGAAAAAGAGCCGCAAACTACCATCTTTACAATTACAGACAATACACTTCTATTCAATAGTGGGACGACAAAAACAGTAAAAAAAGAGACTTTCAAAAAAGGACAACGACTTGACGCATACTATGATAAAAACAAACCAATGATTTTAATCTACCCTGCACAAATTACCCCAGAGTTGGTTATCGTACAAGACGAAGAAAAGTTAGGTACTGTAAAAGTATCTAAGTTTGATGATGAATTTCTAAGTTTAGATAAAGAACTGAAGCTAAACATTGGCAAAGAAACACTTTTAGTAAATGAAAAGGGCGAAAAGATCAAACAAGAAGACTTAAAAGGAAAAGAACTAGTTGTATTTTATACAATAATGACTATGAGTATTCCAGCACAAACACCACCAAGTAAAATTGTAGCAATAAACTATCTTTCACCAGGTATGAAAGAAGTTTTGAATATTATTGAAATGGATCATTTTATACAGAATGGAACAAAAATGATTCCACTTAGTAAAGTTGCAGAACAACTTGGCTACGAAGTGAAGACAAATTCAAAACGATTTAGTACGACCCTATCATTAGGAAATAGTACCATCAAAGTTACACGCGGTAAAAAAACGTATAGTTACAATAAAAGCATACAACAATTTAAAGAAAAACCAGTAATAAAGAACAATAAAATCTATGTTTCAGAAGATATTTTAGAATTACTAAATCAACAATAAGAGAAAATCCCTTCCTCCTCAGAAAAGAGATCGAAGGGATTTTTTTAGTATAAAAACCTCCATAAATAGAAAGTTGCATATGCTTCCCAACCCGTCCAATGTAAGGATAGTTTTTGTATTTCATCTTTTGAAGGCTTTTTGTCAGAACCAGTCACATGCTTAATCGCATTATGCAGTCCTACGTCGTCAATTGGAAATGCGGAAGGAAACCTTAAGCAGCGCATTAACACATAATTGGCAGTCCAAGGACCAATGCCACGTATCTTCGTAAGCATTTTTTCTGCTTTTTTCACGTCATTTGTTTCAAGTAGCATTTCTTTTGTGAGTAATCCTATTTCAATTTGATTTGCGACATCTATTAAGTACTCACACTTCTTCACAGTCATTTTTAAGCCTACTAAATCCACTACAGAGAGCTTCGCGATTTCACTTGGTGTTGGGAACATCCAATATTTCTCACCCTCAAACTCGATCGATCGACCAAATGTTTCGACCAAACGTCTCTTCAATGTATACGCATATGTCAAATTGATTTGTTGGCCAAGTATTCCCCAGGCCATTGCTTCGAATAAATCTGGAATACCCATAATTCGTAGACCGTTAAAATTCAACACTGCCTGATGAAGAATTGTGTCTTTTTTGGCTAACTCATAAAAGTCTTTTATCTCTGTCTTCAAATCAAACCACTCGATAATGTATTGAACAATTTTTCCACGTGCTTGTTTACTTATAGGTCTTGTATTTCCTAAAAACTTAATACAGATCGATTGTTCGTCTTGCTCGCAAATCTCTACAAGAGCTGTATATTCATCCATAGGAATCGCTTTTCTAACTTTATTCTCTTGAATATGAAAAAGACATTCATTCGTGGATCTGGACAAATATTGAAGGTTTTGGTTAAAACTGAACTCGGACGATGTATTAAGGATGATTTGCTCATCTTTTTCTTCCCATAACATATTGAGGCACCTCTTTCTAAACTTATTATAATCGTAAAGAATTTCGTTATCTTGCTATTATGTCATGAAAATCAGCTTTTCTAACTAAATAAAAGTATACTAAAAAAGGAGGTGATTTCTTGAAAAACGAGAAAATATACGAGGAGTACTGGCAAGCAATTATAGAAAATAACTCAACTTATGACGATGTATTTTATTATGCTGTAACATCTACTGGAATATTTTGTCGACCTTCTTGTAAATCTAGACCACCAAAAAAAGAAAATGTTCGTATTTATATAGAAGCTAAAGAAGCGGTAGCAAATGGCTTTCGTCCATGTAAACGATGTAAGCCAACTGGTATGCGCTTACCTGATGAGGAATGGGTCATCCAAATTACGGAGTATATAAAAGAACATTACGAGGATCAATTAACTCTAGATATTCTTGCAGACATTTGTCATGGAAGTCCATTCCACTTGCAAAGAACATTTAAAAAAATTACAGGAATTTCTCCAGTAGAATACATCCAAAACACTAGAATAAATAAAGCGAAAGAATTGCTAGAAACAACAAACAAATCACTTGTAGAGATAGGTTCTATGGTTGGAATGAATAATACTTCCTATTTCATCACGCTTTTTAAAAAGATAACAGGGGATACACCTAACCAATATAGAAAAAAGGAGATTTCAACGAATGAATAAAATATACTGGACGCATTTCATTCATCATGAATGGAAGCTGTATATGGCGGCAACTGAAAACGGCCTTTGTTATGTAGGTTCGCCTAATAAACCGTATGAAGAGATGGAAAAGTGGCTGACGAAGCGTTTTCCAAAATACAAGTTAGAAGAAAATCCAAAAGCTTTAGAACTTTATATAATTGAAATAAAAGAGTATTTAGATGGTGATCGTAGTGAATTTACATTGCCGGTAGAATTAAAGGGAACCGCATTTCAATTAGCCATTTGGGATGCATTAACTAAAATTCCTTATGGTGAAAAGAAATCTTACTCTCAAATTGCTGAATTCATCAATAACTCTGCAGCCATTCGAGCGGTAGGAGCTGCAATAGGTGCAAATCCAGTACTCATTACAATCCCCTGTCACCGAGTTGTAGCAAAAAATGGGTCATTAACAGGCTACCGTGGTGGATTAGAAATGAAAGAAAAACTACTCACATTGGAAAAAGGTGAACAATAAATTGATGACTAGGATAATAAATGAAGAATACCCTCTGAGCTTATTATTACTCGCTGATCCTTCCGAAAAACTTGTGAAGGAGTATTTAAAACGTGGACAGTGTTATATTTTTGAAAAAGATGATGAAACAATCGGAGTCTATGTCCTACTTCCAACTAGACCTGAATCTGTGGAACTCGTAAATATTGCGGTTGCAGAGCGGTATCAAGCAAAAGGAATTGGAAAAGCCCTTGTGTTAGATGCAATTGAGCAGGCAAAGCAGCACGGATATGGAATTATCGAAGTAGGGACAGGCAATTCAAGCATTGGACAACTTGCCCTGTATCAAAAATGCGGATTTCGTATTACTGGTGTGGACAGAGATTTTTTCACCATTCATTATGAAGAGGAAATTGTGGAAAATGGAATCGTATGTGGGGATATGATTCGACTAGCAAAGCAATTATAGAAACGAGCTGCCCGATTGAGGCAGCTTATTTTTAGTTTGTATTTAATATTTCTAGCATTCTTCTAAGTTCACTAGCTGGTATTTGTCCAGGAGCGGATGCTTCTATTCCAGAACCAAATGTAGCGGCAGAGCCAAAAACCTGTCCCGATATTCGACTAATAACCCCAGTGGCAGCCATCGACATCGTAATAATTGGTCGGTCTGCATACAGTGAATTCATCGTATACGTTGCATCTAATAACGTGAGTACATCAATGGGGGATCTAGGCATTACAGCTATTTTCGGTATATGCGCACCTAATTCCTGCATTCTTCTGAGTCTCCAAATAATTTCCTCTTTTACTGGTGTTTTTTCGAAATCATGATTAGACATGATGATAAATACATTATGAGTTATAGCAATTTCTACAATTTCATTCACATGAGGAGAAAATAACTCCACATCTATTAAGTCGGTTTCTTTTGTTTGCACAACTTCCCCAAGAAGCTGTTTGTAGTAAGAATCCGTGATTTTTTTATTTCCACCTTCACGGTGACTTCTAAAGGTGAACAAAAGTGGGGTTGGAAATAATGCATTACGAATAGCTGAAAGAGTACTTTTGACTGTATCAATATCTTCAATTTCTTCTAGCATATCAGCACGCCACTCTACAATATCAGGACTTGATTGCTTGATTGTTTTTATTTCCAAAAGAAGCTGATCTGTGTTTTTTCCCATAAGAGGGACAATGATCTTCGGTATGTCTTTACCGATATGAATATCTCGAATAGAAACAATTTTCATAAAACTACTCCCCTCTAACTGTGTTTTACGTTATATTAACATACAAAGATAAGGAGGAGTGAAATAATATGAATTTTCAGCGTTATGTAAATGCAGTAGACTTTGAGCAAGTAGCAAGACCTTTTTTAGAAAAAAATGAAGACAAATTTAGTTTGTTTTTAGGCGTACTTCAAGCTATTAAAGATGGGAAATACGAAAATCCACTTATGGTAACAATTGAAGAAAATGGCGAGTTGTTAGCTCTATTCCAAATGACACCGCCTCATCCACTTAATATTATTTTTGTAAATGAAGAGAGTATGGCGGCAAGCATTGATTTGTGCATTACGGAGTTAATCAAACAATCTATAAACATTGAATCTATCATCAGTGTAAAAGAATGGGCATATAAATTCGCGGAAAAATGGAAGGAGAAAACAGGGCAAGGTTTTTCCATATCAATGGATCAGGGTTTATACCGTTTAGATCAAGTAGAAGATTCTTTAGAAATGTGCCCTGGATCATGGCGCTACGCAACCGAAGAAGACGCATTGCTCATTGAAAAATGGTATAGCTTATTTGAAGAGGACACTGGACTTCCGAAAACAGCATCAGTTGAAATTAAAAAGAGAGTAAAAACGATGCTGGACGCAAAAGAAGCATTTCTATGGGAAAACGAAGGACAGATTGTGTCCATGATGAAAAAAGCAAGACCAACAGCAAATGGTGTTACCGTTTCGCTCGTCTTCACACCAAAGGAACAACGGAAAAAAGGATACGCTCGCACATTGGTAGCTGCAGGCAGTAGAGAACTATTAAAAGAATTTCAATTTTGTGTCCTCTACACTGATATGCTAAATCCAACATCTAACAAAATCTATCAAGAGATTGGCTATCAAAAACTGATAGATTCCATACATTTGGAATTTAAAAAATAAAATAATTAACAGGGGGAATTCTCTTGCAAATGTTGTTCCGTTATAACTGGATGGTTAGGGAAGATTGGTATCGATGGTGTGAAGAAGTAAGTGAAGAAGACCTTCTCTTAGATAGAACAGGCGGTGTAGGCGGGATATTGCATACTCTATTTCATATTGTGGATGTCGAGTGGAGTTGGATTCGGCTCCTTTAAGGAAAATCAGATTTTCAAGAGAACTTTAATGATTACAACAGTTTGGAAAAAGTGAGAGAATTGGACGCTAAATTAAAAATAGAAGTAGAGCAATTTGTACATGATTGGGAAGAAAGCATGGATAATCGTATACTTCAAGATACGATGCCTCGCTAAGTCTTTTTATATGAAGTAAAGATTCAGTGAATAGTTACTATAAAAAATAGTAATTTAGAGTTTTTCAGTGCTCTCCTTTTTTAGAGTATTTCAATCTTTTCCCCCAAAAATATTGAATGAATATAAATACTCTTTCTTATATTTGAATAGGGTTGTATTTCCATTTTATAAAAAAGGAGAATATTAGTTATTTATGGTTAAATCACATGCAAAAATATTTTTTTAATTGAATAATGTGAAATCTCACATTATTTTATTAACAATCATCTGAAAATTGCTTAAATTTGATTGAAATACTCTTCTCATGGGAGTATTTCTTTAAATTTTTCTCAATACTGAAAACTATATATTCTTGTTAAGATAAATATATAAAATACAAGGAGGTGATAGCATGCTAGCTAAACTTGCAACTTTATTAAGTGGGGATATACAACCATTTGTTTTTTGTGGTGATCCAGAATGTAGATGTAATGAAATTATTAAGTGCTCTCCGGATAATTTAGGTCAGGGTGGAGTTTGTCGATGTGAAAAAATTTAAATAGCAACTTTTTTTGAGCTATTATACAATGTTTAGCTGAATCTATACACACACCAAATTGATTTTACATGGAGCAACTCCATGTAAAATCATATTCAAATAACTATGTATTTTTCTTTGCATTTCTCTGATTAATCATCTTCTATGTATTGTTATTTTACAATATAGAATTGCAACGGTTTTATTTAAAAATGTACATAATTAATAATAAAAATCTAATATAAATCAACAGAAATTATCAAGATGTTTTATTTTTACAACAATATTAATTAAATTTCACATTGGAGAAATCATGCGTAACTTATATTACATTAAATCTTTATCTTTTATATTTAAATACGCTAAGTTTTGGATTTTTATTTCTATGTTTTTTTCTATTATTACTGGGATATTTCCATTAATAATTGTTTGGCTTTCTAAAGAAATTATTAATAGCGTATCAGGAATATTACAAGGAAATACTTTATTTAGCACCAATTTAATAATCCTACTAATTCTTCAATTGGTTGTATTTATTCTGCAAAAAAATATTGTGAATATACAAATATACCTCAACACAAAATATGAAAAAAAGTTAGATTTTGAACTTGAAAAACAGGTATCAGAAAAATCATCGACTTCACCATTATCTTATTTTGAAAATGTAAAGTTTCATAATCATTTAGATAGAATACAATTTAATAAAGGTTTTAGATTAATGTCCCCAATAAATTCTACACTATATATTTTTAAAGATATAATAACATTAGTTAGTTTATTCGCTTTTCTATTTCAATATCACTGGGCATTAATATTAATAATACTGTCAATTGTAATACCTATTATATATTTACGGATAAAATACGGAAAAAAAGAATTTATGATGCGCGTCAATCAAACGCCGGAATCGAGAGAGCAATTTTATATTAATGCACTACTCAATAACAGAGTAAGTGCGACGGAAGTACGACTTTTCAACTTGAAAAATTTTCTACTCAATAGATGGTCTTATCTTTTTAATAAAATAAACGATGAATACCTTAGACTTGTAAAATCAAGGGAAATTGCAAATGCGAATATCAATATACTTTCGTCATTACTTTATTTTATTATAAGCTTATTTTTATTAGAGATTTCGAAAAAAAAATTATTTCAAATAGGTGATTTTGTTTCCATTCTTCAAACCATTCAAATGGCTGAGAATAGTTTAACAAATATCTCAAAAAATATAGGTTCTATATACAGCGAAAGTTTATACATTAAAGATCTATTCGATTTTATTGACTTTAAAGATACGAATTACATTGAAGTAAATATTAATAGAAATAAACCATTCTCTTTTTTAGATAGCCTAGAATTTAGAGATGTTTCTTTTAAATACCCCTATAGCGAGCAATTAGCCTTAGACAGGGTAAGCTTTAAAATAAATAAAGGTGACAAAATTGCTATTGTTGGGGAAAATGGATCAGGTAAAACGACATTGGTTAATTGCTTAATGGGACTATATCCAATAAGTGGAGGTCAAATTCTAATTGACGGTGTTAATATCAATGATATCAATCTAGAAAAATTACATAAAAATATTACGGTTATTTTCCAAAACTACATGAAGTATAATTTTTCACTTGAGAAAAATATAATTTTAAATAGTACAAGAAATCTTGAAAAGCTTAATGATATTTCTATTCAATCGGGCGTAATTTCTATTGTAAATAATCTTAATACCGGGTTTGACACCGTTTTAGGTAAAATTTTTTTAGAAGGGGAAGATCTTTCAGAGGGGCAATGGCAAAAAATAGCGATTGCAAGGGCATTATATAAGAGTGGGGAAATATTTGTTCTTGATGAACCTACCTCAGCCTTAGATCCTAAAGCTGAGATAGAAGTATATAAACAATTTGATAAACTTACAGATAATAAAACATCTATATTTATTTCTCATCGGATGGCCTCCACCAAAGTGGCTGATAGAATATTTGTTTTTTCAAATGGAAGATTAATTGAAGAAGGTAGTCATCAAGAATTAATGTCTTTAAACAAAGAATACACTCAAATGTATAATTTACAAGCAGATTGGTATAAATAATAGGAGGCTAAATTATGTATATTATATCTTTATTATTTCAAAATATCTTAATAATATTATTTTTATCAACTTCATTTAGCAAAATATTTAACTTTAGTAATCATATAAACTATGTGGAATCATATAGAATTCCTATAAAAATTTCTAAAAAATTAATAATTAGTTTTTTATTAGTTATTGAAATTTTTATTTCTATTAGCTTTATCTTTAATTTGAATTATTTTTTAACAATTTTTATCTCAATAGCTCTTTTAACTTTATATTCTTTAGTAGCTCTTTTTCATTTAAGAACTAGTGAAGATTCAATAAATTGCGGATGCGGCGGGGTATTAAATTCAGATACTTTGTCCTTTGATACAGTATATAGGAATCTAATATTAATATTATTTTTAGTATTAATGTTTGTATTTCCACATCCAATTGATGATTTCTTCTATACCCTTCCTTTTTCCATGATAGGACTACTTTTAGCATTAGCATATTATTTACTTATAGAATATAGAAATAGATTCAAAGAAATTACAATATTACATAAGGAGAATATTTAAATATGAATACAACTATGTTGATATTAAGTTTAGTAATGTATGTAGTTATTATCTTTTTAGTAATATTGAATATTAGAATGCTGAAAATGATCGGTAAATATATCCAATATATTGAATTTCTAAGTGAAAAAAATAATTCTATTAAACAAAAAGGAGTAATAGAAGAAGTTCCATATATGAAACTTACGTCTGTTGTAGATAATAAATTTGAACTTACCATAGATGATCAGTTAGATAAAGATCTCTTATTAGTATTTTTATCTCCAAGTTGCGAAGCATGTAAGGAAATGTATTCTAATATAAAGAATAATATTAATAAAGATAAAGTTACAACAATGATAATTTCAAACGATTTATCACTTGATAACAATAGAGAATACCTGGACTATTTTAATCAAGAAAATATCAATTTTGCTGTAGATATTGAGGCATTTCAACAACTAAGAATTGAAAGAGTACCATATATGATGTACGTTGATAAAAATAGAAAAATCTTAGAACAAGGAAATCCTGGAAATGGAAACAAAATACACAAAGTTCTTGAAAAATATGGTGCAATTATTTAGTAGCATATTATAGACAAATTATTACCTTTATAAAATAAGAAGAATTACCGATACTAAAAATATTTTTGTAGTACCGTTTTCGAATTTAATGAAAATATATAGTATATATTGTCGCATAAATAAGTTCTAAATGTTCTGTTTTTTATTTTTCTTGTTTTTAATTAAAAATAAAGACACTCAAGTAGAGGTAGTAAACATCCATTTTTTTACTATAACCTACGACGGGTGCGACAGAGACTAGATAATTTTATAGGACAGTACTCCCTGTGATTTTACGTAACCAAATTTTTGCTGGTTTCCATAAAGCTGCTTTTGAGTATCGACTAATTTGTAAGTACGTTCGCTTACTTTGTGTATTTAACTGAGGAAGTACATTCAAACAGTAGATAATCATCACGATATATACTTAGTTTTGTACGGCTTGCTTACTGTAACCGTAGAACTTTTTAATGTTCAGATGTTGTTTCATTCATTTAAAGAATAGCTCGATAGACCAGCGTGACTTGTACAATTCAGCAATTTCATCTGCACTCAAATCAAAGCGATTCGTTAATAAATAAGGCTCATTCCCTTTGGAATCAAGTACTTTTGTTAGACGAAAAACGTTTTCAGCACGATTCTGAATCGTACCGATGACCACCAATTCATCTGTGGTGCGGTCAAAGCGTTCGTAATCCAGGTAACCACGGTCAAATACGTACATGCATTCCTTGTCATCAACGAGTATTTCCAATTGACCACGATCATGCTCTTTCGCATTCGTCAGGACGGCTTTATCCGGATAGGACCACCCTTTTTCCATGAACATAAACCGTTAGTGAAGCTTGGTGCCTGATTTGGTTTTTCGGAATTTCGCCCACTTGTGATTCGTTAAATTTAACGGTAAGGTGCTCAAATCAATGATTTTGAGTGGCGTTGTTGTTTTTCGTCTTGTTTGAAAGTCTGTCTTGTTGTTAATTTGAGCAACTAGATCAAGAAGAATAGATTGAAAGAAATCTATCGGTACTTGATTTAAACGACGGCCCAGTTGAGAAAAAATGATGGAATCTAGGTTCGTTACGTGCTGCAGTTCCTCTGAAAATACAAAGTCACTTAAAGCGCGTAAACTCTCTGTTTCATGAAGTGTTGCAAATAACAGTAATTTCATAAACGAAGCCATGTGAAGCTTCTTTGTATAGTAGTCTAAATGTAGATTTTTCACTTGATTCTCAAATATTTTGTTGGAAATCGGTGAAAACCATTGTTCAAATAATGTTTTACGTGGAATCTTATCCATGCGATTGATCCTTTTTAGTGGATTTGGATAGGTTACTACCGCCAAACCATTACAAAGGATTTTTTTATGGAAATATAAAATTACAGAAATTTTAGATTAAATTCTTATATTGAATTATTTTAAAGCTAATTACTTTGATTTTAACTGTATAAGAGTGGATTATTATCTCGACAGATAGATATGCTGGTTCAGTGACAAACTGGCATTAGGATGGTTGATTCAAACCGAGTATCTCGGACATCATTTGTCTTTATAGGAGCTATCGTTTATTTTTTATTTACGATTTTTACTGTTTTTATAATATATAAGGATTACTTCGGTGATTGAATTTCTGAATTAAATAAATGTAATTTATCTTTTTATAGTTGGGGAGGCTTCTTATGAGGAGATTTGCTATCACGCTATTAAGATATACACTTGGCATAATTGGAATCATTTTAATAAGCTGTACTCCAGTTCTTATGTCAATAAATAATATATTCGATTATCAATTATATTTTACGACATTAGGAGGGCTATTAAAGGATTTACTATCTCCCTCAGAATGGAAACTTAACTGTTTATTTCCAGATTCTATGGAGAGGAGAAATGTGTCACTCCTCGATTATATCAAAGGTCCATATTTTTATTCCATGTTCATTCTAATTGTATCTTTACTCTTATCTCAAGTAGTTTCAATTACACTAGCATTTGTGACTATGTTATCGAACCAATACTATAAAAGATTTATCTTACATATAACTAAATTGATGGAGTCATTTCCGGACTTCTCATATATATTTCTTATTCAAATCTTGGTTGTGCAAGTCTATCTTGCAACTGGAATCCGAGTTTTATCTTTTTATAGTGTAGGTGGTAATATAATTTACATTGCACCAATTGTTTGTTTATCGGTATTGCCCACACTGTTATTTTTCAAACTCTTCCTCTTACTATATGAAGTGGAGTGGGAGCAGCCTTACGTAGAATTAGCAAAGTCTAAAGGATTAAGTAAAATAGAAATATTAATAAGACATTGTAGCCCTAATGTCTTGAAAAGCATGTTCTATCAGTCTAAATCAATAGTATGGCTCACTTTATCTTCCGTAGTGATTATTGAATATTTGTTTGGGCTTGATGGGATTCTGCGTTATTTAAGATCTGATTTCAGCACTATAGGCATAACTATTATTCTTTTATCAATTTTTACACCGTTTTTTATCTTTTATTCTATAATCGAGAGATTTGTGAATAAAGAAAACATCAAGAGAAATGTAATTTTTAAGAAATCTAACTTATCCTTTTTTGATTTTGAAGAATTAAGATCTCTATATTTAGTCAAAAATTTACAAAGCAGGCTATTGACTTTTTTTACTAAACGAATAAATTTATTTAAACGAAAGGATATAACTTTTCCACTATTGATTGTCTTAGTTCTTCTATCAGTTAGTTTGCTATACTTCTTTCTCTGTAATGATCAAATTGAGCAAATCAATTTTCTATATAATGAGGATGGGGGTCTATTGAGTAGAGCTCCACATCCACCCTCAGCAAATGTTTTATTTGGAACTGATCCATATGGTTATTCTATCCTGCAACAATTAATTGTGGGAACCAAATACACTATCTTAATAACTTTAATTATTGCGACAATTCGAATGGTAGCCGGTTATATACTATCAATAGTATATGTATTTTATTTAAATAATAAAAGCAGACAAGCTATTAATGCTATAGCTGATGGTATGCATTTTTTACCATTAACCTTGCTTGTATTTATAATGTTAGCCCCGCTACTAATTAATAATAGTGGAGTCTGGGACGCTACCTTAATGGAAAGATTGCTGCTACAAGTATTGATTATGTCTATCATAGTATTGCCAGTTACAACAAGCTCAATAGGAAATGAAATGAATGAAACATTGAAAAAAGAATATATTCAAAGTTGTGTGGTTATGGGAGGGTCATTAATTTGGGTATTACTTAAGCATATCAATCCTCAACTATGGCCAAAGCTGGTTTTATTTTGGACACAGCATGTGGTACAAGTTCTTCAAATGTTTGTTCACTTAGGTATCCTATCCATTTTTGTAGGAGGGGCTACATTTTATCCTGATAATCCATATCGCTTAAAACCAGAAATATATGAGCTTTCAGGTATGATTGCAATTTCAAGATCAGTTTTTATTACTAAGCAATTTTGGATGATCATCCCGCCATTATTTGTTTTCATGGTATTAATTTATTGTTTTAACACGATAGCAGAAGGGATATCAAGGAAACCGATTACTAAAAAAAGTAACACAGATGAGTTATAGGTATGGACTAACCTTAAATAGTGAGAGAATATAAAACACTTTCGGTAATGGTACACTTAAAACAAGTACTTAAATCGAAGATGTTTTTGCATAGGCAAAAACGAATATTCAAGTGAGATTAAATGGGATCTAACCATTTCTGTGATACATAATAATACACAAGCATGACTTCAATAGGAGATTTTTTCATGAAACTAATCTAACGTAAAAAAATGTGGCGCTGCATACACATCTTCAAAGCTATTTTGAGAGTAACCGTCGACGAATTCCCACCTGTAAATCAGATGGGGATTCGATTATTATTTAGTTACTTTGTTAAATATGATGCAATGACTGGAATGGTCGTTGACCAAGGTAGTAATGTATCGAAAGAACTTTAATCTGTAAGATCAATTTTGGAAAGTTGTTCAAATAGATCGCACAGATAATATTAGTGATTTAACCCATTCACTTTTGCCGTCTCTACTATACTATTAATGATAGCATTGGCTCTTGCACCTCTCGGTGTACTGAACATCCAATTTTTTCTTCCTACTGGCAACAGGCTTAATCGATAGTTCCTTCAGTTATCTATCTGCTCTTCGCGATTCAAGTTATGTATATTACGCGCCGGCAGGTAATACTTCAGTTCTTCTGAAAGTCCTTTGCGCGCTTGAGCTCAACTTCCAAGTCGCAAATAATCCTACCTACTCAAAGGTGGGAATATTTAATAGTTAATCTGTAATAAATGTTAGTCTGTCTCATAAGAAACATTGTGAATATCTGGATAGTCAACTTCGCTAGAAATGTTTTGACTATTTAGGTTGACCAATGTCGTTATTAGTATAAAACTAATAGTTAAAACTTTATATAACTTCTCTTTCATGAAAATCACCCCCTTTATTTAATACTTCTTTAAAAATCTTTAAGTATATATCTGCAGCTTTTTTATATTGCTTCTGTACATAATAGACATCACCTAAAAGAGTTAGGACTTCTAAATAATCATCTTGATCACCATGCTCTTTAAAAAAGGGAACTGCATCATCTTTTAAAAATGTAATCCATTGAACCGAAGAGCAACTATTGTTATGTTTCTGATTTAGAATAAAAAATTTATAAATGTATTCAGTATTTTGATGATTTTCAGCAAGCGAAGACCCTAAATTATAAAAACTAAATGCATATTTTTTTTGGTTAAGTATAAAATAAATGTCTGAAAGTAGAAAATAAGATTTCATAAGAAATAAATCATCTGTTCTGTATTTTAAACTATCCTTTAAATTCTTTTTAGCATTCGTATAATCATTTTGCTTATAAAATAGAAGTCCTAAATTGTGGAGGATTCTTGCTGTTTTTATTTTATTTAAATTAGCACTATTTAACATTTTATCTAATATTTCTTTGGAAGAACTATACTTTTTTTGCAATAAATAATTAATTGCAAGAATCATTTCGCAGTCTAGCATTTTATCGTAATTTAAATCCTTGTGAAATAGGGAATGGGCGTTCTTAACATATGTATTTGAATTCAAAAATTCACCTAAACGACTATAAATAATAGAAAGAGAATAGTAAACATCTGAATCAGCAATACCAATTAGTTTTCCAAGTTGAACTGCCTTTTCGAAGAAAGTTTTGGCCTCATGCCAATTGTTCTTTTTAGAATAATAAAAACCTTGGATTTTTCTCATATAATATTTTTGATGTGAATCCATAAGAGAATATTTTTTTAGAATATTATTGATTTGTTCTAACGAAACTTGACTATCGTCAATTCTAATATAATGATAAATGTTAAATAGTTCATAATAATTCAGTATGTTTAAATTAGATATGTATTCTAATTTAAAATCCAACTGTTTTTTTAATAATAATGCATTTTCATATTTAGATTGCATTAATAAGTTGTTCCATTGGAAGAGCTCTTCTAATATTTGTGTATCACTCAAATTGCTTATTTGATCAGTTGAAATATCTAATCTATTGCATAAATGATGAAGTATATCTGAACTTGGTTTTAATTTATTATTCTCTAGTTTGCTTAAATAAGGTACTGAACAAATCCCATAAGATAACTTTTCTTGTGTAATTTTATTTTTCTTTCTAAAATATCTAATGACTTCCCCAATTTTAATAACAATCATTCCTTTTTTATATGTTAAAAAGATGTTATTTGAGAATACTATTAAATCTAAAATTCTATTTCGTAATATTACCACACTATCCCTCTAAATACAATAAGTGGTTTTTCTTTGTAAGCAAACCAATTTCGAAAATAGAACTATTAAAAATGTCTAGACTATTTTTCTAAGCCGTTCAGTTTTGAATCACTTTTTCTCAAATAAACGGTCAAATAAAAAAGGTATGCAACAGCGATTATTAACCATACAGAACATTAATTAACACTGTGTTTGTAGTGCTTTTGGTGCGACGGGCAGTTATAAGTAACGCAAACTTCAAGGTTCGTGTCTTTTGTTTTTCTATCTGGTACTTTCGAGGTCATTTGGGTGAAATGACTGGGACATTTAGAGAAAGAATCAGAAAGTCTATCCTCAAGAAGAATGACCTAGCTTGAGTAATCTAGAGTACAGCTGGTGAGAGGTTATGTCTGAAGGAGATGCGGAAAATCAAAATCAAGTTGATCAATGAGCAGCCCCTAATATGAAAATGTGAAGCATGTGGCCGATAAAGTTGAAGACTTTTCGAATAGTGAGAACTTACATTAAAAGATTATTTTTTTAGAAGTCAGAGTTGAAATATCAGCAATATGCAGGGGATGTTGGGAAGGTACTTATAATGCCCCCTTGACCCCCGTGAGTTCTCCATTTAACCTACAATGGAAATCCAAAAGGTAGTTGATATCCAGAAATAACAGAAAATTTTATTTTTTGTAGAAATTGTTGTGTGTTGTTGATATAATAAAACAATGGAATTAATATTCTTATTGTTCTAAAACTAACGTCCTGTTAGTTTAACAAATTAACAAATTAACAAAGAGAACTATAAATTTAAAAAATCAGTGTTTATTCAATCGTTTGTTAATTAATTTGTTCAGATACATGGGACTAGAGTATACAGGGGGATAAGAAAATATGAAACGAAAATTAATAACCATATTTATAACTTTATTAGTTTTACTAGGTTTGGGTTTCGGTGTTGCATTTTTCACACATACAAAATTTATAGACTATTCATTTTTTATTGGACTGGCAGTTACAGTTATTATTTGGTTTTTTACTTCTAAGGGTAGTTATGGTTCTCGACACTTGGATATGACCATTCAAGGTTCCACAGGTATTAGAATGGAAGGACAAAAGTTTGAGTTTTCACCTAACATTGCTTTTTACACATCTTTGGCATACACCATCATAACAATCGCAGTAACGTTTTTTCTTTATAGAAGTTATTTCTAAGAATTCCTTTGAGACAGTATGTAATTAGAGAATTTTAAAAGAGCTTGGTTTTCCAAGCTCTTTTTGCTGTAAAACGAAAAAAGATGGATTATGGAATTAGAACTAAAAATACAATAGAATTTGTGAAGGGTTTCACGGCGCTGACAACCCTTTATGAGACAAGAATAATAATCCAATTATGCAGCCGATTGACGGTAGTATTGAACCGGTGACTGGCTGTTTAGTCTCGTTTGAATACGGATATTGCTATAATAAATAATGTACTCTTTGAAGATCTGAATCACAGTCGCATTGGTTGTACGATAGATATCGTCGAGATTGAATGTTTCAGTTTAGAGAGGAATGTATCGTTTCGATCGGGAATTATCAGTTGGCCTTTGCGGGACATGCTCATGGTAATTCCTTTTTCTTTAAATTCTCCTTGATAAGCATAGGATGTATAAACGGAACCTCGGTCACTATGCAGAATACTCCCTTCTGGTAGCTCAGGCAATTGATACAGTGTGTCCAACACAAAATCGGTGTCCTGTTTGAAACCAATAGTTTGTGCCACAATCTCGCCATTGTGGAAATCGAGAATACTAGAAAGATACATCATCGATTGACCAAAAGGCATGTAGGTAATATACGTAACCAGTTTCTCTAATGGCTTGGATGTTCTTCACCTTTGCTTGACATGGCAAACATTTTTTTGAATGATACGCTGACCGGTCTTTTACTCTGTAGCCTGGCTTTCTCGCTTTCATATTTTGCTCCTTTCCCAAAGTCATATTTTATATCACTGGGTTTAAGACGATGCATTTCGCAATTTCTATACCAATGCATCCATGTCTTCAATTGCGTTTTGTTCCGAATGTTCAATTCTTTCATTACTTCTTTTATAGGCACTATAGCCAATCGCATTTCAATGGCCCTCATTATCACTTCTACTGGATAACTGCCTTTTGTTCCCATAGAAAAAACACCTCCAAATTGACGAATTAGGTATTGTTTTTCAAAGAAAGGTGTAGTTATTTGTCTCATTTTTCTAGGTTACTGCGATGTTTACTGGTAAGGTTTTTTGAATTTAATAAAAACGTAGTGCAAATAAATTTTTATAATGTTACATTAACTCTATTAGAGTATTTCGTAAGGCGAATAATAGTAAAAAAAGAAATAAAGTGAGGTAAGATAATGAAATTTGAAATTATGCGTCATCGGTTATTAGATGGATTAAATGATGTAATGAAAGCGATTAGTTCGAAAGTTACTATACCAATTTTGACAGGAATTAAATTAGAAGTTACGGAAGATGGATTACGTCTGACTGGAAGCGATTCAGATATTACAATTCAATCTTTTATTAAAGCTGAAGAAGATGGCGATCAAGTAATTAGAGTTATTGAAGAAGGATCAATTGTAGTTCCGGCGCGAATGTTTAATGAAATTGTACGTAAATTACCAACAAGTGATGTAGAAATAGAAGTGAAGCAGAATTATCATACGTATATTCATTCTGGTAAGTCGGAGTTTCATATAATTGGTCTAGACCCTTCTGATTACCCAATGCTGCCAGAGATTCAGGATGATCGTCAGTTTACTATACCAGCTGATTTACTAAAATCTATTGTTCGTGAAACCGTATTTGCAGTTTCACCTTCTGAAAATCGTCCAGTATTAACAGGTGTCCATTGGCAATTAAAAAATAGCGAGCTTGTTTGTGTAGCAACGGATAGTCATCGTCTTGCACGTCGTAAAGTGAGTTTGGACCAACTACCAGAAGGCGAATTTAATGTAGTTATTCCTGGAAAGAGTCTTACTGAGTTAAGTAAAATCATTGGTGACACATCCGAACTTGTTCATATCGCGATGACAAGTCAACAAGTGTTATTTAAAACTAGGAGTGTATTGTTATTCTCTCGTCTACTTGAAGGGAATTATCCAGATACATCTCGTTTAATACCAACTGAATACAAAACGACTGTTACAATGAATGGGAAAGCTTTATTTCAAGCGATTGACCGAGCCTCTTTATTGGCGCGTGAAGAGCGGAATAACATTGTTCGATTATCATCATTAGAAAGTAATATTGTAGAAATATCATCTAGCTCACCTGAAATTGGGGAAGTGGAAGAAGAAATTCAATCAATTTCAGTTGAAGGCGAAGTAATAAAAATTTCGTTTAGTGCAAAATATATGATGGATGCATTAAAAGCATTAGAAGGACATGATGTAATCATCCACTTTACAGGACCAATGCGTCCATTTATTATAAATTCTATTAATGATGACGCCATCTTACAATTAATTGTACCGGTTCGTACTTACTAAAATTAAAACTTAAAAAATCCCTTTGTTAAAAAAGTTTTTTACTTATTTACAAAGGGATTTTTTCTTTATATAGAGATACCAATCTATATGAATTAGGGTGCCATAAACAAGGTGATTTCCGCTGCAGGCGGCTTTCCAGCGGCAAGCATCAAGCTGCTAACATGATTCAGAATTCCATGAGAGTACGCCTAAAACAACAATAAATCCACGTATAATAAATTTTATACGTGGATTTATTTTAATTTAAGCCTTCTTTATAACAGTAATTTTCCCATTGTCAGAAGAGAGTCGGATAGTGTTCGACCCGTTACCAAACACGGTACGAGAATTCTTTTCACCAAACACACTTACTCTGCCATGGTCAGTTTTAGTATGAATGGATACGTCTGTTGGGTCGTTTTCTGTCTCTACTAGAATGCTGCCATTATCCGTTTCTAACTGGATCATGCGGTCAAGACTCGATGTTAGAAGCGAAATTCGCCCATTATCGGTTTTTCCGATAATATCACCATTTACATTTTCCATCATAATTCGTCCGTTATCAGTTTCTGCAATAATTTGCTCAGCATCCACATTACGTAATTCAATTCTTCCATTATCGGTTTGGGTAGATAGTTTATCCGTTTGCACTTTATCAATTTCAATGCGCCCATTGTCTGTTTCTACTTCTAAAACAGTAGCTGCAAATTCCTTTAAGCCGATGCTACCGTTATCGGAAGTAGCTTTAATAGTTTTCCCAAGTATTTTTTCTGCACGAATACGACCATTATCGGTTTTCATGATAATTGTTTCATATAACTTTTTAGGAAGTGATACATTTACTCGGAGTTCTTTAATAAAGAACAAGAAGTTAAATAACTGGAATTTCTTTGTTTTTAATTTAATCGATAATGTATCGTTGACAACGTTAGCAGTGAAATCTAGTTTGTCGTTATCCCCAATTAATTCCACTGTGGTTTCATCTGTTTCTGATGGAAACACGTATAGTGAACCGTGATCTATGTTCATTACTACATTGGAAAAATTAGGGTTAGGGATTTTAATCACTTTATTATTTGTCATGATTTTCTCAGGAACATGATTTTCCAAAAGCTCTTGTGCAATTTCTCTTGGAGAACCAAGAGATGCCGCAATTTCGTTATCCGCTTTTCCATCCTCACGACCATTTGTAAAATACTCTTTTATGTCGGAAAGAATATCATTGCGTTCATCTGCAGGAAGCCCAGCTAGCGCAAGCTCCAGTTCACTTATAAATTGTTGTTCAGTCATTTTTTACACCCTCTTCGATTAGATTATTCACGCCATTTGTAAAGTTTTTCCATTCATTTAATTGTTCATGTAAATAAGTTCTGCCCAGTTCGGTGAGCTTATAATATTTACGTGGGGGGCCTTCAGATGATTCCTGTAAATAGGTCGTAAAGTATCCTTCCTTCGTTAAGCGACGTAGTAATGGATAGACAGATCCTTCTGAAATCGCGATTTGGTCGGATATTTTTTGCACAAGCTCATAACCATATCGATCTTGTTTATCCAATAGAACTAGTACGCAAAGATTCAATACGCCTTTCTTAAATTGAATATTCATTTGTCTTTCACTCCCTTCACTACTATTCAATAAACAGTACCTTTGATAGTAATATATCATACGGTATTATTCTATGCAAGGTACTGAATAAAATATTCTAAATAAGTTATAATCGAAGTAACGAAAGGATGAAGACGGATGAACCCTTTTACTGAAAAAACTATTGAAATAATAAAATCCATTCCTTCAGGAAAAGTCATGACATACGGGCAAATTGCAAAGGTGGCAGGGAGTCCGAGGGGTGCAAGACAAGTAGTACGCATCCTTCATACAATGAGTGCAAAACATAAGCTACCATGGCATCGTGTCATCAATATTAAAGGAGAGATTGCTATTCCAGATGAAGAATCTGCCTATTCTCAAAGAGCGATGTTAGAAGCAGAAGGTGTATGTTTTCGTTCTAATGGGCTCGTGGATCTAAAAAAATCAAGATATGTATCAGAAATTAATGATGTAGATATAATCTAATGAATGAAGTGAGGAAATAAACATGTTTAAATGGCAAGGTGCAGCAGGTATTTGTATAAATGAAAAACAAGAGGTGCTAATGGTTCTTCAAGCAGCTCCAGGAGAAGAAAAGCAATGGACTGTTCCGTCGGGGACAATGGAGGATGGGGAAACGTTTGAAGAATGCTGCATAAGAGAATTTTGGGAAGAAACGGGCTACAAAGTTCGTATTATTGAAAAAGTACATAATAAGAGTGGGGTCATTAGTGAACATGGAATTTCTTATCATGTTGAATACTTTTTAGTTGAAATTGTGAGTGGGGAGATAACTATCCAAGATCCAGATCAGTTTATCCATGAAATCGCTTGGAAGACGTTAGAAGAAACTACAAAGCTCCCTTTGGCTTATCCAGAAGATATCCACATAATCGAACAAGCATTAAAAAATAGCGGTCAAGGCTCAATAAACTAGATTATTAAACATACTTAACTTGATTGGCCCAGTATATATGTTTTAAATTTGAAACCAGCAGGCACTTATTTCCGTATATATTGAATAACCGAATGAGGTGATTAAGTGCCAAATCTATTAAATATTCTTGTAGTTGTAGCATTCATGTTCATAATCAACCATCTCTTAACGCGCAAGAAGAAGAAACTTGAAAAGTTTCGAGAAGAATGGAAAACAGGGAAGTTTATCAGACAAAGGGAAGCTATTGAATCCATCTCATCTTACTGGTCAAATAAGAAAAACAGTAAGTCCTTCTATGATGGGGTAGATCAATTGACTTGGGATGATTTATCCATGAATAAAGTTTTCCAAAAGCTTAATTACACGCAAACTACTGTTGGTTCGGAGTATTTATTTAATCAACTTCGTGAAATCACCCCATCTCTTGAACATAAACAGGAAGATGAGAATCTTTACATGATAGTTGCAAACAATCAGGCATTAAGGGAAAAAATTCTTTTACTTCTTTCAGGGCTTGGAAAAAGGGATTATTCGAATTCCTCTTCGTTTTTTTATGACGGAGGTAGTAAGAAAGTAAAAAATACATCGCTCTTCACCCTACTTGCCTTTTTGCCAATTGTTGCTGTTGTGTTACTATTTTTTAATTTGAAATGGGGACTTTGTTGTTTATTGACCTCATTTTTAATTAATACAATCATTTACTACCGCAATAAGAGCATGTTGGAGTATGATTTATCATCCATCACATATATTGCGTCCATCATTAACACGGGAAAACGTTTTTCTTCTGTTAATCAGTCAGAATTTAATTCGTATGTAAAAAGGTTTAAGGAAAATATGAAACCGTTAAAAAAGATTTTGTTTCTCAGTAATATTTCTTCACTTGGTAACAAAGGTGGAGGAGAATTTGATGTTATTTTCGAGTATATTCGGATTTTATTTTTGCTCGATTTTATTTCATACAACAAAATTGTAAAAACGATTTCACATCACCAAAAGCAATATCGTGAAGTATGGCAACTTATCGGTAAACTCGATGCTGCTATTGCAGTTGCGTTTTATCGTAAATCTATTGATACATACTGCACGCCTAAGTTCGTGGACAATGAAGAACTATTATTCGAGAACATGGCACATCCACTTATCAAGCATCCGGTGACAAACACATCCGCTCTTGGTAAATGTACCCTTGTGACTGGATCGAATGCTTCAGGAAAATCAACTTATATTAAAGCAATCGCGATTAATGCGATTCTAGCACAAACCATTAACACAGTATTAGCAGAGAAGTGGATCATGAAACCAAGTTATGTCGCTACATCAATGGCAATTCAAGACAATGTATTGAATGGTGATAGTTACTTTATTGCAGAAATTAAATCTCTTAAACGCATTGTACAACTAATAGAAGAAGGGAAACCGTGTCTATCATTCGTTGATGAAATACTAAAAGGAACCAATACGGTTGAACGAATTGCAGCATCGGCATCTATGATGGAGTGGCTTGCGTCAAATAAAGGGATGAGTATTATTGCATCGCATGATATAGAGTTAACGGAAATAGCGAGTCATGTATATACGAATTATCATTTCAGAGAATCCATTGAAAACGGCGAGGTCCGGTTTGACTATACCATTCACCCGGGTCCCTCCAATACGAGGAATGCCATCAAACTTCTTGAAGTACTTGCTTATCCGCAAAGCATTACAGAAAAAGCAAATAAATTGGCAAAAGATTTTACAAAAAGTCGTGTTTGGGAAGAAATAAGCAATGAAAGTAAGTGAGCTATAGAAATCAATACAAAGATAAAATCCTTTGGAGCAACTGAATGATTCCAAAGGATTTTATGAATTGCTTAAAGCTTTCATTTATTTTTTGTATATATCAGTACTGCATCTCTTAAAAACTCTGCTGCACCAGGTTGGATTTTGTCATAGTACGCAGTAAAGCGTTCATCATCCACATACATTTGTGCAACTCCTGCATGAGCTTCTTTTGTATACTTCTCCCAATAAAAGCTTAACCATTGTCGGTGCATATCTGCTGTTTTTTGTGCAAGTTCTCCAGCTGGATCACCAGTTACCATTGCGGCTTTCAAATTATCTGCAATTTTTTCTGCTAGATTTGTCACTTCTTCGAATTTTTCTTGTGTCATACCTTTTACTTTTGCATTCGATTTATTTACACTATCCTCACCATACTTTTCTCGAATTTCTTTCCCGTACTTTTTCTCATTGTCATCCACAAGTTTTTGTTTAAAGCCTTCAAATTTCTCTTTATCCGCCATTGTAATCTTCCTTTCTGTTAGTTGAATGGATTTATCGACATTTTCGATCAATAAATCTAATTGTGCTCTCTTTTCAAGCAGTTTTTCTCTATGCTCCTTTAATGCAGTTGCCCCGTCGAACGTCTCAGAAGTTATTATTTCTTTGATGCTATCCAAATTTACCCCGAGTTCACGGTAAAACAGAATTTGCTGCAGTCGATCTACTTCTGCAGAACCATAAATGCGGTAACCAGATGAATTGATGCGTGCTGGTTTAAGTAATCCGATTTCATCATAATACCGAAGCGTCCGCGTACTTATTCCCGCCAATTGACTAAGCTTTTGTATCGTATATTCCAAGCAAACACCCCCTCATAACTACAGTCTAAACCTTTACGTAACGTTAAGGTCAAGTAAGTAATAAGAAATTGTTCAAATTGTTTTGTTTCTTTATAATGAAAGAATAAGAACTGGCTTTTATTCATGAGAGAAAAAGAAATCAAGCAACAGTTAGAGCAATTAAGCAAAGAAAAACGAAAAGGGAAAATGGTCAATAAACCAATTCCAAAAGGGTATACTTCTTCGTTCGTTTCAGTATGGATTGCAGCTGTGTTAAATAAGGACATAAGGGGGAAAATAACATGACAACTATTGGTTTTGTTAGACATGGTGTGACGGCTTGGAATAAAGAGGGGAGAGCGCAAGGGACAACGGATGTACCACTGGATGAGGAAGGTATCGAAATGGCAGAGAGGGTTGCCGGTAGAATCGAACAGGAGAAATGGGATATTATTTATACAAGCCATTTAATTCGTGCAAAGAGAACTGCGGAGATTATTGCTGAAAAAAAGCCTAATATTGATTTTGTAGTAGACAACCGACTTGGTGAAATTGGTGGAGGTATTATTGAAGGTACAACAGAGGCAGAACGAGTTGCAAAATGGGGTTTTGCATGGAGAAAAATGGAGTTGGGGTTTGAGCCGGAAGAGGTTATTATTGCTCGCGGAATGTCTTTCATAGAAGATGTGAAGCAGGCGCATCCCGGTAAACGAGTGCTAGTTGTTAGTCACGGCGGTTTTATTGGACGGATCATTAAAGTCCTTGTACCATATGGTGAGTTCGATTTAGATCTTGGGAATACTTCACTGACAGTGATAGAGTTACAAGACAATAAAAATTTATGCCACTTATTTAACTGTATGAAGCATTTAGAAACGAGGGAAGTATAATGCAGAAGGATGCTAATTATTACATACAACATTTAGGTTTGGAACCTCACCCAGAAGGTGGATATTATAAAGGTACATATAATTCCGAACAATCAATAGAGACATTTGGTACAACTCGAAAGCTATATACGAGTATTTATTTTCTAATAGGAGCAGGGGATATATCGCATTTTCATCGACTAAAGTCAGATGAATTATGGTATTTTCATGGTGGAAGCTCTTTGCTAGTACATGTTATTGATGAAGAAGGAAATTATTTCGAACATAAGCTAGGGTTAGATTTGGAGAACGGAGAAACACCTCAAGTATTGGTACCGAAAAACTCTATTTTTGGTTCCTCTGTTATTGAAGATGGATTATTTTCGCTTGTTGGTTGTATGGTAGCACCAGGTTTTGATTTTGAAGACTTTGAACTGTTTACGCAATGTGAGTTATTGGAAAAGTATCCTCAGCATGAACAAATTATTCGTAAAATGGCGTATGAACTATTGCCAGAATGAAATTAGCGACCTTGGCTAGCTCAAGGTCGCTTTTAATATATAAAATGGCTATTCTAAAGGTAGCCCCATAAAGTGGAGGAAGTTAAATTAAAGGGATAATGGTTACACTAATAGAAATACAAAATAAAGCAACGTCATTTATTTGGAGGTTCTTTTATGATTAAAAAAGTGATTTTATTCCTTTTGTTATTTTTAGCAATCGCAATTGCTATGCTATTTATAGATAATAAAGAAAAGAAAGAAGAAATAAATAAGAGCCTAACTCCGACGCTAAAGGAGCCTTCGGAAGTGGAATCTCTCGTTTCGCTCATTTTCGAGTCTGCGAAAATAGGGCAAGTAATGGATGTTCCATTTATTGTAGGTAAGACGGATGTTCAAGAAGTACATGAACTATGGGGAAGTCCGGAGGAAAAAAGCGAAGTTTCCACAACTATTTATGAAGACTATTTATCCAAAAATGTGACAGTGGGTCATCGTTCCAATACTGTTTTTGATATTCGCTCCTCTGCACCAGCTATCCAGCAAATACATTTAGAGGATATTGAAAGAATAAAGGGGGAAGCAGATGAAATTCGCAGTTATCAAGACGATATGGTAGACCAAACCATTCTGATTTATGAAGTTTCTAACACTTATCAACTGAAATGGATATTACCGAAAGCAACAGAAAGTGAACCGAACCCGGCGGTTGATCATATATCGGTTTTTATGGATATCGAAGAAGAAACTCCGACTATTTCGGACATGAGTTTAGAAGAAAAAATTGGACAAATGATATTTGCAGGAATAGACGGAATAGCTTTAACGAAAGAGTCGAAGGAATTAATTTCAGTAAATAAAGTAGGAGGGCTCATTTTTTATCAAAATAACTTAAAAGATGAAAAACAAACTGTTTCTTTATTAAACGCAATAAAAACCGAAAGTAAAAAGGAAAAACATCCCCTATTTCTAGGGGTTGATCAAGAAGGTGGCAGAATATCAAGGCTACCTGGACTAAATAAGTTACCAACAAACCAAGAGATTGGGAAACGAAATAATCCGTCTCTGTCTTATAGTATAGGTACTCTTTTAGGAAAAGAGATGAATACATTCGGTTTTAATCTCGACTTTGCACCAGTACTTGATGTAAACAGCAATCCAAAAAATCCGGTTATTGGAGACCGTTCTTTTGGTAATAACGCAGAGATCGTAAGTAAGCTTGGCATTCAGACGATGAAAGGTATTCAAAGTCAAAACGTTATCTCCGTTGTCAAGCATTTTCCCGGTCACGGTGATACCGCTGTGGATTCACATTTAGAACTTCCAATTATTCAAAAAAGTATAGAAGACTTAAATGCCCTGGAATTGATTCCATTTAAAAATGCAATTGAGGATGGAGCAGATGTTGTCATGGTTGCTCATATTCTTTTACCGAAGATTGATCCAAAGTTCCCATCTTCTATGTCTCATGCCATTATTACAGGGATATTGAGAGAACAGCTTCAATTCGATGGGGTAGTGATGACAGACGATATGACGATGAACGCTATAGTAGGTCATTATGAAATTGGGCAAGCTGCCGTGGATGCAGTGAAAGCTGGGAACGATATTGTGTTAGTGGCGCATGATTATCAAAAAGTGAAAAGAGCCATTGATGCTATTAAACAAGCAGTTCATAATGGAGAGGTTTCCGAAGAAAGAATAAATACAAGTGTAAGTCGTATTCTATTGTTGAAAGAAAAATATAAGCTAAACAACGAGCGTGTTCAAGAGCTAGACATTAAAGGGTTAAACCACTCGATAGAACAAATTATAGGGAAATAATATAAGGAAAGGACTTCCAATAACAGGAAGTCCTTTTTTGATCCTTTTCTTATATATTATTTTTCCGTAAGCTAACATATAGCGATCCGTTCGTTTGAATTTGAGCGTAATAAACCTCATCCACCGAATCAACGCCTTGTTTCCGAAGTTTTTTCATCAACCACTCTTCAGTCAATTCCAGTTCTTCTAGGTTTTTGTAAACTATTACCCCATCTGAAATGATTTCAGTAGGCATATAGGTTGGAAGTGATACATCTGCTTTTACGTCTAGTTTGGTTGCTTCTTGTTGCGCTACTTTTTTAAAGACACTTAATTTTCCGTTCGTTTCGAGTACTGCATAATGAACGTCCTGAATGGAGAAAATAGATTGTTCCCTAAGCATCATTAATACATCATCCATATGTAAGCGTGCTTTTTTTATGGATTTAATGGAAATTTCTCCATCCTTAATAACAATCGTAGGATTATCGTCGACAAGCGTACGTGCTTTGGTCGATTTCAAAGTAATGTAACTCATAGCTAGGGTAAGGATTGCCCACCAGATTAGTGCAATATAACCGTCAATAAAAGGAGTTTCCTTTTGGGCTGCAATTTCGGAAGCAATTGAACCAATCGTAATACCTGTAATATAGTGGAAAAACGTTAGTTGGCTAAGTTGTTTTTTCCCTAATATCCTAGCAAGTAAAAGTAGGGTTAAGAATGAAACCGTTGTTCGTATGATCATTTCCCAAAAGTGAATATGAAATAAATCTTTCATTTATCTAAACTCCTTTGTATATTAAAGTTCTTCAATATAGTCTTTCCAAAAGAGTTGGAACTATCCTTTCAAGGTTATATTAACTTTTGCGTTATAATAAATCCATTAACAAAATTCAGCAAGTGAAAGAGCGTGAAAAAGTATGTCTACATCGAAAGTTTCTCAGAAAATAGGTAATCCTGTTTACCCAATTATGTTTGCAATTGGCGTCTGCCATTTATTTAATGATTCATTGCAATCGGTGATTCCTGCAATGTTTCCTGTTTTGGAAAAAGAAATTGGATTAACATATACCCAATTAGGATTAATTTCATTTATGTTAAATATTGTTGCTTCTGTTTTACAACCAGTTGTTGGATTTATTAGTGATAAGAAACCGATGCCATATGCACTTCCTCTTGGAATGATCAGTTCTTTTGTCGGAATGGCAGGACTAGCGTTTGCTCCCCAATATTGGATTATACTTGTGTCAGTTATATTCCTAGGATTTGGCTCAGCTATATTTCATCCGGAAGGCTCTCGTGTTTCATATATGGCAGCAGGTTCTAAAAGAGGACTTTCACAATCTATCTACCAGGTAGGTGGGAATTCAGGACAAGCACTAGCTCCTCTGATTAGTGCATTTATTCTAGTTCCATTAGGTCAAAAAGGTGCAGCCCTTTTTTTAATAGTAGCGGCTGCGGCAATATTTATACTATCCAAAATTTCGGTATGGTATAAGAAACAATTGGAAGAAGAGAAGCATACAAAAAGGAAAAAAACACTGCTTTCTTCATTGCCGACTCTTTCCAAAAAGCAGGTAGGAGTTGCCTTAACGCTTCTAATGATTATTATTTTCGCAAGATCCTTCTACGTAACGAATATGACTAACTTTTATATTTTTCACTTGATGGAACACTACAATTTAACAATTAAAGAAGGGCAGTTATTAATCTTTATTTTTCTAGCTTTGGGAGCAGTCGGTACTTTCTTTGGAGGACCAATGGCGGACCGTATAGGTAGAAGAAATGTCATATTACTATCCATGGCGGTACCAATTCCTTTATGTTTAATATTGCCCTATGTTCCAATCTGGGCGGTTGTATTATTACTAGTTATTATCGGTTTCTTCCTCATGCTCAGTTTTTCGGTCACAGTCGTTTACGCTCAAGAGCTTGTACCGAGTAAAATTGGCACGATGGCAGGATTAACTGTAGGACTTGCATTCGGGATGGGAGCGATAGGAGCAGTCGTTATTGGAATTTTAATGGATCATGTGGGAGTTTATACGACGATGATTGTTGTTTCTACGCTGCCACTTATTGGACTAGTAGCAATAGCATTACCTAAGGACCGGAAAATTATTGCTAATAATTAACCACGGGGTGTTTTATTAGTCTCCTCACTTCACTGCTCTTTCTGCGAGGGTCCCGCAGGAGGGTAGTGATGAGGCTATGCCCCCGTAAAGCGTCCGCCTAGCAAAAATCAACGACGTTTCTACGGTTATTCTTCTTGAAAGGACCTGGCGTCTTTTTGCCGGTTTTTCTTAAAAGATAAGAAGTATATGATTATTGTCCTGTAAAACCAGTGTTCATAGTACTTTAAAGAATTAGATAATACCACGGATTTCCGTTTCAGGTGGACGCGTTCCGCGGGGTGAGCGATAAGCTATCACCGCCGCTACGCGTTCGTTGTGATGGCTCATCTGTCTCACTCATCCCGCTGGAGTCGCCACCTTTCACTACAATCCATTAAGTGAGTAGGACCTAACAATAAGATTTTGCCGGCTATCGCTAAGAGGATAGAATTAGTTTAAATAAACGTAGTGATCATGCCATCCTGTAATTGTTGATGAATAAGAGATGCAATTGCTTTTTAAAATTTTGGTGAAATTTTGTGCATCCGGATAAAATGTAGTTCTCTAACTAATGTTCATAGGATCTAAATGTCATCTATCTTACGAAGCAATTATAATCGACCCATACATACTAGTTGATTGGAGCGCAGGCGGCGACTTCTGCGGGAATAGCATGAGCGGAAGGCCCCGCAGGAACGAAGTGACGAGGAGACTGAAGCCATGCCCGCGAAAAGCGTCCACCGTAGCGGAAATCAACGATACTTCTACAGTTACTTTTCTTAAAAGGACTGAGAGTCTTTTGTCTCTTATTTATTGACAAGCGTTTTCATTCACTTTCCAATTTTAGCACTTTGCGAAAATCATTTTAAGCAAATATCATCATAATACTTGCTTTTCGAAGGGAATACGCAAAATATGAGCAATAGAATGGTAATAACTAACATTAGAAAAGAACCAATTATGACAACTAGTTGAATGGAAATAAGTTGAGAGGTTACCCCAAATAGGATGGTAATACTAATGATTAAAAAAGCTTCGAATAACCCATATATACTTCCGATTCTCCCCATCATCTCAACTGGAAAATTGTTTTGAAAGAACGTATGGAAACCTGTATTTGCAAAAGCAAGAGAAAAGGCAAGGATAAAAAATCCTATTGCTGCTATGGAAAAAGTACTTGAATAGGCATAAATAATATAACCAATTGAAACAAATACTGAGCCAGCCCCAATTAGTAGGGATGTTGTCATTTTGTTTATAATCATTGCATTTACAAGAGCTCCAAAAATAATCCCCGCCCCTGCTATACTTACAAGAAATCCGTACTCGCCGTCCGATAAAAAAAGCACTGCTTTAGCAAATGCAGCTTCTTGAGAATCGATAGCTGTTGCCATTACCATTGAGCAGCTAAAAAGAACATAAATAAACATGATATAAATATGTTGACGACTAAAGTTTAAAACAATATCCCAATCTTTTTTGATTACACTCCAAGATAGATAGTTAACAGATGATTCGAGAATATTCCCCTTTTCAAGATTTGGCATAAACAAAGTTATTATTCCTGATAATAGTAGAGCTATTGCATTAATGTAAATTGCTAAAACTGGTGTTCCAATTATAAATAATACACCTGCTATAGCTGGACCAATTAGGAAAGCTCCAGAGTCTATTAAGCTCCGTAGGGAATTAAAACGTTTTCTTTGTTGAATTGGTATTAACTTTGTTATATAGATCATGGAAGTGGGTTCAAACATAGATCTTGCCATATTTATTATAAAAACGATTGCATATATAATCCAAATCGATGAAACAAATGGTAATATCGCTATAAAAGCTGCCCGAAAAAGGTCAAGACCAACCATAAGGTTACGCTTATTTATGCGATCAATTACGCTGCCGGTCCATGTATTCGTAAATAATGTAGCTAAGGGTTTAACGATATAAAGACCTGCGACTGCAAGTGGAGAATTGGTCATATCTAATACAATTAAATTGAGTGCTATTAAATATACCCATGCGCCAAAGTTGGAAAAACCAATGCCGAATAATAGAATTGATGGATACTTCCAGGATAATAATAACTTTTTCATTTTCATTTTGTTCTCCTTTCTTTGTAAAAAACTGCAAATAAAAAAATCTCACCCCCAAGACTAATGTCTTGGGGACGAGATTTAGAAAGTCGTCGTGGTACCACCCCAGTTTATTAATATGTCACCATATTAATCTCATTCGGTACAGCATCTTAATTCATCTTCGGCGTAATTGTATGTTTGTACAATTAATTCCGTGTTAAAAGATATGCGAATACCTTAGCTCAATAACGGGAGCTCCCGTTACACTATCCCCAAAATCTAGGTTCCAATGTAATGCTCAGAGGCTTGTTTCAATAAATAATTCATGCCCCTTTTCACCAACTGGAGCTCTCTGCAAAAGAATTTAAGTATCTACTCATCTCTTCATCGCATTTAAATTTTACTAATAGTAGCATGTTTAAGGTAATTATGTAAATAATATATTGCTATCCATACTTTTGTAATTACATCAATTTTCTATAAATTTCGTCTGATATATTGCATTCTGCAGCCATCCATAGTATTATCAGTTCTGATATATTGCATGCTGAGTAAATGACAGAAATCATTTGAAGTGCATTCATCTAAGAGTAAATAAGCAGAAATAAAAATGATTGTTTATCATTACAGGAGGCAAAATAAATGAATTCAAAATTGTCATTCTCCAGTTACCTCGTTATTGGAGTAATGTTATTTGCATTGTTTTTTGGAGCAGGGAATCTAATTTTTCCAGCAAGCTTAGGGCAAAACGCAGGGACAAATGTATGGCCAGCAGTTATTGGGTTTTTAGCAACTGGGATAGGATTACCTTTCTTAGGTACACTAGCAATGGGCTTTTCAGGAAGTAAAAATTTACAAGAGTTATCTAGTAGAGTACATCCAGTATTTGCAGTAATTTTTACTACTATATTGTACTTAACGATTGGACCGTTTTTTGCATTACCACGAACAGGTGCAGTTTCTTTTGAAGTTGGTATCCTGCCATTTATGAGTGCCGATCATGCGAAGATTGGTTTACTTATTTTTACGATCATATTCTTTGGAGTTACACTTTTATTTTCACTTAATCCGTCAAAAATAGTGGATAATGTTGGAAAATATTTATCACCTGGAATAATTATTGGGTTATTCATTTTATTATTATTTGTTTTCATTAAACCAATGGGTGGGTTTCAAGCGCCTCACGGAAGTTATATAGACAATGCATTTATGACTGGATTTACAGAAGGCTACAATACTATGGATGCTTTAGCCTCTTTAGTATTCGGAATAATCGTTATCACTGCGGTTCGTTCAATGGGAATCACCTCGACTAAAGGAATTATTGCTGCAACTGCGAAGTCTGGTGGGATTGCCATCTTTTTTTTAGGTGTTATTTATGCAGGTATTGCTTATTTAGGCGCAACAAGTACAGAACTTTTTGGAATATTTGCTAATGGAGGACCTGTTCTAAGTAGTGCTTCTGAGCATTATTTTGGATCTTTCGGAGCCATACTTTTGTCAATTATTATCTTCTTAGCTTGTTTAACTACTAGTATTGGTTTGACGACGGCGTGTGGAGAGTATTTTCATACGTTAATGCCAAAAGTTAGTTATAAAGCTTTCGTCATTTTCTTTAGCGTCTTTACTTGTATTATAGCTAACTTCGGTTTATCGAATATTATTAAGTATTCTATACCAATGTTAATGCTGCTTTATCCATTATCGATTGTGTTAATCTTGCTAACATTTCTTTCACCACTATTTAACCATGCTAGGATTGTATATGTCAGTGTTATGTTTGTAACATTTTTAATCAGTTTGATTGATGGTTTGAAAGCTTTATGTGGTTCTCTCGAAATCGACTATTTTGGATGGATGAATCCAGTTGTGTCCCTTTATGAAAACTATTTACCGTTTTATGGTGTTGGACTAGGGTGGCTAATCCCATTCTTATTTGTAACCCTAATTACTGGAGTTATTGGAAGAAGTCAAAAAGATAAGTCGTTTAAACAGATATAATGCTAAAAAATAAGCTCTTGATTTAATCGTCTAGGGGTTTCAGGAATGTTAAAATTCTCGAAACCTCTTTTCTTTTTATCCTTTTTTTCCAGCTCATTCTGAAAATTTTTTGACAATAACGTAGGAACTCCACTGCACTAAATCCATGAGTAATGCGTGTAATGATTCAAACATGTACTAAATGTTAATTTAGAGTTTCTCATTAAATTTCTAGAAAAATGTTGAAAAAAGGTGACACTCCTGTGGGATTAGAGTTAGCTGAAGGCCCCGCAGTGCAGCGAGGAGACTGAGGCAACGCGCCCTTAAAGGGAGCCGTTTAACGATTTTCTAACTTATTGAACAGCCCCGTCTCACAAAGTCAAAGTTATGGACTTTTTCTACGCAACAAGCGAATGTTGAGAGACTCGATTGCTCGCTCGTCCGCGGAAAGCGATTGTCTTTTTACGTACTCAATTTTCTTATTCATTTTTAGAAGAAAAAAGACTATAAGTAACCTCGATTTTCATCGGGGTTCTTATAGTCTGAAGCCTTGAATTTATACAATTAAAACTCTTCAATTGTATAAATCCAATTTGCTCGCATTGTTTCTGCTACTTTCTGAGAATCTTTTTCTCTTAATAGATGAATAATTTCTGCATGTTGCTTGATGGAGTATTCTCTTAAAACAATCTTTTCATAATAGAATAATCTTCGCACATGTGCTTGAAGCATCTCTACCATAGAAAGTATGTATGGATTATTGGCTCTGTCTACAATGATTTGATGGAATTCTTCATCCACCTTTAATGCAGTAGTAAATTCCTTCGCATATAGTGCATCTGCAAATTCTTTGTTTTTTTCTTCCAATAACTCGAGTGTGGAATCATCCATATTTTGAATAGAGAGCTCTGCTGCAAGCGCTTGCAATACTGCTAACGGTGGTAGAAGATTATTAATATCTTGCGTTTCTACAGCTGTTACCTGTGTAGCTCTCCCAGGCTGCATTGTTACAAAACCCTGAGATTCTAAAAGTTGCAATGACTCACGAATTGGTGTTCTACTCACACCTAAAGCCTGTGCAAGCTCTATATCATTTAGTTTTTCTTCAGGTTGAAGAGTACCGTCGATTATCCACTGTTGTAACTGATTGAAAGCATGCAGTTTTGCGGTAGTTCGAACAGGTTTTGTATGATTCACTGGTATAGGCATTTGAATACCCTCCCTCAATTATCTTTATAGTATTATACACTATATTATACAATATATTGTATTTTTAGTTAATATTTTTTTAATTTTCAAGAATTTTTAACGTAATTGACTTTATATCTATTACAGATTCTTCTGCTATTATATCTTGAAGCATGACCTCTTTGAAATAAGAAACGCTTTTTTCGAGTGGAATATGAAGAATTTTCTTAAGTGCATTTTCATACATTTTTAAAAATTCAACATCCGTGTTGCCTCGTTGAAGTTCGGCAAAGGCCTCATATACTTGATCTAGCTTGTCAGCAAGTTCTAACAATCTACCTTCAATAGTTTCGTCTTTTCCTTCTTTCATACGATCAAAAAAGATTGGTTGGAACTCTGTAGGAATTTCATCTAAGATGAACTTTTCCATCATTTTTTCTTCTACATGAGAAAGCATTAGTTTCAGTTCAGGGGAAGCGTGCTTTACTGGTGTTTTAATATCACCGATGAATATCTCCGCAAAGTCATGGTTGATCGTTTTTTCGTAAAGTGACTTCCAGTTAACAGTTGCACCATCACTCTCTTCGATTGTAGCAAAAAACATGGCATATTGCGAAACCTTCCAAGAATGAGCAGCTACATTATGCTCTTCAAATTTAAAGCGTCCTGGACATCGTATAATTCTTTCTAAATCGTTCATGCTCATAAAAAACTTATGAATTCCCATTAACAAACACTCCTTTATATTTATAATACTTTAATTAGTGAAAATAATGTAATGTAAGCATTATTGTATGTTGGCAAAAAAATAAGGTAATATGAATTAAAAATGAAGGTGGAAATAATAGTGACTGAAATTCATCCAGTATTAAAGAAATTACAGTGGAAACAAACAGGAAAACCTGTACTAATTTTGAATGCTCCAAAGTCATATGAAGAAATTACTGTTGCTTTCGAAGGAAGAGTTGATAAAGAAAGTGTAGAGGAAAAATATAAATTTATTCAAGTATTTGGGACTTCGATTGATGAAGTTTCATCGCTTTCTAAATTAGTAGTAAATAATTTAGAAGGCGATGGACTTTTGTGGCTATGCTATCCAAAAAAATCCTCAAAAGTATACAACGGGTCCGATTGTAGCAGAGACGAGGTTGCTAAAATACTTGCAAATGAAGGATTTGAACCTGTCCGAAATATCGCAATTGATGATGACTGGTCGGCACTGCGCTTTCGTAGAGTAGAAAATATTAAAAAGATGGTAAGAAAATTTGCGCATACAGAAGTAGGAAAAGAGCGAACAAATGATTAATGATGCATTAAAGCAATTACAATTCGTTTCAGATACAATTATAGAATTGTTTCAACAAGTAGATGAAGAACTTTTACATAAACGTCCGATTGCGAACAAAATGAGTGTATGGGAAGTTTGTGTGCATCTCTCCCAAATACCAGGAGCAGATTTGCATATTCAAGAAGAAAATTCAAAACAGCAAATGACCGAGTACTATCAAGCACATATGCCTAATTCGATGGAGACTGTAATCTCACACTTTAAAGATGGAATAGAGAAGCTTATTTTATACTATAATGATCTTTCTAAAGAAGAATTAGAACGTCAATTTAAGACTTATTGGGGTAGTGAATATAGTGAGGCAGAATGGTTTGTTCAAATTGTCAATCACTTAGTACACCACCGTTCACAGCTTTACCAATATTTGCATTTACTAAATCGAGATGTACAAATTGTTTTATTTCGTTGAATTCTGGGAATCCTTAAAATAACAAGGAGGGAATTCAAATGGCGAAATATGATAAATTAAAAGATACGTTACTAAAGCGTTTAGATGAACTAGAAATTAGTATGGAGAATGATGAGGAATTTGAAACGACAGAGTTATCCAATTACGATAATCATCCTGCAGATAACGCGACCGACTTAACGGATAAACATACACGATTAGCATTACGAAAACACTCAGAAGATGAGATACAAGATATACAGGAAGCACTGTCAGCAATGGAGGAAGGTACATATGGTATATGTACCGAATGCTCAAAAGAAATTCCTATGGAAAGATTAGAAGCTATTCCTTCTACAACTACTTGTGTTGAACATGCCCAACAAGAGGTCAATGAGGAGATTCGACCGGTTGAAGAATCTATCTTAAATTCTACGACTGAACAACCAGTGGAGAATGAAGACCCAAGAATTCGGGATTATGAAAACAGTTTTGAAATTTTAGAAGAAGTCGGTTCTTCCGATACACCTTCCGATAAGCAGTAACTTGCATGCCCCATTACAAGAGTTTGTATTGGGGCGTATTCTTTTTCAGCGGCAACTGATACACTGTTGAAAAGGGGGACTTCATATGACTGCTATTGTTTTGTTTGACGGGGAATGTAACTTTTGCGATGCAAGTGTTCAATTTATTATTGCGAGAGATCCAGCTGGGTACTTTCAATTTGCTGCGTTGCAAAGTGACGTTGGGAAAGAACTCAAATTGAAACATCGAATAAGTGAAAAAATAGATGGCGTTATAGTAATTGAAAATGATAAAGTGTATGATTCCTCCGATGCTGCACTTTTTATTTGCAAGCACTTAAAAGGAATGTGGAAGGTCTTTTACATGTTTAAGGTTATCCCTAAGTCATTACGAGAAGTTCTATATAAAATCTTCGCTAAAAATCGTTATAGATGGTTTGGAAAAAAAGATAGTTGTATGATTCCATCGCCAGAAATTCGAAACCGATTTCTGTGAGATCGAAGCAATTTTTGATACGCTAATGAATGAGAATCATTTTCATTCTAAGGAAAGCAATGAGGTGAATGGTGTATGGATAAGGAATTATACGATGTAATAATAATAGGCGGTGGTCCTACAGGATTATTTGCCTCTTTTTATGCGGGTTTACGCGACTTAAAAGTGAAAATAATAGATAGTCTACCACAGCTTGGTGGTCAGTTGATGGAGCTTTATCCAGATAAATATATATATGATATTGGAGGCATTCCAAAGATTTTAGCTCGAGATTTAGTAGCAAATTTGGAAGAGCAGGCTGCATATAGTAATCCGACAATTTGTTTAGAAGAGACAGCAAGTACACTTGAAAAATCACCAGAGTATTTTACATTAACAACTGATAAAGGTGTTCATTATTCCAAAACAATTTTACTTACTTCAGGAATTGGTTCGTTCCAACCTCGCAAACTAAATGTTCCAGGATCAGCGGACTATGAAGGGAAAAATTTGCATTACAAAGTAAAGGATATTAATCATTTTAAAGATACGAATGTTCTCGTATTGGGCGGAGGAGACTCTGCACTGGATTGGTCCTTAATGTTAGAAGCTGTTGCGGAAAGCGTTACTATTTGTCACCGAAAAGAACAGTTTACCGCACATGAGATGACCGTCCAGCAACTTCATAATTCGAAAGTTCAAGTGAAAACTCCTTTCGGTATAAAGGAATTAGTTGGAAACGGAGAAAATGTTCATGAAGTAGTAATCGTAGGGAAAGATAAATCGGAGGAAAGAATTCCGGTAGATCATGTCATCGTCAATTATGGAAATGTTGCGTCGCTCGGGCCTTTAAAAGATTGGGGGCTAGAAATGCAAAAAAATTCTGTTGTTGTCAATGAAAAAATGGAAACGAATATAGAAGGTATATATGCTGCAGGAGATGTATGTACACATGATGGGAAAGTTAAGTTGATTGCGGTTGGATTTGGTGAAGTACCAATTGCGATTAGTCATATTAAGACATTCATTGATCCGAAATCACGGGTGCAACCACTCCATAGTACGAGTATTTTTGAATCAGAAAACTAAAAAATCCCATGTCACAATGAAGTGACATGGGATTTAGTCTTATTTAAAAAACGCTTTATCTATATTATATTTTGCTTTAAGAGTGTTGATTGCATAAGTTTCATAAATTTCACGATCCATTGCTTCTTCTACGATACAAACGCTAATTTTGTATACTTCTTCACGATGCTTAATCATTGGAGAAACATTGTCTTCAAAGTGCTTTTTAATACGTTGTCTAATTTTACGTGCTTTCCCTACGAATAATAGCTCACCATTTTTATTATAAAACATAAAGATGCCGCCTTTATCACGAGGGATTTGATGGAAATCGATAAATCCATAAATAGATGGAATTTCAATTTCTCCTTCTTTTAGTACTTGTTCGCGTTGGGTAATTGTTACGTTTGGTTTTGGTAATTCGATTTTAATCAATTCGCTCACGTCCTCTTATTGTCTATCCTTTAGTCTACCATAATCGGATAGTAATATCTATTCGCAAAGTAATTCATTGTAAGCAGGATTCCAATACCGATGTATCGAAATAAAATATCAAGTCTGTTGATTATCCATCTACATCTAATTAATGAAATAAGGCGTGGGCTTACAGTTTTATATTTCAGTTCGCTTTTAGAAATGGTGTGCAACTTGTAATCTAAATCGTGACCGCTGGGATTTCGCGCTACGGTATTCGCTTTCCGCGGGCGTTGCCTCAGCCTCCTCGCTTCACTGCGGGGTCTTCGACTAACGCTATTCCCGCAGGAGTCTCATACCTTCACGGGAAATCCAACTTTATGAGGTATTTTCTAAAATAAAATCTAATAAATGGCTGAACGAGACCAACGTCTCAATATAAAAGGGTTTACTTGACATGAGAAGACACTTATTAATTGGACACTCTACCAATATTGTGGGTAATGGGTCCTATATTAAGCATACACCTTAAAATGCTGCGTAAAATGGAGGCTAAGTTGCGAGTATTGATTGAAATGTTGCACATTATTTATTGGACAATTGTATCCAAATAAATGACGGTATACTTTATTGTAGTGTTATGGCACTAGCTAGTGAGCCACATTGATTGGAGCGCAAGGCGGCGACTCCTGCGGGATTAAGCGGGACAGGTGAGACCCCGCAGTGGAGCGATTAGGCCCACCGCCCGCCCCGCGGAAAGCGCCGACTGGAGGGAAATCCTTGCCGTAACTAAGACGCACTATTTCTACAGTATGACGGAAACTAATCGTACATTAACCTAAATCTATTGGTTGGAAAAAATATGATAATCAACAGTCATGGAATAACATATAAATTAACTGGAGGGATTTACTTGATTAGAAAACTGGAAGATTTTTTATCGAACTGGAAACATGAAAGTGATTCTACACTAAAGATCTTAAATACATTAACAGACGAATCTTTACATCAAAAAGTATATGAAGAAGGCAGAACGCTAGGACAAATAGCGTGGCATATTGTGGTTACCATCGATGAAATGATTGGGAAGACGGGGTTACAATTCACAGCAACTCCACATGATGCAGCCCGACCTGAAACCGCAAAAGAAATAGCGGAAGCATATTTAAGATCTAGTGATAGCATGGTCCAAGCGATAAAAGAACAGTGGACAGATGAGACGCTATTAGAAGAAAAAGATATGTATGGGCAAGTGTGGCCAATTGCTTTAGTACTGCAAGTATTAACATTTCATCAAACACATCATAGAGGACAGCTTACAATACTAATGCGCCAAGCGGGTCTAGAAGTTCCAGGTATGTATGGTCCATCAAAAGAAGAATGGTTAGCTTTTTCTGGGGAAGCCCCTGAATAATTATCCATTGACTATTTAGAATTATGTATGTATTTTTATTAATAAAGTTATTTTGATGGAGGAAAAGACGAATGAGCAAAATTCGAATTGGTATTGTAGGGTACGGAAATCTAGGGCGCGGTGTTCAATTTGCAATAAAGCAAAACCCAGATATGGAGCTAGTAGCAGTATTCACAAGACGTGACCCATCTACAGTTCAAGTAAATGATGCTTCGGTTGGTGTGTATTTAGTGGATGATGTAAAAGATTTCAAGGATAAAGTAGATGTCATGATTTTATGTGGTGGTTCTGCAACAGATCTGCCAGAACAAACACCACAACTTGCACAAGACTTCCACACAGTAGATAGCTTTGATACACATGCATTAATTCCTGAGTTCTTTGAAAAAGTGGATAAATCAGCGAAAGCTTCAGATAAAATAAGTATTATTTCTGTTGGATGGGATCCAGGCTTATTTTCATTAAATAGATTGCTTGGGGAAGTTGTTCTTCCAGAAGGGAATACCTATACATTTTGGGGAGACGGCTTAAGCCAAGGACATTCAGATGCAATACGCCGAATTGAAGGTGTAAAAAATGCAGTTCAATATACACTTCCTGTAAAAGAAGCTGTAGACCGTGTTCGTAACGGCGAACAGCCTTCTCTTTCTACGAGAGAAAAGCATACGAGAGAATGCTATGTTGTACTAGAGGCTGGTGCGAACAAAGAGCAAGTAGAACAACAAATCGTCTCGATGCCTAATTACTTTGCTGACTATGATACGACCGTACATTTTATTTCGGAAGATGAATTGAAAAAAGACCATGGTGGAATGCCTCACGGAGGTTTCGTTATTCGCAGTGGAGTAAGTGGAGCGAATGACCAACAATTAATGGAGTTTTCATTAAAACTTGATAGCAATCCAAACTTCACTTCAAGTGTATTAGTTGCGTATGCAAGAGCTGCATACAAGCTTGGCCATGCTGGTCAAAGTGGTGCAAAAACAGTTTATGATATTCCTTTAGGATTGTTATCACCTAAATCAGCAGAACAGTTAAGAGCAGAATTACTATAAAAATAAAACCGGTGCCTCTTTCATTAGAGTACCGGTTTTTGTATAGGGGAGAAGACTGTGAAGATATACGATTTGCATTGTGATGTGTTATATAAACTAGCAAGGTCCGAGAACCCAATCCCTTTTGAAGATTCTCCATTGCTACAGGCGAACAAAAAAGCATTAGAAGCTGGTGAGGTAGCTCTTCAGGTATTTGCGGTGTTTGTATCAGAAGGGTTTCCAAAAGAGAAACAATTTATGGAGGCAATCCGTCAAATTGAATTTTTTCATACAGAAATTGTAGGGAAACATGATAATGTAGTTGCAATTTACAAGTGGGAGCAACTACAAACGCTACAAGAAGGACAAATTGGAGCTGTATTATCACTAGAAGGTCTCGATATGATCGACGGAGATATTCATAAGCTAAAGCTATTATTATCCCACGGAGTAAAATTAGTTGGTCTTACATGGAATGGAGCTAATGAGGTCGCGGATGGTGCATCGGAGAATTCAGGAACTGGATTAACATCTTTTGGAGAAGAAGTTATAGCTTATTTGAACGAACATAATATTATTATCGATGTATCCCATTTGAGTGAAAAGTCATTTTGGGATGTATTACCCAAAGCAAAGTGGCTCATGGCAAGTCACTCAAATGCTCGATCAATATGTGATTCGGCTAGAAATTTAACAGATAATCAATTAAAAGCATTAGTTAATAGAAATTCACCAATTCATGTTGTATACTATCCACAGTTTATTAATAATTCTAAAAAGTCAGTAGAAATGCAAGACTTAGTGGAGCATGTGGATCATATTGTTTCTCTTGGCGGTAAACATTTGATAGGATTGGGTTCAGACTTCGATGGAATTGGGGAATTCGTTTTTGAACTTGAAGATGCCTCCAAAACGCAGAATTTAGTAAAGCAATTATTAAAAAGCTTTTCTACTAAAGAAGTAGAAGGATTTACATCGCAAAACTTTGGGAGATTTGTCTATCAGATTAGCAAGGAGGAATAATATTGAGTAGTTTGCCCGATTGGTTCTTTGCTGTAGCGATTGCAGTAGTCATTTGTTTCATCCTTGTTGCAGAGTGGTTAACGCGAAGAGGGTAGAGAGTATGGTATACTAGACAAATGAAAAAACGAGAGAAAGAGGAATTACATGTTAACATTTGAAGAGAAAGAAGCTATTATCCAAGAATTTGCGGAACTAACTCGAAGAGAAGTATCGATGAAACGAGTAAATTACCATTATGAAGATAGCTTATACGAAAAAACGACAGTCATTTATCATCTTCATCCAAATGGGAATGGGTTTGTATATGTAGGAGATCTTCCGCAATATGAAGCAGCCGATGATAAAGGACTATTAAATATTCGTGAAGCTTCGGCAGAAGAATTAAGAAAAATAATTAAAGACTCTATTGCTTATTTATCTACTGAGGAAGAAGAGTTATTAGATGAAGAAGTAGAAGAAGAATGGAAAAACAAAGAAGATTCCAAGCTAACGTTATTACAAGAAGATACACTTTGGAATATTTATCATGGCTATAACTTAGAAGAAAGCTTTGGTTCTTATGACGAAGCAAAATCTTATCTTTTAGAAGAAGGCTTCCGCCTCGTTGGGAAGAAGTAAGGAGGTCTTCATATGAAGGGGAAGTATACTGTTTTCATCATTCTAGCGATTATTCTCGTCGCAATTGGAGCTACTTTTTATTTTGTTATGCAATTTTTTGAAGACAATCCGACCCAACCTCAACCGATTGGTTATAGTACAGGCATTATTGTTGAAATGAATGACAGCAGTATTTTGGTTGTAAGTGATTTATCGGAAGAGGAAGCAAGAAACCTCTCTGTCGAAGAAGCTACAGATACTGGTAAAAATGCGACATGGTTTTCATTAACAATGGATCAGCGAAATCAGTTAAAGCTGTATGATGAAGTGAAAGTTGGGTATGAAACACTGGATGAGTCATTTCCAGCTCAAGGAACTGCGAAAACGGTTGAGAAGTTAAATGAATAATAAAAGGACCGATGTAACGAGAGGATATATTCTCCGTTCATCGGTTTTTTAACATATTCAAGTTAACGAGGGCTGTCGCTGTTGATAAGTGTAGAAAAGAATGTTACTCTTTTGCGAGTGTGTAGTTTTTTGGATGAAAGTAGGTACTCTTTAATGACAAAAGATCAACGAAAGAAATTATTTGTATTAATGATAAATATGTTTATTGCGGTAGCAAGTTTTGGAATTATCATTCCAATACTGCCTTCATATTTAAAGTCAATTGGACAAGGTGGAACTGCAGCTGGCCTTATGATTGCCATTTTTGCGGGTGCACAGCTTATTGCGTCTCCAATTGCTGGGAAATGGGCAGACCAATATGGAAGAAGGATTATGATCATTGCAGGATTAAGTGGTTTAGCATTATCTATGTTTGTTTTTTATCTGTCGGATTCGGTGGGTATTTTGTATGTCTCACGTGTTATCGGTGGAATAGGAGCAGCATTATTAATCCCCGCAATCTTTGCATATGTAGCGGATATTACAACCATGGATCAACGTGCAAAAGGGAATAGTTTCATTTCAGCTTCTATGTCGCTCGGTATTGTAATTGGTCCTGGGGTCGGTGGGTTTTTGGCAGATTTCGGTTTGAAAATGCCACTACTAATTTCAGCAATTGTTGGAGTCGTGGCAGTTGTATTTTCTATGTTTGTGCTGAAGGAAAGTAAGCCTGAAGAAAGTGGTGCACCTGAAAACAAACCAGAGCCTATGGTGAAGGAGATTGTCCAATCGTTTAAAAAGCCGTATTTTATTCCACTTGTCATAACACTTGTGATGAGCTTTGGTTTAATGGCGTATGAATCGGTTCTTGGACTTTTTGTAGACAACGAGTTTGGTGCTTCTCCTCAAGATATCGCATGGATGGTAACGGCGACGGGAATTGTAAGTGTAATAGTTCAATTGTTTGCTGTTGATAAGATCGTACGCCGCTTTGGTGAGGCAAACGTATTGAAAATATTCTTAGGTATCACTGCCTTAGGATTTTTCTTGTCCATCGTAGCTTCAAGTTACGCGTTTTTCTTCATAATTACAATGATTATTTTCCTCTCTACTTCTATTTTACGTCCAGTACTTACGACGCTAATCTCGAAGTTAGCAGGTCAAGAGCAAGGCTTTGCAATGGGAATGAATAATGCATATATGAGTATAGGGAATGTGTTAGGTCCATTACTTGCTGGATTATTATATGATGTGCATATTATTTACCCATTTGTATTAGGATTGATTGTGCTACTTATTACAATGATCGGGTCGATTTTATGGAAGGGTTCAAAAAAGTTAGTAGTATAAAAAATGCTGTTCCGTAAAGTTAATTACGGAGCAGCTTTTTTTGTAAACCTCTTTTTGGAGAATATTCCATATCACGCTGGTATTGTACAAAAACAGAAAGGTATAATGAAACAAAGAACACAGAAAAGGGGGATATGTATGGTTTACCGTAAAACCCGTAAAGCTCATTTTGCAATGGCTTTTCTTCTTCTAGTGCTTGCTTCCAATTTTCTTCTGTATCAACCAAGTGTCCAAGATTTTTTATCTCTTCAAGTTACACGTGAGGCAGTAATCGGATCTCTAATTGATTTGGCAATTGTCGTACCTTTTCTGTTTTATCTAGCATTTAAAATTTCTATTAAGCAAACGATTGGACTAATGGTCGCTGGGTTAGTAATTGCTAGATTAATAATTCCATCCGAATTGTTCGCGTCGTATGCTGTAATTCTTTATTCAGGTGTTGCAATAGAAGCTTTACTAATCCTCGCAGAACTTGGCTTGTTGTTTTTGGTCATTTGGAAAGTTCCGCAAATTCGAAGGGATATAGAGGAAACTGCTTTATTTAGTCTGCTACCAGCCGTAGAAAAAGTTGTGACGAAAAATATATTCATTCAAATCGTCATGTCCGAATTGCTAATGATGTATTATGTATTTTTTTCTTGGAATAAGAAAGCGCCAAACCATGCAGGTGTAGTGACGATGCATAAAAAGACAAGTGCAGTAGCGATGAATATTATGCTGATACATGCAATTGTTATTGAAACAATTGGCCTTCATTGGTGGCTACATGAAAAATCGATTGTGCTATCAATCATTATACTCATTTTGAATATATATACGGTACTATTCTTTATAGCAGACATTCAAATAACTAGACTGCATCCATTGGAAATTAAAAATGGAAAACTTTATATTACACAAGGATTGACAGCTCGAATTATTGTGCCACTCAGCAAGATAAAAGATGTTGAGTGGGGAGGAGTACTTCCAAGTAAAGAAACATTGCAATTTATATATCGTGATTTTGAGGAAGTAGTTCCACATGGGGTTATCTACCTACATGAACCAATAGAAGCAACAACATTCATGGGAATGAAGAAAAGTGTAACGGAGTTTTCTATTCGAGTGGATGAGCCGGAAAAGTTGAAAGCACTTCTCGGTAAGTTGGAGTAATCGCTTTCTTAGTTGGGAGCCTCTTTAATTGACCTAGAAATTGATTCAAGTTATAATTATCTCAAATTCGAGATAATTATAAAGGAGTTTTAACATGAAGCATGTTTTTTATAAAGGGACAGATTCAACGCGACCAACATTATTGCTTTTGCACGGTACAGGTGGAAATGAGCATGATCTAGTGGGTTTGGGTAAAGAAATAGACAGCTCGGCAAATATCTTAAGTGTTCGTGGAAATGTATTAGAAAATGGAATGCCTCGTTTTTTTAAACGCTTAGCTGAAGGTGTATTTGATTTGGAGGATTTGAAATTCCGAACAGAGGAATTAAAAAAATTCATTGATGAAGCAGCTGAAAACTATGAGTTTGAGCGAGATAATGTTGTGGCTATTGGGTATTCAAACGGTGCTAATATCGCGGCAAATCTATTGTTTGAATATGAAAGTGTATTAAAAGGTGCAATTTTACACCATCCAATGGTACCAAGACGTGGTGTGGAATTACCTTCGCTTTTAGGAACTCCAGTATTCATAGGAGCGGGAAAAAACGATTTTATGTGCCCGGCTACGGAATCCGAGGATTTACGTGACATGCTAAAAGGTGCGGGAGCAGAAGTAGAGTTGTTTTGGCATGCCTATGGTCATCAGTTAACGCAAGATGAGGTGCAAGCAGCGAAGGGCTGGTATCAAACTAAGTTTTAATCGGAAAAATGGGAGAATCGGTCGAATACGACAAATAATCGGTCGAATCAAGCTCAAAATCGGTCGAATAAGACAAATAATCGGTCGAAACAAACAATAAAGCCAAGCAGAAAATCTCTTCTGCTTGGCTGTTATCTTTCTTAATGCCATTTACTCGCTTTATATGGACCTTTTCTAAAAGGCATCCACCAATTCCATTTACCGAGAAGCTTCATTAAGCTTGGTACTAATAATAATCGAATAATTGATGCATCGATGGCGATGGCAATTGCAATTCCGACGCCAATTTGCTTAACTGGCATCACATCGGTAAATGCAAAGGCACCTGTGATAACAATCATAATGAGTGCTGCGGAAGTAATAATTTTACTAGTGGACGTAAGCCCATCAATCGTAGCAGCCGTATTATCAAGACTTTTCGAATACTCTTCTTGAATACGAGAAATTAAAAACACTTCGTAGTCCATACTTAATCCGAACACTAAACTAAATACAATAACGGGTATGATCAGTGCAATAGATGTTGCCTCTATTCCAAGATGTCCGTATTGGAAAATGTAAACGAGTATACCGAATGTAGAAGAAAGCCCGATCACATTCATAATAATAGCCTTTAAAGGGATTAAGATGGAACGGAATGCAATCATTAAAATAACAAAAGTGGATCCTAAAATGATTGCTAGCAGTACTCCTACTTTATTAAATATTTCATCGAAAATTTCTTGATTAAATTTTGGACGACCACCTAGCATCGTATCAACGCCTAAATCTTTTTCAGACCATTCGCGAGCCCAATCTTGTGCCTCGGTAGAAGAGCCGTTCAATTTAAGAGTTACTGGGATTAATAATTTGTCTTTTTGAACAAATGTATCGAGCAAAGGAGTTAACTGCCCTTTTATTTCTGGAACTTGCATGCTTTGCTCCCATTGTTCTACAGTGGGAATTTTACTTGCAGTAAAGATGGAATTAATGGAATCTACATCTTTATCGGCCAGTAATTGTTCTTCTAATTTCTTCATTTCTTTCAGACCTTCTGTATTCTCCCAGCCATCTTTACGTTCTGCAATCATATAGATAGTTGACTTTTCACCTAAACCAAACTCCTTATCCATTAATTCAAAAGCTTGTCGAGAATCAAAAGAAAGTGGCAATGAATCCACGCTTGGTATAGCTAATTTCATATCCTTGACTGGAATAATACCAATCCCTAATACAATTAATGCTACAAGTATTAAAGGTACAGGGTGTTTCATTACATACGAAGCAAAGCTACGCCATCTAGTAGAAGCTCCTGGTTTCACACGTATAATTGTCCATTTATTAATACGATCTTTAAGTAAAAGTAGTATCGCTGGTAGCAATGTGATAGATGCTAAAACAGCCATCAATACGACAAGCATACCGCCTAGTGCAATATTTTGGAATATTTCTACTTTCATTACAAGCATCGCACCTAATCCAATAAATACACAAACTGCTGAGAAAATAATGGAGCGACCTGCAGTCAAAATAGCTGTTTGCACTGCGTCTTGCGCCGAATAGTTTATTCGCTCCTCTTTGTATCGATTGATTAGTAATAAGGCAAAATCGATGCTGAGCGCTAACCCTAACATTGGAATAATATTCATGACGAATATGGATAAATCCATCGTACCGCTAAACAAAGTCATCATTCCAAAAGTGGTTACGACTGTAATAACACCAACAACAAGCGGTATAAACGCAGCAATGACACTCCCAAATGCGAGTATGAGAACAATGATCGCAATTGGTAAACCGATTGCCTCAGCGCTTACTAAGTCCTTTTGGCTAGCACTATTAATATCTTTATTAATCGCAGCTCCGCCCGTTAATGTAACTCCTTTTTCGTCATTGATCGCATCTCTTAAAGTATCCACTACTCCTGGTAAATCATTTGTATCGCTATTAAAATGTAACATAGCATAAGCGACATGATCCTTGTAAAGAGAGGAGTCATCCAATGGGGATTGAATGGATTCTGCTATATGCAGCTCTTCAATATTTGCTAAAGTCTTTTTTATTGTTTCATCGGTTGTGTGATCGAACACTACAAACATTGTCTCGGCAGGTAGGTCAAACGTATCTGTCAATTCCTTCATGACTTGCTGATGTTCTCCGTCTGTTTTAAAACCGTCACCTTGTAATAAACCAGGCAACCGAATTGCAAAAATAGCTAAAATAATAAATAGTATTAACCAAGCAATCAGAATTGTTTTATAGTAACGTGTTACTACATTAGATAAAAAAAGCATACATTTCCTCCTAACACATATCTATCCCTTATTGTACTGGAAAGAAGTGAGAACATGCTAATATAATGTTAAAATGATAGAATCCATAAAGGGAGGAATAAAAAATGAAAATTGCTCCACCGAAATTACCTAGTTCTCTAACGGATTTGAATATAAAAGAGGCGTTTCTAGAAGATAATTATGTTTCCGGAGGAATTGTGACATCTTTCGATTTAGACGAAGTGCTAGAGGATAAAGTTATTTTTGATCAAATTCACTTTCAACATATTTCGATGGAAGGCACTCAATTTCACCAAGTAGAATTTATTGATTGTTTATTTGAGAAATGTGATTTATCTAATGTTGATTTTGGGGACGCCGTGTTCCACCGGGTAGAAATAAGAAACTCCAAATTATTAGGATCGAATATTTCTCAAAGTAGACTTACTGAGGTGAAAATTGAAGACTCGGTTGCAAATTACACGAGTATTAGTTTTTCTAAACTCAAAAAAGTCGCATTTAACCGAACTACGCTAAATCGTGCTGATTTTATTGAAGCGTCATTTGATAAAGTAAGTTTTGAAAAATGTGAATTGGATGGAGCTAATTTTACGGAGACATCATTAGAAAATATTGATTTGAGCTCTAATACATATGAGCAACTTACGGTTTCCATGGAGAAGCTTGCAGATTGTACTGTATCTACCGAACAAGCAATTGGGTTTGCAAAATCATTAGGGCTAATCGTAAAATAATAAAACCCCTTGTCCAAAAGACAAGGGGATCTCTTTTAAAAAATTAAACTAAGAACTCTGTAAATGACAGCTGCCAACATTGCAGAAATCGGTAGTGTTATGACCCAAGTAAGGACAATTTTTTTTGCTACTCCCCATTTTACACCTTTCACACGTTGAGCTGCTCCAACTCCCATAATCGCAGAAGAGATAACATGTGTTGTGGAAACAGGTAAATGAATTGTAGTTGCCCCGAAAATAATCATAGCAGATGATAAATCAGCTGCTGCTCCGTTGATCGGACGAATTTTCATGATTTTTCCGCCAACTGTTTTAATGATTTTATATCCACCAATAGAAGTTCCTAGTCCCATTGCAGTTGCGGCTGCTATACGAACCCACAACTGAATATCATCAGATGTTTGTAATTCTGCAGCAATCAAAGCCATAGTGATAATTCCCATTGCTTTTTGAGCATCATTTGTACCATGTGTAAAAGATTGTAGTGCTGCTGTTCCGATTTGGAACGTGCGGAATCCTTTATTGGTTCCATATAAGCTCCTGTTTTTAAAGATTACTTTAAATAAAGACATCATTAAAAACCCAACTACAATCGCAATGAATGGAGAAATAATTAACGCTTCTAAGATTTTAACAAACCCAGTGTAGTTTAGTATCGCAAAACCAGCTGCAGAAATCGCAGCACCGGCAATAGAACCAATTAGTGCATGGGATGAACTAGATGGAATTCCGTAATACCAAGTAACTAAGTTCCAGATAATAGCTGAAAGTAGCGCAGCAAGAATAACTAGTGATCCGTTTTGTAGAGCAAATGGATCTACAATATCTTTCGTTATCGTTTTGGCAACCCCAGTAAAAGTAAGTGCCCCAACAAAGTTCATAGTTGCAGCCATCAGAATAGCTACTCTTGGCTTTAAAGCTCTCGTTGAAACAGATGTTGCGATTGCGTTAGCTGTATCATGAAATCCATTGATAAAGTCAAAGCCTAGTGCGCAAATAACAACAAGAATGGTGAGAAAGAGTACATAATCCATATAAACGCTCTCCTACGCATTACGCATGATAATTGTTTCAAGCGTATTAGCTACGTTTTGACAAAAATCTGCGATATCTTCTAATTGTTCATATATATCTTTAAATTGGATAATTCGAATAGGATCTTTTTCTTTTAAGAATAATTGTTTAATCGATGAACGCAATACTTCGTCACATTTTCGTTCGTAATCTTTAATAAGAATAGAGTGTTCATGCATTTGAAGTAATTTTTTATGAGCAAGGAGCTCCATAGCTTTTACGATTTCATCCGTACTTTTAACAATGTAACCTAAAAAAGTACGCATAGATTCATCAATTTCAATAAGAGAATACATTTCTAAATGGGCAGTGAAGTTATCAATTCCATCTAAAATATCGTCCATTGTAATAGCTAATTGCAGAATGTCTTCACGTTCAATTGGAGTCATAAAGGATTTATTGAGCATAACAATTAAATCATGAATTAAAGTATCTCCGGCAGTCTCGAAATTTTTTAAATGTACACTAATTTCCTTTAAGTCTGAAAAAGTGTTAATACGAAAATCGTCTGCATAATGAGCGGCTTCCTGTACATTTTTGGCAATTTTTAATAAGGAAGAAAAAAATGGATCTGGTTTTCTTGAACTAATCATAAAAGCCTCCTGGACTTTAAGAATTTTTTGTTGTCGTTAATCTCAAATATCATAACAAAAAAAATGCAAAATCTACACACTTTTTACTTAAAGATTGCGAAATTTACAATCCTGTAACATTACTCCCTAAAATAAGGTTACAATTATGTAATGAAAGCGTTTTAATTTCTAATTATTCGATTTATTGAAAGAATTGTCGAATAAAAAAGAATATAATTTAGGTGTAATAAATCTTTTTTAGCAAAAAAGTAAAAATATGAAACTTTCTGAAATCGCAATCGTATATATTAATTAGATGGATATTGAACAAGAAAGGAGTGGTAAAAATCGAACAATTCTTTTTATATGGTTTAATCATTGTAGGACTTATCACGATTTTATATGTATTGTTTGCGGATGCAATTGATGGTATGGATGCAGGCATTTTTAACCCAACTGTGATTTTATCATTTATTTTATTCGTATGTGCAACTGGTTTTATATTATTAAAACTTACCGAGTGGAGTAATACGGTTATTATCGTCACTGCATTTATTGTTTCTTGTATTCTGTCGTTCTTGTTATACTTTTTTGTTTTGTTACCGTTGTCATCTGCGGAAGTTTCAACTGCATATACAGACCAATCTTTGCAAGGTTCAGTGGGGAAAGTTATCGTTCCCATTCCTAAAGACGGATTTGGAGAAATTGTCATTGAAACGGTGAACGGGTTGATATCAAAACGAGCAGCTGAATATGACAATGAAGAAATTGATTATGGTAAAAAAGTGTTAGTCATTGATGTAGCAGGTGGAACATTTCTTGTAAAAGAATATGAACCATTGAAATAATAAAAAGGGGGAATAAGGTTGATAGATTTAAGTCTTTTAATAATCATTGGAATTGTTGTGTTCGTTATAGTAATAATGCTTGCGGTGTACGTTACAAAGTACCGAACAGTTGGACCAGATGAAGCATTGATCGTAACAGGAAGTTATTTAGGGTCGAAAAATGTACATACAGACGACTCTGGAAATCGTATTAAAATAATTCGTGGTGGAGGTACATTTGTATATCCAGTATTCCAACAAGGCGAACCGCTTAGTCTTCTATCTAGTAAATTAGAGGTTACAACACCTGAAGTATATACGGAGCAAGGAGTTCCCGTTATGGCGGATGGTACGGCGATTATTAAAATAGGTGGTTCTATTTCTGAAATTGCAACTGCTGCGGAACAATTTCTAGGAAAATCAAAAGCAGATCGCGAAAACGAAGCGAAGGAAGTATTAGAAGGCCACTTACGTTCCATATTAGGATCCATGACAGTAGAAGAGATTTATAAAAATCGTGACAAGTTTTCTCAGGAAGTACAACGTGTTGCTTCTCAAGATTTGGCGAAGATGGGTTTAATCATTGTTTCCTTTACAATTAAAGATGTTCGAGACAAAAATGGCTATTTAGACTCTTTAGGGAAACCAAGAATTGCTCAAGTGAAACGAGACGCAGACATTGCGACGGCTGAAGCAGAAAAAGAAACACGTATTAAACGTGCGGAAGCGTCAAAGGATGCGCAACGAGCTGAGATAGAACGAGCTACAGAAATTGCGGAAGCGGAAAAAGAAAATCAATTAAAAGTAGCAGAATACCGTCGTGAACAAGATATTGCAAAAGCTCGCGCCGACCAAGCATATGAATTAGAAACTGCTCGATCAAAACAAGAAGTAACCGAACAAGAAATGCAAATTCAAATTATCGAGCGTCAAAAACAAATTGAATTGGAAGAAAAAGAAATATTACGTCGTGAAAAGCAATATGACTCCGAAGTAAAGAAAAAAGCAGATGCTGATCGTTATGCGATTGAACAAAATGCAGCAGCAGCTAAGTCTCGTGAAATTGCAGAAGCAGATGCAGAAAAGTACCGAATTGAAGCAAAAGCAAAAGCGGATGCGGAAAAAGTACGTCTTGACGGACTTGCAAAAGCAGATTCCCAACGAGCACAAGGTGAATCTGAAGCAGATGTTATTCGCTTAAAAGGTCTTGCGGAAGCGGAAGCAAAACGTAAAATTGCAGAAGCATTTGAAATGTACGGTCAAGCAGCAGTTCTAGACATGATTGTTCACATGCTACCTGAATATGCGAAGCAAATCGCAAGTCCACTTTCAAATATCGACAAAATTACAGTAGTAGATACAGGAAGTGGAGAAGGCGGAGGGGGAGCAAACAAAATCACCTCTTATGCAACCAACTTAATGTCTACTCTTCAAGAAACATTAAAAGCATCTTCTGGAATTGATGTAAAGGAAATGTTAGAGAACTACGCCGGAAAAGGAAATATCCGTCCGAGCATCGAACAACTTACGCAAGAAGTAAAGAGTGCAAACCTTAAACAACCAACAGAACAATTGGATAACAAAAAAGCAGAAGAAGTGAAGGTATAATAATAGTAGAAGAGAGTCGAAACGCTATATGCGTTTTGACTCTCTTTTTTTGTATAGTATTTGGATTATCGTCCTGCAAAACCAGTGTTCATCGAACCGCCGTAGAGGAAATCAGGAGGCATTCATATGTTACTCTTCTTGAAAGGACTGGGCGTCTGTTTGCCCAATTTTTATTATAAGAATCAATTATTCTTTTCTTATGTATTGTACTAGTGTAAAAATTTTGACTACTTGTTATAATAAAATATACTGTTAATTCGTCATTTTTCTACAAAATAATCCTATGGAGGTATAGTATGAATAAACCAAAATCTCAATCTTACCGTAATTATGATCAAAATGGATATCCTGTGCTTCGTTTAGGATATGCAGACGTTGTATTGCTTGGAAGATGGGATGGTTTGTCGAATGCCCTTTTTACATTGTATAAAAACAGAACTTTTTGGGTGAAATACGATATGGGAGATAATAATCAGACGATAGAAGCCTATACACTTCTCAACGGAATTGTGGAAATGGAATACGAGGGAAAAAGACGTGTAATAGAAATTGGTGAAACAATCGATGCTTCCAAATATGAAAATATTATTTCGTTTTATGGGAAAACAGAAGCGGATATCCTTATAAAAATGAACTCTGAAAAGTTTGAACAGAATTTTTTTGAAACGAAACTTTTACAAAAAGAGGCGGACGCAATTGAAGCAGTTGACGGCTATACTTATATGCATTGTAACCGTATTAAAGATTATTCATTAGAAGTTTGGAACTATCTAAAACTACCAGTAGAAAGTCTGAGTAGACTTAGATGGGGTGCTTATTTTCATGATATAGGAAAGCGTGACATACCAATTGAAATATTAAATAAGTCCGGGAAGTTAACTGCAGAGGAATGGGAAATCATGAAATCCCATACGACCCTAGGTGCAGATATTATGAGAAAGCATTCTATAAAATGGCTGGAAGATAGTGCTTTTATTGTAGAGCAGCATCATGAAAGGTATGACGGGAAGGGATATCCTTTTGGGCTTAAAGGCGATGAAATCACATTAGAAGCTTCCATTGTTTCAGTTGTTGATGCTTTTGATGCAATGACCACCGATAGAGTGTATAAAAAGGCACTATCTATAGAAGAAGCTATTAAAGAACTTGGAAAAGGCAAAGGTACACAGTTTAATCCTGTAGTAGTAGATGCTTTTATCGAAATATTAAAGAATAAACAATTTGAGTGGATTTAATTGTTAGAGCTTTCCATTGAATTTATAGAATATGAATGAAAAATTATCAAGAACCAAAGATTATAGTGCGAAGTCGCTTTAATTGTAGAAGTGCATCACGAGCGATATGATAGAAAAGAATATCCACATGGAATAATGAGAGAAGAAATACTTTAAAAGTTGGTATGTAGTTTAATCCCACTGGGGTAGATTAATTTAGATAAAGTTGAATGAAAGAAATAACGAGTGGCAATGAAAAGGAGTGGAGAAAAATGTCTTTTCGTATTGAGCATGATTCTATGGGAGAAATTAAAGTTCCACAAGATAGTCTTTGGGGAGCACAAACACAAAGATCGAAAGAAAACTTTAAAATTGGTAATGAAAAAATGCCGATTGGTGTTGTTCATGGATTAGCCCTATTAAAAAAATCAGCAGCAATTGTTAGTCATTCTCTTGGCAACTTATCCGAAGATAAAAAAGATGCAATTATCGCTGCCGCTGACGAAATACTAGCTGGCAAACTAGATGCGCATTTTCCATTAGTCGTCTGGCAAACGGGTAGTGGTACACAATCGAATATGAATGTGAATGAAGTTATTGCCCATCGTGGTAATCAAATTCTTGAACAAAAAGGCAGTGAAGAACGTCTTCATCCAAATGATGATGTAAATAAATCACAGAGCTCGAATGATACATTTCCAACAGCATTACATATTGCAGGAGTACTTGCAGTAGAACAACGGCTTTTACCAGCAATTGATGTTTTAAAAGAAACGATTGGGAAGAAATCAGAACAATTCATGGATATCGTGAAAATTGGCCGTACACACTTACAAGATGCAACACCTCTTTCACTTGGGCAAGAATTCAGTGGATGGCATAGAATGTTAGAAAAGTCATCGAAAATGATCTTGCAAAGTGTGCAAGATATGAAAGAGTTAGCAATTGGTGGAACCGCAGTAGGGACGGGTCTAAACGCTCCAAAAGGATTCGGCGATTTGGTTGCAGCTGAAATTTCCAAAGCTTTAGGAATAGTATTCACTTCTGCAAAAAATAAGTTTCATTCCTTAACAAGCTATGATGATGTTGTATATGTGCATGGTGCTGTGAAGGCACTTGCGGCAGATTTAATGAAAATCGCAAATGATGTTCGATTACTTGCAAGTGGACCTAGATCTGGAATAGGGGAGATTACTATCCCCGAAAATGAACCAGGAAGTTCCATTATGCCTGGTAAAGTAAACCCTACACAAAGTGAAGCAATGACAATGGTTGTTGCGCAAGTAATGGGGAATGATACTACCATTAGTTTTGCAGCAAGCCAGGGGAATTATCAACTAAATGTTTTCAAACCTGTAATTATTCATAATTTCCTTCAGTCTGTTGGATTAATAAGTGATGCAATTATTAGCTTTAACAATAACTGTGCGATTGGAATTGAGCCTAATCTGGAAACAATTCAACATCATGTGAACAATTCACTTATGCTTGTTACAGCATTAAATCCTTATATCGGTTATGAGAATGCAGCGAAAATAGCAAAATATGCACATAAAAACGGTTCAACATTAAAAGAAGCAGCGATAGGACTTAATTTACTAACAGCTGAAAAATTTGATGAAATCGTACGACCTGAAAAAATGATCTAATCTGAAGAGGAAGTTTATAAAATGAAAAAGTTATTATTTCTATTGTTTAGTGCTTTATTAGTGCTTTCTGCTTGTGGTCAAAAAGGTTCTCAAGAAAAACAAGAAGACCATGAAAATCATATCGCTCATTTAGCTAATGGTGATTTACAAGAGACAACAGCATCCGCTGACGTTTTGCCTACATTTTTAGACAGTCAATCCGAAGATATGAAAATTGTTTACCAAGCAGCGGCAAAAGCAAATGATGTGTTAAAATGGATGCCTTGCTACTGTGGTTGCGGAGATAGTGCAGGTCATGTGAGCAACTTTAACTGTTTCGTGCATGATATAAAAGAAGGTGGAGAAGTTGTTTGGGATGATCATGGAACTCGTTGTACTACATGTTTAGAGACTGCCGTAATGTCTATTCAAATGGTACAAGAAGGAAAATCATTTATCGAAATTCGTAATGCTATCGATAAAGCTTATAGTGATGGCTATGCTGCTCCAACTGATACACCAATGCCTTCATAAAAATTAATACAGCTCCTTTTCATTTTAAAATGAGAAGGAGCTTTTTTTTACAAAGAAAGGAAAAATATTTTCAAAAATTACTTCACCTTAAAGTATCATTCTCTAGTTATTCAAACTAAACGCATACTGTTCACACAAGTTCCAAGAGGGCGACAGACAAACATTCACTACAAAATTACAGAAAAAATGGATCGTGAAGACAAAGTCACTTCACGATTCATTACTCTAACGGTAATGATGTAGCTAATGTTTCTTCCAAATCACTCAGGAAATGGTAAAGACAAGTTGAACTTAAAAAAGATGCTTGCGTTTTTATTACAAAATAAGAAAGTATATGACGTAGCACTACCATAAATCCAGTGTTCCTAGTACTTGAAATAATTAAACAATACCGTGAATTTCCGTTTCAGGTGGACGCGTTCCGCGGGGTGAGCGATGAGCCATCACCGCCGCTACGCGTTCGTTGTGATGGCTAATCTGTCTCACTCATCCCGCAGGAGTCGCCACCTTTCACTACAATCCAATAAGTGAGTAGTACATAACAAGAAGCTGTAGCCCATTGATCGCTAAGAGGATAGAATTAGTTTAAGTAAACGTAGTGATTATTCAATCTTTTAATGGTTGTTGAATAAGAGATGCTATTAACGGTAATAGTGTAGCCAAAACCTTTTTTGCGACGCGTAACCGCAGGAGCAAATGTTTCGACCAAATCACTCTGGAATTAGTGAAGAACAAAATGCTAAAAGGGCGCTGGCGCTTTTCTTACCCGACTTCTCTTAATGATTAGAATCCTCTGTAATTTGTAGAAGGGCTTGGATTAAATGTTCAATATTCTCCTCTGATGTACTTGGTCCAAAAGAAATACGGAAGAACTGTCTTGCTTCATCTATATCATATCCCATTGCCAAAATTGCCTTAGTACCAGATGCGCTATTTACGTCACAAGCGCTCCCGGTAGAAATGTAAATTCCTAATTCATTTAGCTTCAGCATAACAAGCTGACCTTCCATTCCTAAAATACGCATTCCGCAAACGCTGGGAAATTGAAATTGCGAGGGTGCCTCGACAAATGTGCAATTTGTTCCTCTAAATGCTTCTTGCATACGTCTACGAAAAGTCCAATGCCGGTCAATTATTTGTTCTTCTTGCTCATGTTGTAAGGCAACTGCAAAAGCTGCTATTGCTGGGGTATCAATAGTTCCACCTCTTAAGCTTTTCTCATGAGTCAGACCAGGAAATAGCGGCTGAACGGGGCAACGAGGATTTATATAAATGGCCCCACATCCCTTAGGTCCTCCGATTTTATGTGCGGAAAAGGTCATTGCATCTACATCATTTGAAAAGGTATCTAAAGGTAATTTGCCAAAAGACTGAACGCAATCAACATGAAAACGTACTCCGTATTGCTTGGTTATCTGTGCAATTGCTTCAATTGGTTGTATCGAACCAATCTCGGGATTAACATGCTGGATGGAAAGTAAAATTGTATCTTCTGTTATGGCTTCTTTTATTGCTGTTAATGAAACAATTCCTTCTTCGGTGAAAGGTAACCTTGTAACCTTGAACCCTTCTATTTCTAAACTATTCATTGCCGCATGAACAGATGTATGCTCAGCCATAGATGTAATAATATGCTTACCTTTGCCACGATTTGCTAATGCTCTTGCTATGCTCATAATGGCAATTAAATTGCCTTCTGTTCCGCTCCCAGTAAAATACACCCCATCCGGATTAACATGTGCAGATTGGGCAATCTTTTGACGTGACTGTTCTACTAATAAAGCAGCCTTGTTTCCTGCGTCGTGTGGACTTGAAGGGTTAGCAGTAAAATAGGTAGCTGCTTGTAAATAAGTAGCAAGAGCATTTTCTGTCATTGGCATAGAAGCTGCATAGTCCAAATAATTCATTCCATGTTCCTCCATTTTGTATGATTTTCCTGCTTGGCATTAGTTATTTTATTGCTATAAATCTCTTGTCATAAGTATAGTTTTATGTAAAGATAGGTGTCAAGACAACTGTAAAGAAGGCGGAAGGATGAAAGTTACCACGGACGTTATCATTATTGGTAGCGGAGTCGCGGCTTTGCAAGCTGCAAAGTTTATCGGGAGACAAATGTCTGTGCATATTCTCACTAAATCTGAAGTTACAAGTAGTAGTTCCTATTATGCGCAAGGCGGAATTGCAGTAGTGATGGATGAAAATGATCATATTGAAACCCATATTCAAGACACATTGGAGGCTGGTGTACACCATCATCACCTAAAAGTAGTTGATTCTCTTGTGAAAGACGGGAAGGAAAGCGTCCATGCATTAATAAAAGAAGGACTTCCAGTAGATCGAAACATAGACGGGACTATCAAACTTGGTATGGAGGGCGCCCATAGTAGTCATCGAATCGTTCATAGTGGAGGAGATGCAAGTGGGAGGGCATTAGTAGATCATTTGCTGTTGCAACTTCCTCCAAGAGTGACCATACACGACTATGAGTTGGCATATGAGTTAATTGTCAACATAGAAGGTCGCTGTATAGGGGTAAAAACAAAAAGTACAGATGGGCAAATAACAACTTTTTTTGCTTCACATATCGTTATTGCTTCTGGTGGAGCAGGTGCTCTATATCCAATTACTTCCAATCGACCGAATAATTTGGGAGATGGGATAGCGCTTGCTTATCGTGCAGGAGCCGCAGTGGCGGATATGGAATTTGTACAATTTCACCCAAGTCTATTATTTGTTAACGGGGAAGCGAAAGGACTAGTTTCCGAAGCTGTTAGAGGAGAAGGAGGTATATTCGTCGATGAACAAAATCATCCGATTATGCACGGTCTACATCCTTTATCAGATTTAGCTCCTCGACATATAACAGCCTATGAAATGTATAAAAGACGGGCAATGGGAAAACAGGTATTCCTCGATGTTTCAGCAATTGAGCATTTTGAAATAAAGTTTCCAACGATTACAGCTTTATGCCGTGAACATCATATTTCAATTCAGAAAGGCTATATTCCAATTGCGCCAGGAAGTCACTTTTTAATGGGGGGAGTCGTGGCGGATAGCTGCGGAAGAACTTCTATTCCAGGTCTATATGCAGTAGGAGAAGTAGCTTGCACAGGTGTTCACGGAGCAAATAGGCTAGCAAGTAATTCATTATTAGAAGGTATTACGTTTGGTAAAAACATGGCATCCTACATTTGTGAACAGGGTCCAGTAAAATACTCAACAAAAGTATTAACCAATACAGAACCACTTGCTAATAGATGGCCTTATTCAGAAAAACACCAATTGCGACAAGATATGATGGCTTATGCAGGAATAGTAAGAGATGGAGAGACTTTGAGTTTGCTAGCACAAAAGCTTTCGTTTGTGGATCAGACACTGCATCAAAGTTTAGATTTAATGACAATAGACGAAACAGAATTATACTTTATGCATATTGTCGCTTCACTCATTGCTCGTTCAGCACTCATGAGGACAGAGTCTAGGGGAGCACATATAAGAACAGATTTTAAAGAAATAAATCCAGAATGGGCTGAACGTTGGATTTTGATACAGCAAGGAAATGTATATATAAGGAGCGAGCTACATGAACCACATCAAACTGGAGTCTATGCTTAAGCAATTTTATATAGAAGATATTGGAGATGGAGATCTTTCAAGCGAAAGAATATTTCCACAGGACGAGGAAGGAACCTTTACTTTTTACGCAAAAGAGGACGGCATTTTTTGCGGCGGCGACGTCATTAAATATGGTTTCAAAGTATTGGATGAGGAAACAAATGTTTCTTTATTAAAAAAAGATGGTGAATTAGTAAAAAAAGGAGACCCATTAGCGAAAATAGAAGGACGTTTGCATACTTTACTTTCAGGAGAGCGAGTTATTCTCAATTTAGTACAACGTATGAGCGGCATTGCTACCGCAGCTGCAAATGCAGTAAAGGAAACTTCGGGAACATCTGCACGCATTTGTGATACACGTAAAACAACTCCTGGACTCCGTATGCTTGAAAAATATGCTGTGCGAACTGGCGGTGCTTTTAATCATCGAAATGGGTTATATGACGCTATTATGTTAAAAGATAATCATATCTCCTTTGCAGGTAGCATTAAAGAAGCAGTTGCAAAAGCTCGTGCTTCGATTGGTCATACTGTGAAAATTGAAGTAGAGATTGAATCGAAGGAACAGTTAATCGAAGCGATTGAGGCTGGAGCAGATATTATTATGTTTGATAACCGTACACCAGAAGAAATTAAAGAATGGCTTTCACTCGTACCTTCCCATATAGCAACTGAAGCATCTGGTGGGATTACACTTACCAATATTCGAGCATACGCGGAAACGGGAGTTCAATGGATTTCACTTGGTGCATTAACACATACCGTAAAAGCGTTGGATATTAGTGCGCTTGTTGAATTGAAAGGAGTAGATTGAAATGATAACTGATTTATTTCAAACAAAATCGATGCTTCCAGATGAATATCGTCATTTATCACGTGAAGAGATGGAGCAGCGAGTACATGATATAAAGCGCAGCCTTGGCACCAAGCTATTTATTCCTGGCCATCATTATCAAAAGGATGAAGTTATTCAATTTGCTGATGTAACTGGTGATTCTTTGCAGCTTGCTCAAATTGCCGCTGCAAATCGTGAAGCAGAGCATATCGTTTTTTGTGGTGTGCATTTCATGGCAGAAACTGCCGATATGCTGACAAATGAGGAACAAAAGGTTTATTTACCAGATATGCGAGCAGGTTGTTCGATGGCTGACATGGCAAATATTTATCAAACCGAAGAAGCTTGGGCTGAACTCCAAGCGATTTTTGGTGACACGATTATCCCATTGACGTATGTGAATTCTACAGCTGCTATTAAAGCTTTTACAGGGCACTACGGCGGTGCATGTGTGACATCTTCCAACGCTAAACAGATGGTGAAATGGGCACTTACACAAAAGGAACGATTATTATTTTTGCCTGACCAACATTTAGGACGTAACACTGCCTATGATCTCGGTGTTCCTTTAGAGCAAATGGCTGTATGGAATCCCATTAAAAATGAACTAGAATATAAAGGGAACCTATCAGAAGTAAAGGTTATTTTATGGAAAGGCCATTGTTCAGTCCATGAAGGCTTCACAGTAGAAAATGTTCGTCATATTCGAGAGACAAAGCCACATATGAATATTATTGTTCATCCAGAATGTAGTCGTGAAGTGGTAGCTGCTTCGGATGATAGTGGATCGACGAAATATATTATTGATGTTATCCAAAATGCTCCAGCTGGCTCTTCTTGGGCAATTGGAACAGAGATGAATTTAGTTAAGCGAATTATTGCTGAGCACCCAGATAAAGAAATTATTTCACTAAATCCGAATATGTGCCCGTGTATGACCATGAATCGAATCGACTTACCACATCTTTTATGGGCATTGGATATGATCGTTCAAGGTGAGGGTGGTAACATTATTAAAGTTGAAGAACAAACTGCAATAGAGGCACGTTTATCCCTTCAACGAATGCTTGACCGAGCATAATAAAAAAATGACCTCGAAATGTCGAGGTCATTTTATATATGCATTACTTACTAACAAATCTTGAATAACTTTTGTTGGAATTTCAAACGTAAGGACGCCCATATAACCTGGAGCCACTTCGTATTTATCGAAAGAAATAGTTAGCTTATGATCTGCTGTAATGGAGAATGTTTGATCAGGACGAATTGCCTCAAATGATTCAAATTCAGCTTCACTCCCAACCCAGTAAATAATATTTTCATCCGCCTTCATTTGCTTAATCATTTCTCCTTTGATGTAGGTAGAAATGGCTTCTATATATTGATCATCTTTAAATAAACTTGGTAATGTAATCAGAATTTCATTTTTCTTATCAATCGTATCGGTACGCATCGTGGTTGAAGATGAGCCTACCGTGTTCACATTATAACGGCTAATTGATAGAATATCATCTGTATCTGTCACTACTTCATACGTAGAAGCTACTCCTAGATGGCCTCCACCTTCCGCCTCTAACTCTTTCATATCTTTTTGAAAGCTTTCATACAGAGCTTCGTTTTCTGCAATGTATTTTTCATTTAACGTTTTTTCTAGTTCTTTATTTTTGAATCCAGTTACACCTGGTGTTTTTAACTCTGCATTATAAGTGTCTTTAGCAACTTGAATTTCTTGTAAAGTTACAACTTGAACAATTGAACCAAGGACAGGGACAGTGGCAAGAGATTGTGCTAATGCAGGACTTATATTCACGCTTGTAATAAATAACGTTGCCGCTGCTGCTACTCCAATTCCCCACTGTTTGAATGGTTTATTTTTCTGATGCTTTCTTTTTGCTGCTCGAATTGAGTCTTGGACTATTTGTGACAACTCTTCTGGAATTTCGATTTCGTCATATTGTTTCTTAGATTCGTTTAATTTACTCATACATCCACCTTCTCTTCCATATTTGATCGTAATTTTCTTAGTGCAGCGTATAGTCTTGTTTTAATCGTATTTGTGTTTTCTCCAAGGTTTGTTGCAATGTCGTCAATTTTCATATCTTCAAAAAAGCGAAGAATAATAATCGTTTTATGTTCTGCTGTTAAAAGGTCAATTGCCTCATACAAATCGATATCCGGAATTTCGTTTTCATGCGCTGGGAGATGAAAATCCAATACATTATCTTCTACAGCAATTACTCGTTTATTTTTATGAATAAAGTCAATCGACGTGTTAATTAGAATTCGGTAAAACCATGTTTTTAAATAGTGAATTTCCTCAAGGGAATCAATGGAGCGCAGGGCCTTCATAATACTTTCTTGAATAATGTCTAGAGCAGAATCTTTGTTCTTTACATAGCTAAATGCTAAGCGGTAATGTGCATGTTGATTTTCTACTATATAGTTTTCAACTAGTTGAAATTTTTCTTTTTTCGTCATGACATAGTTATACTCCTTTTTTCCGTATCGCGATTACGTATTAATCATTAGACGGACGACTGTTGCGGAAAGTTTGATTAAACTGAAAAACTTTATTTCTTACAGAAAGTATATAAATTTTTTTGGCAATTAAAAGGTTGAATTTGGCTGCAGGCGGACGCAAACATCAAGCCGCTTCCCTCGCTCCTGCGGTTACTCGTCAGCCGATGTTTCGTCCAAAGCACTCTGGAAACAGTGAAGACAAGATGCACTTAAAGGACGTTTGCGCTTTTCTTAAAGAATAAGAATGTATATGACTTAGCGCTACCATAAATCGAGTGTTCCTAGTACTTAAAAGAATTAAACAATATCGTGGATTTCCGTTCCAGGTGGACGCTTTCCGCGGGGGCGCCGCTTACGCGTTCGTTGTGATGTCTCATCTGTCTCACTCATCCCGCTGGAGTCGCCACCTTTCACTACAATCCATTAAGTGAGTAGTACCTAAAAAGAAGATTTAGCCCAGCTATAGCTAATAGGAAAGAATTAGTTTAAGTAAACGTAGGAATCATAGGATTTAAATGTCATCTAGACTTAGAGAAAAATAGGAGTATCGATTAATAAAGTAGCGAAGTCGCGGACGAAATTGTATCTTCGTCCGCTTTTAAAAGAATAGGAAAGCTTCTTATCTCTCATTATCTAAAGTAAAAGCACCTTAACTTCAAATAATTCAAGAGGGCGACGGACAAACATTTGCCACAAGATTACCTAAAAAATGGATCATGAAATGACGCAGTCACTTCACGATCCATAAATCTTACGGTAATAGTGTAGCCAATGTTTCGTCCAAAGCACTCAGGAATTAGTGAAGAACAAGTTGCACTTAAAGGACGCTTGCGCTTTTCTTAAGAAAATCTTCATTATTATCCTTCCTAAATGTTAAGAAACAATCGGTACACTGTGTAAGTAGCAAAACGGAAGGAGAAAATAAATGATACAAGTACAAAACCTCAATCATACATTTCTAATAGGGAAAAAAGGGAAGGAAAAGAAAGTTCCTGTACTAAAAGGCTTGTCTTTTGAAGTAGAGAAAGGTGAAATCGTTGCGATTGTAGGGAAAAGTGGCTCTGGTAAATCTACTTTACTACATACAATAGCCGGTTTTATGAGCCCGGAAAATGGCTCTATCACTGTTAATGGACAGGAAACAGCCAACTTGAATGAAACAGAGAGAGCACATTTTAGATTAAACAATTTCGGCTTCATCTTTCAAAACTTCCAATTGATGCCTGGATTAACTGCATTCGAAAACGTGGAATTACCATTGAAATTAAAAGGAATGGCTTCTAAAAAAAGAAAAGTGAGTGTAAAGCAACTAATGAAAAAAGTAGGACTAGAGGAAGTATCCGACCATTATCCGAATGAGCTATCAGGTGGACAACAACAGCGAGTTAGTATTGCTCGCGCGCTTATTACAAATCCTCCAATCTTATTTGCAGATGAACCAACCGGGAGCTTAGATTCAGAAACGGAACAGGATATTTTATTACTAATCCAAGATCTCAATCAAACACTAGGTGTCACATTTGTTATGATTACCCACGATGAGGAAGTGGCTAGCATTGCACATCGCAAATTTAGAATGCGTGATGGCGAACTAGTGAAGGGGGATACAACATATGTTATTTAAAGACCAAATCGACTTTGTGCGTCAACATATTAAGAAGAATAAACTACGTGTATTCATGACAGTTCTTGCTGCAACAATGGGTTGCGCATTTTTAATCGTTCTAGCTTCCATTGGGTTTGGTATACAAGATACAATGCGTAAAGAAATCTTAGAAGATCAAGCGATTACAGAAGTGGAAGTATATCAAAATGATGGTGAATCACTAGATATTCCTAAAATTAGAGCGATAGATCATGTGAATGCAATCGTCCAAAGAACTCGCATGGATGCACTTGCATTTTCTCAAATAGAAGATCGTTCTATAGAAACAAATATGCTACTCACGAGTTTTGAGGAAGAAAAAAAGTCGAATCTTAAGTTGTCAGAAGGAAGAATGCCTACTAAAGCAAATGAAATTGTTGTAGGGTATCAGTTTGCGCAGAATTTATTAACTGATGCTGAGCGTAAAGAAATGGAGCAAAGCCAAAGTACGGAAGAAACAACCGTGCCAAAGGGAGGCTTCGAGGATTCCTTAATCGGTAAAACAATTGCAATGGCAATTAAGTCATATGATGCAGAAGAAGCGTTTCCGGAGAAATGGAATTTTACCATTGTAGGGATAACTGAAAAACCAGCAAAGGATTGGATAGTCGATACAAATGTTTTATTGGATGAATCTTGGAGAGATAAGTTTCAAGATGTGTATGTATCTAATACAGGAGCAGAAAACACGGATTTATTTTATACCCAAACAAAGATTTATACTTCTAGCTTGGAGCACGTGAAATCAGTGACAGAAGAGTTAAAGAATATGGGATATAGCGTCTATTCTGTTTCAGAACAATTAGAACAACTAGATGTCTTTTTTATGGCATTTAAAATTGGTTTAATATTTGTAGGAACAATTGCTGTGTTAATTTCATCGATTGGTATATTTAATACAATGACGATGGCCGTAACTGAACGTACGAGGGAAATTGGTGTTATGAAAGCAATTGGGGCTAGTCCTAAACTAATTCAACGCTTGTTCTTAATGGAAAGCGCATGGATCGGTATTATTGGTACCGTGCTTGCGGTTATCATTTCATATGCTGTAAGTTTCCTAGCGAACTGGATATTACCGATGGTTGTTGGAGCAGCGCTAGGTGAGGACAAGTTCCAAGACTTATCAATCAAATTCTCGTTAATACCTTGGCAACTTGTAGTTATCGCATCTGTTATTAGTATTGGAGTAGCAATGGTTTCTGGTTGGAGACCAGCAAGAAAAGCAACGAAAATCGATGTTATCCAAGCTTTGAGACAAGAGGTATAAAATAAAGGTCGTCCCACCAAGGAGGCGACCTTTATTTTGCGATTGTATAATAAGCAATGAAGAGAACGAGAACAACTAGTGCGTTTAAGAGATTATATTTCGTTCTGGAAATTTTTTGATCGAATTTGTCGGATTTTTTTATTAATGAAATACATAGGTAAGTGATAAAAATTGCTAGAAATAGTGCGAAAATCGGAGGCATTGCATATATTCTTGCATTGATAAAATGAACTAGGATGATAGCAATAGCCATCGCTACACCATATGCTACTTTTCTCAAAGTTGGTTCTCTCAATATGTTCAACTCCTATTATAATTAACTAAAATTATTTTTGGCTATTTAGACGAGACGTCACTTATAAAAAACGCCTGTTTCTCACATGAATAATATTGCAAGAAACAGGCACTTGTGTGATCATAAATAGTCTTTTAGTTCATTCTCCAAAAATGGATTTGCGTTTAACATTTGTTTAAAATGATTATACTTTTCGAATTGTTCAGCTGTTGGCTTTTTCCCATTTCTGTAAGCACGTATCAAAATGTTCTTTGGGGTGTTTTCCATGTCGATAAATTCGACTAGTTGTGCTTCATAGCCAACCAAATTTAGAATTTCAGCTCGGATGGAATCAGTTGCAAGTGCTGCAAAACGTTCTTTAATAAGTCCATGCTTCAACATAATGTCAAGCCCTGGTGCATTTAGCTGGGCATTTAGTTCGTGCTGACAGCAAGGAACGCTTAATATTACACTTGCTCCCCATTTGACTGCGCGTGCAAGAGCCATATCTGTCGCTACATCGCAAGCGTGCAGGGTGACTACCATATCCACAGTTGTTTCATCGTTGTAATCATTAATATCTCCAACTAAAAATTCAAGCTGATCATAGCCTAAATCATTTGCAATCATCGCACATTCCTCGATAACTTCTTTTTTCAAATCAAGTCCGGTTACACGAATATCGATTCCCTTTTCGATTTTTAAATAATGATAAAGTGCGAATGTTAAATATGATTTCCCAGATCCGAAATCAAGAATTCGAACAGGTTTTCCTTTTGGTAAGTAAGCAAGTGCATCGTCAATAAACTCCACAAAACGATTAATTTGCTTAAATTTATCATACTTTTGCTTCTTTACTTTACCTTCAGCTGTTTGTACACCTAAACGAATAAGAAAAGGATAAGGTGTATCTTCGTCTAAAAGATAGTTCTTTTTCCGATTATGAGATAAGTTCACTGTTTTTGAAGAGGCAGTTTTTTCCGATTTCCACATAACTTTGTTTTTCTTGGAAAGCTGGACTTGTACTTTTTCTGTTATGAAATCTGCATGCATTTGACGGTATTGATCAAATAGCTTTTCCAATGACTCTGCAAAGTTTTCTATTGGAATATTCTCATGTTTTAAAACACGTTCGTATTGATATTCTATTTGGATATGATACATATTTTTTATTTCAATCGGTTTTAGCTTTACTCGCTTTATTTCATTAGATTTTGCACGTGGTTGGCTAATCGTTGCAGAAATTAATTGCTTACTTAAAGCTTGTTCGATTATATATTCTTTCATTTCTTGAAATTCCATAAAATCCGCCTTCTTTTTCTTAAGATACATGGGATTAGTGTATCACAACTACAAGATTCTAGGTTAGTTGGAAAATACAATAAACGGAATCTATTTCCTCTCAACATAAGTTAATGTTTTTCCTGTCCAACCAAACAATATAGTAAGTATCGGACTAAGCAGGCAGAAAAATGCAAATGGCAAATAGTCGATCGTTGATACTGCTAATACTTTAGTGATAAATATTCCACAGACACTCCAAGGTACAAGTGGATTAACGACTGTACCAGCATCTTCCATCACACGCGCTAAGTTTTTATTTGTTAACCCAACTTTTTGAAATTGTGCTTGGAATGTTTCTCCTGTTAATAAAATGGATAAATATTGCTCACCTATTAATGTGTTCACTCCAATTGCAGTAAACGCAGCTGCAGTAATGACAGACCCTACACTTTTTAATAAGCTCTCCACTTTCAACAGAAGACTTTGCACGATACCAAGTGTGAATAAAAGTCCACCCATGCTTAAAGCAAGTATTACAAGTGATATGGTGAACATCATACTATTCATACCACCACGTGTAAGCAGCGAATCAACTACTTCAATTCCTGTTTGAGATGTATAACCGCTAAATAATATGTTTAGCACTTCTCCTAAGGCATAATGGTGATGGAAATATGAAACGATTATACCGGCAATGGAAGTTAAAGCAAGTGCAATAATAGCAGATACCTTTTTAAAAGAAAGGAAGACGAGTAAAGCAAGTGGTAGTAGGGTGTACCAATGGATCAATCCTGTTTGCAAGAGTCCTTCTTGAAAGGTATTTATTTGATCAATATTTTGTATTTCATTATTAGGTGACAAAATACAGTATCCAACAAGCGAAATGAAGAATGCGGGGATTGTAGTCCAACCCATATTACGAATGTGTTCAAATAAATCTACATGTACGATTGCTGATGCAAGACTTGTCGTATCAGATAAAGGTGACATTTTATCGCCAAAAAAAGCACCCGAAACAATTGCCCCAGTAGTAATAGCTAAAGAAATATCCAAAGCGCTTGCCATTCCAACAAATGCAACCCCAACTGTTGCGACCGTTGTTAAGGAACTTCCGATTGATAAACCAATAATACATGTCACAACAAATGCTATAGCATAGAAAAAGTGAGGAGAGATAAACTGAAACCCTAAGTAAATAAGCGTTGGAATTGTTCCGCTCATCATCCAGCTACTAATTAAAATTCCAATAAAGAAAAATATGAAAATTGCTCCAAGCCCAGCACTCGAGCCTTCAACCAGTCCTTCTTCTAACTTTTTGTAAGGTACTTTTTTACATAGACCATACGTGATAAGCAATACAATGGCTAACAAAATGGGCATATGGGGAACGGCATCAAATTTGATAATACAAACTGCCATTATGGTAATAATCGATAAAATTAGTAATGCTGCCTCCATAAATGAAGGAGTTATCGTCGATCGAATACGAAACATAGTATTTCCTCCTAGGTTATTATTAAACTTTTACTTTCGCGATTCAACGCTTCAAAGTACTAAAGTAATTAGGATTTTACCATGTCCCAGAGATCTGTCAATTGGTAGAGGAAAAGTCTATTTCCTCTGAATTTTGTGATAGAATAAAAGGAAAGATACTAACATTCAAAAGGGCAGATTTGTTTGTGTCGAAAGGATAATATGCAATCGACACATTTCCCGGGAAATTGTCAAAAGAGGTGGCAGTTCTTCATCGTCACCTCTTTTTGTTTCAGGAAAGATCATACATAATATGAAATGAGGTAAATCATGTATTTAGATCATATTGTTCATCATGTAACTAAAACACCAAAAGAGGTAGCTGAGGATTGGTACGAAAAAAGATTCCACGCAGTAGTTGGAGGTCAGCATACTCACTGGGGTACATATAATGCTCTTCTATATACAAAAAATAGCTATATTGAATGGTTGGCATTAGAGCATGAAGAAGTTGCAGCCAAATCCAATCACCCATTAATCGATTTATTCCTACATGATTTGAAAACAGGGCCGGGTTTTGGGACAATATGTATCAGGACTTCATCAATTGACGAACTATGCTTGAAACTTGAAGAAAAAGGTATAGAAACATCGGGAGTTTTACATGCTGAAAGAAAATTAACAAGTGGCTTAGTGCGTAAGTGGAAAATGCTTTTTGTAAAAGAGGAAGTAAGTGAAGCACTTCCAACTCCATTCTTTATAGAGTGGGAAAAAAGTGATAACGAGCGCTACAATTTACTTCAAAAAGAGGGTACTATCGATGAAAGCAATCTAAAATTGTCCATAAATGCTTGTGAATTTCATGTAGTAAATCCAAGGGAAGTAATGGACAAGTGGAAAAAGTACTTTGATTTAAAGGAACATGATGACCAGACATTACTTTTATCAAATACTCATTTAGTATTCAAAAGGTTAGAGGACGGAACGAAAGAGCGACTTAGAAGTATTCATATTAGTGGGTCTGCTATAGAAGAAGTTATTATATATGAACAAGCAACTTATTGCTTTTGTTAAGAGGGGGAAGCATTTTGGAAGAATTAATAGAAAAGGCCATCGTTGTGGCAGTCAATTTGCAACATGATGAGCATTTTGAATATGGATTAGAGGAATTACACAACTTAGCAGAAGCGTTAAATGTAGAAGTTGTTGGAGAAGTTACGCAAAATTTAAATAGAGTTACCTCATCCCATTATGTTGGGACTGGAAAAGTAGAAGAAATTAAAAATTTCTACGAGGAAGCAGGTGCAAACCTCATAATATTTAATGACGAATTATCTCCATCTCAAATTCGAAATTTGGAAAGAGATTTAGATTGCAAAGTTATAGACCGAACTATGCTTATTTTAGATATTTTCGCACGACGAGCAAAATCAAACGAAGCACAAATGCAAGTAGAATTAGCTCAGCTTCAATACATGTTACCTCGATTAGTAGGACTTCGTGCATCACTTGGCAGACAAGGCGGAGGAACAGGCGGCGGATTTAAAAACCGTGGTGCAGGGGAAACGAAGCTAGAACTAGATAGACGTAAGATTGAAGACCAAATTGCTAAACTAAAACGTGAACTCGAGCATGTAAAATATCAACGAGAAACGCAACGTAAACAGCGTAAGAAAAACGCTATTCCGGTTGTTTCTTTAGTTGGGTATACGAATGCTGGTAAATCGACGATTATGAATCAATTTCTCAATAAAGTTGGGCAAGTAGAATCGAAGCAAGTATTTGAAAAGGACATGCTTTTCGCTACCCTTGAAACTTCTGTTAGACAAATAAAATTATCCGATCAAAAAGAGTTTTTATTAACCGACACAGTTGGATTCGTTAGTAAGCTTCCGCATCATCTAGTAAAAGCTTTCCGCTCAACTTTAGAAGAAGCACGTGATGCAAATTTACTTCTACATGTTGTGGATGTTTCGAACGACGAACATCGATACATGATGGACGTAACAAATGAAACCTTGTTAGCTGTTGGAGTAGAAGATGTTCCTACTGTTTTTGTATACAATAAATCAGATCTTGCAGAAATGAAGTACCCACATGTTGCAGGGAAAAATATTTGGATTTCTGCAAAAGAGGGTGCAGGACTAGATGAACTGCTAGAAATCATTAAAAAGCATATTTTCTCCGATTACCTACAATGCTCCATGCTCGTACCTTTTGATAGAGGGGATATCGTGTCCTATTTAAATGAGTACGCATCAGTGAAATCAACTTCGTATGAAGAAGAAGGTACGCTTGTTAAAGTGGAATTGAAAAAAGCTGATTATGATCGGTTTCAAGAATTTATATTTGTTCAATAACTAAAAGGGACTATTCAAACGGTAGGATAAGTACTTCCGACTATTTGGATAGTCTTTTATTATTCGTGAAAGCTTCTAATCGTTAAATGAGAAAACTAAGCATCAAGTGAGGGAAATACAAATTTAAAACAAAGTAAAAGCTGCTTCACACAATATGTGAAGCAGCTTTTACTAATCAAACTTCTTGAAACTGTATATTATGCAATCTAGCGAAAATGCCATCTTGCGCAACTAATTCATTATAAGTTCCATCTTCTGCGATTCCATCTTCTGTGACTACTATTACACGATCTGCATCACGTATAGTTGCTAAACGGTGAGCAATAATAAGTGTTGTACGATTTTCTGCAAGCTCCATTAAGGATTGTTGAATGATCTTTTCTGTTTCAGTATCGAGAGCTGAAGTGGCCTCGTCCAAAATTAATATCGGTGGATTTTTCAAGAACATGCGAGCGATTGCTAAACGCTGCTTTTGTCCGCCAGATAATTTAAGTCCGCGTTCACCAATTTGTGTATTGTATCCATCTGGAAGTGACGCTATGAAACCTTCTAAGTGCGCTTTTTTCGCTGCATCTTGAATTTCTTCTTTGGAAGCGTCTTTTTTACCATATGCAATATTCTCACGAACAGTACCTGTAAATAAAAACACATCTTGCTGCACTATCCCAATTTGAGAACGTAATGACTCCATTGTCACATCTCTTATATTTAATCCGTCAATCGTTATAGCACCTGCATTTACATCATAAAAACGAGGGATGAGTGAGCAGATAGTCGTTTTCCCGGCTCCTGATGGACCTACAAATGCAACTGTTTCACCAGCTTTTACTAATAAGTTAATATCCTCTAAGACAGACTTGTGCTCATCGTATCTAAAGTTAACATTCTCGAATTCAATATTTCCATTTAAGTGAGATACATTTAGAGCATTTGGGCTATCTTGTATATCAGGATCCTGCTCCATGAGTTCCAAAAATCGTTTAAATCCTGCCATCCCTTTAGGATATAACTCAAGAAGTGCTGTTATTTTATCAACCGGCTTTATTAACACATTAACATAGAGAATAAAACTCACAAGCTCTCCTGTTGATAGTTTCCCTTTAACTGTAAACCATGCTCCTACTACAAGCACGACCAATGTCACAAGGCGAGTCATCATATAGATGCTCGAATGTGTTCCTGCCATTACCTTATAAGCTACTAGCTTGGCAATACGGAATTGTCCGTTATCTTTTTGAAAGCGAGCAATTTCAAACTTTTCGTTTGTAAATGATTGCACAACGCGTACACCAGACACACTGTCTTCGACTCGGGCATTAACGTCTGCAATTTTACCGTACATGTTTTTCCATGCTTTATTCATCATAATGTTTCCATATGTTGCAACAAACGCTAAGAACGGCACCATAATAATTGCAATAAGTGCAAGCTCCGGATTGATATGGAACATAATAGCAAAAGCACCGATGAGTGTCATAATGGCGATGAATAAATCCTCTGGCCCATGGTGAGCAAGTTCGCCAATGTCAAATAAGTCATTCGTAATTCTACTCATAATATGACCGGTCTTCGTGTTATCAAAAAAACGGAACGATTGTCGTTGTACATGATTGAATAATTGCTGCCTCATGTCTGTTTCAATATTAATGCCTAGTTTATGACCTAAATAACTTACAACATAATTGAGAAAAGTACTTAACATATAAACTAACAATAGCAAGATACTTATCTTTACAATCATATTCCAATCACCAGTAGGTAATAATTTATCAATAAACCATTGAACTGCAACAGGAAACGCAAGCTCTAAAATTGCAACGAATACAGCGCTACTAAAATCGATGATGAATAATCGTTTATGTGGTTTATAAAATGAAAAAAACTTTTTTAACACAAAATCTACTCCTTTCCTGTGTCATAACGACTATTATACCGAAAAACTTCAAAAGTCGAAATATATCAAATTTTTTCCTTAGTGAATATTTCAAATTGAATGTTTTTTGACATAGAAAAAAGGGAAAGATATAATATGTTACATTTAGAAAAGAGGTAGGATCATGGCTACAAAAAAAGAAATAGTCCAATCGGTGCCGCAAAAAGGATTCTTCGGACACCCGAAAGGCTTATCGTCACTATTTTTCACTGAGTTTTGGGAGCGCTTTTCTTATTATGGAATGCGCGCAATTCTTATTTATTATATGTACTATGAAGTGACGCAAGGTGGATTAGGTATTGATAAAACCACTGCCAATTCAATCATGGCTGTATATGGGTCACTTGTTTATATGTCTGGAATAATTGGTGGCTGGATAGCAGATAGATTGTTTGGAACTACTAAAACGGTATTTTTCGGTGGTCTCCTAATAATGTGTGGACATATCGCTTTGTCATTTCCTGGTGGGATGACTCCGTTATTTATTTCAATGGCTTTAATCATTATAGGGTCTGGACTGTTAAAACCTAATATTTCAAGTATTATTGGAGATTTGTATTCAGAAGACGATGTACGTCGTGATTCAGGTTTTAGTATTTTTTATATGGGTATTAATGCAGGGGCTTTTATTGCACCTTTAGTAGTAGGAACGATTGGTCTTGATTATAATTTCCATTTAGGATTTGGGATTGCAGCTGTCGGTATGGCTCTTGGATTAATTGTCTTTTTAATCACAAAGAAAAAATATCTTGGTTTAGCAGGATCGTATGTACCAAACCCAATGTCGAAAGAAGAACGAAAAAAAGTTTTGACACGAATTGGTTTAGCGATTGTTGTAGTACTAATAGTTGGGTTCATTTTAGTCCAACAGGGTATTATGACAATTGATGTTTTTACGATGACGGTTTCTATTCTAGGTATTGTTATACCGACGCTCTATTTTATCGTGATGTATAGAAGTGGCAAAACTTCTGCCGATGAAAAGTCAAGATTGCTTGCTTATATTCCTTTATTTATAGCGGCCATGATGTTCTGGGCTATTCAAGAGCAAGGATCAAATATTTTAGCTTTATATGCAGATGAACGGGTGAACTTAATGATCGGTTCATTTAAAATTTCACCAGCATGGTTCCAATCATTGAATCCTTTATTTATTATTGCATTAGCGCCTGTCTTTGCATGGTTATGGGTGAAACTGGGGAATAGACAACCATCTACACCTAGAAAATTTGCATACGGACTATTCTTTGCAGGTATGTCATTTATTGTCATGATAATTCCTGCGTATTTAAATGGTACTGAAACGCTTGTTAATCCGTTTTGGCTTGTGTTGAGTTTCTTCTTAGTTGTTCTTGGAGAGTTACTACTGTCGCCAGTTGGTTTATCAGCAACAACAAAACTTGCTCCTGGTGCATTTGCAGCTCAAACAATGAGTTTATGGTTCTTAACGAATGCATCGGCTCAAGCGATTAATGCTCAAGTAGTAAAACTATATACGCCTGAAAATGAGATTGTCTATTTCGGTGTAATCGGTGCTATAGCGCTTGTTTTAGGATTATTATTGTACTTTCTAACTCCGCTCATCCAAAAATACATGCGTGGAGTCCGCTAATAGATAATAAATGAAACTTTTCCGTAACCTTCCTCGTAAAGTTATTATCTGAAATGAAGGGATGATAAACGAGATGAAGAAATGGACCACACTATTAGCTGTAGCCACATTAGCATTAGGTTTAGCAGCTTGTAATGAGACGGCTGCCCCGGTAAAAGATACAAATGTAACCGAGACAAGTAAGTTAACACTTAAAGAAGTATATGATAAGTCACTAAAAGTATCAGAAGAGCTGAAAAGTGTGAAGGCAAAAATAGATATGAAACAAACGATGCATTTGCCTGCTCAAGATATGAATTTGGATCTTAGTTCACTGATGGATATGGAATATGTAATAGAGCCAATGCAAATGCATCAAACCGGAACAACAAGCATGAAATCGTCGGATGGTAGCATGGAAGCCCAAGATATTGAGATAGAAAGCTATATCACGAAAGATGCTTTCTACATGTATGAAGCACAATCGGGTCAATGGATGAAGTTTCCTAAAGAAATGATGGATCAACTGATGAATACTACGAATCAATCTAATCCAACAAACCAACTGAAAATAATTGAAAGTTATTTAGACGATTTTACGTTCGAGCAGGATAATGATAATTATATTCTTACATTACAAGCCTCTGGAGAAAAGTTTACAGATCTAGTAAAAACAGAAATGGAAGATGCTCTTAAAAGTATTGACGATGAAGTAAATATGGATATGACCATCAACTCAATAAATTACTTAATTCACATTGACAAAAAATCGTTCCATACAAATAAAGTGGATGTAGTTTTTGATATGGATATGACGATTAATGGAGAAAAAAGAAATATAAAACAAAACGTTAAATCCGATTTCTCCAACTTTAATGAAGTTAATGAAATTGTCATTCCGCAAGAAGTTATTGATAATGCTGTATCTATTTAATTAAAAAAACTGCTTGCACTTGTTGTTCACAACAAGTGCAAGCAGTTTTTTGTTTGGAAAATGCTAATCGGTCAGAAAAGCTGTTATCCGGACAGAAAAAATTTATCTGGTCAGAAAAGCTGCTATCTGGACAGAAAAAAATTTATCCGGACAGAAAAGCTGCTATCCGGTCAGAAATAAGTTTATCCGGACAGAAAAGCTGCTATCCGGACAGAAAAAAATTTATCCGGTCAAAAGAGCTTCTATCGGGTCAAAAAAACTCTTATCCAGTCAAACTCACTATCTGGTTAGCATGTATGAAGTTTGCGTTATGTGCATATATATCATCAATTGAAAATCATTTTCATTTATTCGTTGACTTGTATACCCTAGATGCTATAATAAAATTTGTGAGTAAATGATAATGATTTTCACTTTCATTTCTTTCACAAATAGAATGATGAGGATTGTTATGAAAAAAAGATATCTTGTAATTGCACTAGTCACACTTTCTTTCTTGTCTCTTTTTGTTGGTGTTACAAGAATTTCACCAATGGATTTGTTAGATTTTACATCGCAAAAGACGCAAATATTTTTGATTAGCCGTGTACCGAGACTAATTGCCATAATACTTGCAGGAGCAGGGATGAGTATTGCAGGGTTAATTATGCAGAGTCTCAGTAGAAATAAGTTTGTATCCCCAACGACGGCAGGTACGCTTGATGCTACTCGATTGGGAATTTTAATCTCGATGATCGTTTTTACAAATGCGACATATATGCAGAAGCTCACTTTTGCTTTCATTTTTGCTTTAGCGGGTACACTGTTATTTATGCAAATACTTAATCGAATAAAATTTAAAGATGCTATCTTTATTCCACTTGTTGGTCTAATGTTCGGAAATATCTTGTCTTCTATTACTACGTTTTTTGCATACAAATCAAACATTATTCAAAATATTACTGTCTGGCTACAAGGAGATTTTTCCTTGATTTTAAAAGGCAGATATGAACTACTTTACATAAGTGTACCTGTACTAATTATTGCTTACTTTTATGCTAATCGTTTTACGGTTGCGGGGATGGGTGAGGATTTTGCGAAAAACCTCGGTTTATCTTACAAAAGAGTGATGAATTTAGGATTAGTACTAGTAGCTTTAATCTCGACTACTGTTGTTTTAACAGTGGGAATAATCCCATTCTTAGGCTTAATCATCCCAAATATTGTTTCTATATTTAAAGGGGATCATTTAGAAAAAACACTTCCACATACCGCATTGCTCGGAGTCATTTTCTTGCTGATATGCGACATTTTAGGTAGGGTAATAATTTTCCCTTATGAGATACCGATTAGCATGACAGTTGGTGTGATCGGAAGTGCAATCTTCCTATTCTTACTGTTTAGGGGGAAAGCATATGCGAAATAGAACGAAGATGATTTTATTGCTAGTAGTGGCAATAATCTGCATAGCACTTTATTTGTTTCAAGGTTTGAATGGAAGCTTTGATTATGCTCTGCCACGTCGTGCGATTAAAGTATTAGCGATGGCACTTACTGGTGTAGCAATTGCCTATTCAACAGTAATTTTCCAAACTATTACACATAATCGAATTTTAACACCAAGTGTAATGGGTCTTGATTCGCTATATATGTTGGTCCAAACATTTATTTATTATTTTTTTGGTTCGATGTCGATTTTAGTTATTAACAAAAATTATAATTTCTTTATTTCAGTTATCGCGATGATTGTATTTGCATTATTGCTTTATCGCTTTTTATTTAATGCCGGTAAACGCCCAATCTATTTCTTACTTCTAGTTGGGATTATCATCGGTACATTTTTGGGAAGCATTACAACTTTTCTTCAAGTACTTATTGATCCGAATGAGTTTACAAGCTTGCAAAATAAAATGTTTGCAAGTTTTAACAACGTAAATGGAGATTTAGTCTGGCTTGCGATGATTATTATTGTACTGTCCATCCTTTATGGCTGGCGTAGCATTCGAGAACTAGATGTGCTGTCCTTGGGGCGAGATAACGCCATCAATCTTGGAGTGAATTACGACAAAATAGTTAAGAGCATGCTTGTGTTGTCAGCTGTTTTAATTGCTACTTCTACAGCACTTGTTGGGCCAATCACATTTTTTGGTTTAATAGTTGCAAACTTATCGTATCAATTCTTTAACACATACAAGCATTCGGTGCTAATTATCGGTGCTAGTTTAATGAGTTTAGTTGCATTAATCGGTGGACAGTGGATTGTCGAAAGGATATTCACGTTCGATACTACATTGAGCGTAATTATTAACTTTCTCGGTGGAATTTACTTCATCTATTTATTATTAAAGGAGAGTCGAGCTACGTCATGATCCAAGTAAAAGAGGTAACTAAGTATTTTGCTAAAAAGCCGGTTGTGGACAATGTTAGTGTAAATATTCAGTCCGGAAAAATTACTTCGTTTATTGGACCTAATGGGGCTGGAAAATCTACCCTATTGTCTATGGTAAGTCGTTTAATGGATGCTGACACTGGCGATGTTTTACTAGATAAGTCAGATGTACGTAAATGGAAGTCCAATGACTTTTCAAAACGAGTTTCCATTCTGAAACAGTCAAACTATATGAATGTGCGATTAACTATTCGTGAGTTAGTATCTTTTGGACGTTTTCCTTATTCCAAAGGACGATTAAATGCGGAAGATATTAAAATGGTTGATCAAGCAATTGAGTATATGAATTTAGCTGATTTAGAGGATAACTATTTAGATGAGCTTTCTGGTGGTCAACGTCAGCGTGCTTTCATAGCAATGGTCATCGCTCAAGACACAGAATTTATATTATTAGATGAACCTTTAAATAACTTGGACATGAAGCATTCCGTTCAAATTATGAAAATTCTTCGAAAGCTTGTAAAAGAGCTAGGTAAGACAGTTGTAATTGTATTGCACGACATAAATTTTGCGTCCGTATACTCTGATTATATCGTAGCCTTGAAAGACGGACGTGTGATCAAAGACGGTCCAACACATGAAATCATTAATTCAGATGCGCTAAAAGAAATTTATGATATGGATATTCCAATCCAAGAAATGAATAGCTGCCGCATTTGCGTATATTTTAATTCATAGGAAAAGGGAGATTTATTCAATGAAAAACTGGAAATTATTAGCCGTAATAAGTGCTTTGCTAGTATTATTAGCTGCATGTGGTTCAAAAAATGATGCAACAGAAGATACATCAAAATCAAACGAAGAAGCTACTACAGAAGGAACAACAGAAGAAGCATCTGTTTTCCCATTAACTATTGCACAACCAGAAGGATATAAAGAAGTAACTCTTGATGCAAAACCTAAAACAGTTGTTGTATTTGACTACGGTTTTCTAGATACATTAGATGCACTAGGAGTGGACGTAGCTTCAGTATCTCAAAGTAGCTTACCAAAATACTTAAGCAAATATGCAGATGAAACTACTTACAAAAACGCTGGTGCTTTAAAAGAGCCAGATTTTGAGGCAATCAGTGCGATGAAACCGGATGTGATTTTCATTTCTGGACGTCAAGCAGATGCATATGAAGAATTAAGTAAAATTGCTCCAACCGTTTTTGTTGGATTAAACACTGCTGACTATGTAAATTCATTTAAAGCAAACACAGAATTGGCTGGTAAAATATTCGGTAAAGAAGCAGAAGCAACTGCCGCATTAGATAAAATTGATGCAAAACTTATGGAAGTAAAAGAAAAAACATCTAATTTAGATGAAAAAGCTTTAGTTGTTCTTGCATCAGAAGGCGAATTAAGTGCTTATGGCCCTGGCTCACGTTTCGGTGTAATCCATGATGCATATGGTGTCAAAGCGGTAGATGAAAATCTAGAAGTTTCTACACATGGTCAAAGCGTTTCATATGAATATGTTTTGGAGAAGAACCCAGACATTCTTTTTGTAGTTGACCGCGATGCAGTAGTAACTGAAGGGGAATCGGCTACAAAAGCAGCAATTGAAAATGATATTGTTGGTAAAACAAACGCTGCTAAAAACGGCAAAATTTATTACTTAGATCCAGAAGTTTGGTACTTGTCAGGTGGCGGTATTGAATCTGAAAATGCAAAAATTGATGCTGTACTAGAAGCTTTAAAATAATGATGAAATGAAAGTCCACGAGGAGCAAATTCTCGTGGATTTTTGCTTTATTGGGAGAATCGCTCAATCTTTTGCTATAATCGATCAATCAAGAGGCATAATCGATCAATCATTCATGAAAATCGCTCAATCAGAAGGACATCCTTTTTCATTGTACATAATGCATATCTAGCTTATACTTTTTGTAAGAATAGGAGGGGATTATATGAAAAAATGGTTTTATCCGCTAGCATTTATAACGTTATTAGGTTTTACAGCGTTCTTTTTAACGTTTACTAAGGATGAGGTAGTTTCATTTGATCATAAAATGTCTGAATTACTAATAGGCAATCAATTTATCATTCCATTTCATTATTTAGGGGAAACCGCATTTGTAATTATCATAATGCTAATATTATTTGCATATTTATGGATTCGCTCGAAAAACTACCGTGGCATGCTATTTGGTTTGTTTACTGTTGGTGTAGGAAATGTTCTCAATCAATTATTAAAAAAATGGGTACATCGGGCTCGACCAGATGTTCCGCATCAATTAGAGAGCTTTAGTTTCCCATCTGGACATGCAATGGTCGGACTATTATATATATTCACCGTTGCATATTTTCTAACAGAATATCAATCAAATAAAAAAACTCGTATACTTATTTGGATTGGGGCTATACTCCTTACAATGATGATTGGTTTATCTCGAATTGCTGAATCCCGTCATTATGCATCTGATGTGTTTGCCGGATGGATGATAGGGTATACATGGTTTGTTATTGTTGCATTGTGGTATGAATACCGTAAAAAAAGCGGTCCAAAGATTAATTTGTAAAATCCTTTCCTTTTCAGGAGGGGATTTTTTAAAAGATTAAGAAAGAATATGAATTTTCCTCCTATGAATCCAGTGTTCATAGTACTTTAAAAAATAAAATAATGCCGTGGATTTCCGTTTCAGGTGGACGCTTTCCGCGGGGTGAGCGATGAGCCATCACCGCCGCTTACGCGTTCGTTGTGATTGCTCATCTGTCTCACTCATCCCGCTGGAGTCGCCACCTTTCACTCCAATCCATAAAGTGAGTGGTACCTAAGTAAGAGATGCTATTGCTCACGAAAACAATTTTTTGCACCATGCAAATAAGAAAGATACTTGGCAAAGTTTGGAGCCTTCATTTGCTAATCCCTATGACTAGCGGAACTAAGGGAGAAAATAGATAGGTTTTAAAGGTAAGGAAGGGGAGAGCTTCCGAAATTGTATCTTCGGAAGCTTTAAGATGAGTAGGGGAGCATTTTTCTCTTCTTATCAAAACCAAACGCATTATGTCCACACATATTACAAGAGGGCGACGGACAAACATCGGCCACAAGATTACCGAAAAAAGTGGATGGAGAAGTGACGCAGTTACTTCTCCATCCACAAAAATTCAAACAGTAATAGTGTAGGCAATGTTTCGTCCAAAGCATTCTAGAAATAGTGAAGCCAAGATACACTAAAAAGACGCTTGCGCTTTTCTTAAGAGGTGATATTCTCAATGTTCGAGTTACCAGATCAGTTAGTAAAAATCGGCATGAAAAGAATAGAAGGGTTTCCTGTTGAAGGCTTCGTCAAAGGAAAAGGTCCCAAGAATCCTGCAATTATGTTAATAGGAGAAGCACCGGGAGAAAATGAGGCTATACAAGGGATACCTTTCATCGGTAGAGCAGGAGATGAGTTAGAAAAGTCACTTAAAAGTGTAGATCTTACAAGAGATGACGTTTATATGACGAGTGCTGTGAGAAGTAGACCATACATGTGGAAAGAGAAAAAGATGAGAAATGGTGAGGTTATAGAAAGAAAATATAATCGACAACCAACACAACAAGAAATCATCGCACATGCGCCATTACTAGATTATGAAATAAAAAATATAGCACCACTAGTCATTGTGACATTGGGGAATGTTGGATTGCAGCGTTTACTTGGCAAAGAAGCGAAAGTATCTAATTTGCATGGACAAGTCCTTGAACACGCAGTGAGACATTTAGGTTCACTCGAAGAAATTGATTATGTTTGGTCGGAAGAAAAATATATAATTATCCCTACTTACCACCCTGCTGCTGTTTTTTATCGTCCTTCTAATCGAGATTTCATTGAGGAAGATTGGATGAAGATTGGTAAGTATATTAGCGTAATGAAATACTAAGTTCAACTACAAAAGATGGAAATTTCACTTTGCATTCAGCAGCTAAAAGCTACGATTGGTAATAAGAAAAAGCAGTACAGTTAACAAACTGTGCTGCCTTCTTTATTTGTAGAAACAGTAATTCCCACTATATTCATCCCAACGGGAACAAGTTCAAAACTAGGGAATTTACCATTTAAATTGGAGATAAACCTCTCTTCTGTTCCTTTTTGTACTAAGGAAAGTAGAGTAGGGCCAGCTCCGCTTATGCAGGTTCCGAATGCTCCGGCTTTTTTAGCTGCACTTATGATTTTCCTGCTGTCTGGAATTAGGTCTAGACGATATGGTTCATGAAATAAATCCTGCTCCATATACGTTCCCACTTGTTCAAATGATTGAGTGAGAAAAGCTGCTGTTAATAAGTTTGCCGTAGCGCTTGCCTGTGCAGCTATCTTACGCGTATAGCTATCAGGTAGAGCACTTCTAGCCTTTTCTGTTTTTAATTCAAAGTTGGGTATGAATAATACAAAAGCAGCATCAATATTAGAAGTATGAAACACGTGGATCTCACCATTATCTGCATTGGATGAAATAGTAAATCCTCCAAAAATCGAAGCAGCAGCATTGTCAGGGTGTCCCTCCATTACAGTCGCTACTTTCAATTTATCATGTGATGTAAGCTGAAGATCAAGTACCTGGTTAGCAACTTCTATTCCTGCAACAATAGCAGATGCACTACTTCCCATTCCGCGAGCTAGTGGAATTTCACTTTTCACTTTTAAATGACAAGAGGGTAATGCTAGCGCGTGCATTTGGGCAGTTTTTTGCGCAGCTTGGACAATTAAATGCTCTTCTGGATTATGAACTAGAGGTAAATTATCTGATAAATTATCGATTTTCCACTCCGCAGCAATCTCCACATCGACATCTAAATATTTATCCAAAGCGATTCCAATTGAGTCAAAACCAGGGCCTAAATTAGCGGTACTTGCTGGTATGGAAATTGTCCACTTCTTACTCATAGTAATCCCTCGATATATCGACGAATTTCTTCCTCATCATTTTTTAAAGATATTAAATCTACAGTTGAAACTTGCATAGCAGTATCTGGATCTTTTAAGCCATTTCCAGTAAAGATTGTTACTACTTTGCTTCCTGCAGGAATTTTTCCGGTTTTTACAGATTTAATAACTCCTGCAAGTGATGCTGCGGAACCAGGTTCAACAAACACGCCTTCTCGACTAGCGATTAGTTGATATGCGTTTAATATTTCTTCGTCTGTAACAGAGTCAATAATTCCACTAGATTCGTCACGAGCAGCTACTGCTAAAGACCAACTCGCAGGATTTCCAATTCGAATTGCTGTTGCAATTGTTTCCGGACTTGCAATCGGTGTACCTTGTACGATTGCCGCCGAACCTTCAGCTTCAAACCCAAACATTTTCGGTAGACCAGATTTTTTTACTTCATTGTATTCTTTGAAACCTTTCCAATAAGCACTAATATTTCCTGCGTTACCAACTGGAATACATAAAATATCAGGAGAAGAACCTAGAGCATCTACAATTTCAAATGCAGCTGTTTTTTGCCCTTCTAAACGGTATGGATTGACCGAGTTAACTAATGCAACAGGTGTTGTTTCGCTGATTTTCCGAACGATTTGCAGAGCATCGTCAAAGTTTCCATCAATCTCAATGATTTTAGAACCATACATACATGCTTGAGCTAATTTACCAAGAGCAACTTTTCCTTTTGGTATCACTACGATGGATTTTATGCCTGCTCGAGCAGCGTAAGCCGCAGCAGCAGCTGATGTGTTTCCTGTAGAAGCACAAATAACACATTCGCTTCCTTCTTCAATTGCTTTAGCTACAGCAAATACCATCCCACGATCTTTAAATGAGCCTGTCGGATTTGCCCCTTCCACTTTTCCATAAAGTTCGATTCCTAGTTCTTTTGACAAGTTATCTAGTTTAATAAGAGGCGTATTTCCCTCGAGTAATGATAAATTAGGTGTTTTATCTGTTACTGGTAAAAATTCTTTATATTCTTCAATTAAACCTTGCCAAGCCATGGTGTTGTCCGCCTCTCTGTTCTTCTTGAATAAACATATGTATTTCCATAAAGGACATTTTACCTTAATAAAGTATAAAAAACAAGATTAAGTTTCTTATTGATAGTTTACTATTCGATGGGTATACTAGTCATGTAAAGATGTAATATTACAGATGTAAAGACAGGAGAAATATATGAGTAAAAAGAGTTCTTTATCAAAGAATAAATTACTAGGAATTGCAGGACTTGCATGGATGTTTGATGCAATGGACGTAGGAATTCTATCATTCGTTATTGCAGCACTGTCGGCAGATTGGGGTTTGACTCCAGGGCAAATGGGTTGGATCGGAAGCGTTAACTCTATTGGAATGGCAGTAGGTGCATTAGTGTTTGGAGTGTTTGCTGATAAAGTAGGTCGTAAAAAGATTTTTATGATGACGTTATTGCTGTTTTCTATTGCAGGTGGATTATCAGCTCTGACAACTACATTGGCAGCATTTTTAATTTTACGATTCTTCGTCGGAATGGGACTGGGAGGGGAGCTACCTGTCGCGTCTACACTAGTATCTGAAAGTGTGGAAGCAAAAGAAAGAGGCAGAGTGGTTGTATTATTAGAAAGTTTTTGGGCTGCAGGCTGGCTAGTATCAGCACTAATTGCTTACTTTATTATTCCAAGTTACGGTTGGAGAATTGCTTTACTAATTACTGCATTACCAGCATTTTACGCTATCTATTTACGTATTAAGCTACCAGATTCTCCTCGTTTTACGGAGAAGAAAACAGACTCTAGAACGATTATGCAAAATATGAAAGAAGTTTGGTCTAAGAAATATGCGAAACGGACTTTAATGCTCTGGGTTGTATGGTTTACTGTCGTGTTTTCTTATTATGGTATGTTTTTGTGGCTTCCAAGTGTGATGGTGATGAAAGGATTTACACTGATTAAAAGTTTTGAATACGTATTAATCATGACACTTGCTCAATTACCTGGTTATTTCTCTGCCGCATGGTTAATAGAAAAAATGGGCCGCAAGTTTGTATTGGTTACTTATTTACTCGGAACTGCAGCGAGTGCGTTTGTATTTGGTTCTGCTGAAACTACAGCTGCATTAATTGTTTCAGGTATGTTCCTGTCGTTCTTTAACCTAGGCGCTTGGGGAGCTTTATATGCATATTCCCCAGAACAGTATCCAACAGTTATCCGTGCAACAGGCTCTGGAATGGCTGCTTCAATTGGCCGTGTAGGAGGAATTTTAGGACCTCTATTAGTTGGGTCACTTGTAACTTCTGGATATGAAATCAGTTGGATTTTCGGTATATTCTGTATAGCAATAGTCATTGGTGTACTATCTGTTATATTCCTTGGGACTGAAACAAAACAAGTTGAATTAGATTAATTTATGAGCCCGTTCTATATGAGAGCGGGTTTTATTATGTTTGGATGGTAAAACATAGTAAAATGAAGAAATAGTAACGCAAGGGGAGTGGAGACTTGGGGGAATTAAAACATAAAAGAATTCTAATCATAGGCTCGAGTGGTGCAGGGAAATCGACATTATCAACAAAGCTAGCAGAAAAGTGGAAATTACCGCTAGTCCATTTAGATGCACTATTTTGGAACGCTGGTTGGGTTCCAACTCCGAAACCAGAATTTAGAGAGAAAATTCAAGGGAAATTAGAAGAAGACGAATGGATTATTGATGGTAATTTTGACTCTACTTTAGAATTAAGAGCGAAGTATGCAGATTTAATCATCTTCTTAGATTTCCCAAGACTTCTATGTACGTATCGAGTTTTCAAAAGAGCATGGATGTATAGGGGAACAACTCGTCCTGATATGGCTTCAGGGTGTGAAGAAAAAATAGACATAGAATTTGCCCAGTGGGTTTGGCGTTTTCCAAGGGATGTGCGTCCAGGTATTTTAAAATTATTGAGACATACAAATAATGTGGATATATGTATATTACGTAATCCAAAAGAAGTAAAAGCCTTTCTAGAAACTGCTCCGAGTAGATAAGTATTTCTCTAAAATGAGCAGGCAAACTTTGAAGCGAAGAAAATGAGGTTTTATAAATGAAATCAATAGATCCAACATTTTTTCATCAACCAACATTAGAGTTAGCAAGAAATTTAATAGGGAAATATATCGTTCATGAGCATGATAGAGGGCTTCTAATAGGGAAAATTGTAGAAACTGAAGCGTATATGGGTGCCGAAGACAGAGCTGCGCATAGCTTTGGAAACAGAAGAACGAAACGAACCGAAGTAATGTTTGGAGAACCTGGACTTATTTATACCTATCAAATGCATACACATACACTTATAAACGTAGTGGCAGGAGTAGAAGGTATTCCTAATGCCATATTAATACGCGCAATAGAGCCAATGGAAGGCTTAGACCTAATGAAAGAATTCCGTAACAATTTACCAATGAAGCAATGGACAAACGGGCCAGGTAAACTAACAAAAGCGCTAGGAATTACGATGGAGTACTATGGAAAGAAGTGGACGGAAAAGCCCCTATATATAACAGAAGGAGAAGAAGTGAGTTTGATTTCTACAGGACCTAGAATAGGTATAGAAAATAGTGGAGAAGCAGTACACTACCCATATAGATTTTGGGAAACGGACAATCCATTTGTCTCAAAAATGAGATAGGACGGTGGATAATGCTATGGGTAAGGTTAGCAAAACTCACAAAAAACGACCGGCCAATCTATATTGGTCGGTCATTACTATTTTATTATATTAATTTTCCCATATAAAACTCGTCCACAAATTGACCATTAATGATTAGAGCATTTTTTCGGTCTCCTTCAATATCGAAACCTAGCTTTTTATAAAGCTTTTGTGCATTAGTATTTTCTTTAATGACAGAAAGCTCAAGCTTTGATATTCCTACTTCTTTTGCCCATTTTTCACCATGCAGCATAAGAGAAGAAGCTATCCCTTTTTGAGCGAACTCCTGTTTCACACCAATGACTACAGAAGCTCGGTGTAAAGCACGTGGAGCAGGACCACCAGTAAATAATACATACCCAGCAAACTGACCATTCATAATGGCAAAAAGTAAAATTGAATTAGCAGTATTTTTCCAATTAGTCATTTCTTTACGCATACTTTGAACAGTCATTTGTATGTCTGATTTTCCATACAACATAAAGTCTGTTTCTGAGAAAATCGATTCCTGTAAGCGTATGAATGAGCGTGCATCTTCTAATTCTGCTTCTCGAATAATAAGGATATCCTGCTGATTGTTTTCATCCATTAGTCGTTCTTCTGTCTCTAAAACGCTACTATGAAAAAGAACAGATTTCCCTATTTCTACAGATTTTACGGAGTATCCATTATCTGTCCAGGCAAAATAATGTAATGCAGGTGGCTTTGTTTTTTTCCACCAACTGCTACTTAAATAAGCAGCATTCGGCAGTATTTGGCCAATGATCGCCTCAATTTCATTATATGTTAATGTAATTTCTTTCTTTGTTGATTGTTTGAAAAAGTTGGCAAGTGGTATATATTTACTCTCAAAAAGTTTGGCCATAATTTCACTCTTTTCTTTATTTACAAAGATTATAGTATAATTATAGCATCAAGCACTTAAATTTTGCACTACTAAAAGCTTATTTTTACGTTAAATAATTCCTATATAAAGTATTACTTCAAAAGATGAAAGTTTCTTTACATTAAGCTTCAACTAAATCTAATTGTAAAGCAGGTCCAAAGAATTCAAAGTGAATTTGTTCATTAGAATAACCTAGTTCAAGTAAATGATTAATCATTGCTTCCATAAACCCAACTGGTCCACATACGTAAACGTCGCCATCTTTACGTGTATGCTCTTTTAGTAAATCTTTTGTAATAAACCCATCACCACTATCAGAGTAAAGTGCTACATACTTGGCATCATCCATTTTTTCCATTAAAGCTTTAATATCTTTATCAAACGGATGAAGGCTTTCATTGCGGGCACTATAGATAAAGGATACTGGACGATTTGGTTGGTTTTTCGCAATTGTTTCGAACATACTCATCATTGGTGTAATACCCACACCACCACTAACGAAAGTTACAGATGTTGTTTTTTCAGAATTTAAAACGAATTCACCTGCTGGAGCAGTTAATTCAACTATGTCCCCAATGTTTACGTTATTGTGTAAATGAACGGAAACTTTTCCTTCTGGATTATTTTCATCTTCTTTTTTCACGGAAATACGGAATGACTCAGAATCTGCTGCTTTTGATAAGCTATACTGTCTGTTCATCAAATACTTTTCCCCTGGAATGAGTACACGAATCGTTATGAATTGTCCAGGCTCATAAGTAGGTACTGCAGATCCATCTGCTGGTTTTAAATAAAATGAAGTAATGTTGTTACTTTCTTTTACTTTATCTGCAATAACGAAGTCTTTAAAGAATCTCCAACCGCCTTCTTTTGACTCTGCTGCTACATACATTTCTTCTTCTATGCCGATAAAAGCATCGGCGATAACTCCATATGCTTCAGCCCAAGCATTAATGATATCGTCAGTAGCTGCATCTCCTAATACTTCTTTAATTGCTCCAAGTAGATGTTCGCCTACAATTGGATAATGTTCAGGTTTAATACCTAAGCTGACATGTTTTTGTCCGATTTGTTTCACTGCTGGAATAATTGTCGCTAAATTATCAATATGCACCGCAGCTGCATATACAGCGTTTGCTAGAGCAGTTTGTTGGCGACCTTTTGCTTGGTTAGCATGATTGAAAATATTTAAAAGCTCTGGGTGTGCATTAAACAAATTTTTATAAAAAGCTGTAGTTATTGCAACTCCGTGAACTTCTAATACAGGTGCTGTAGATTTTACGATATCAATTGTTTTTTGAGATAACATATTAATTACACGTCCTTTTCTTTTTCTCGTTGCTTTCAAACACAACAATACTCCTGCATTTCTCTTAAAGCAATATTTAAAATACATCTTTAAAAACCTTTAATAAATCAGACACATTTCTTTCACGACTTTGTCATAATCGTTATAATGGGATTGAAGAATGGTGGTGGCAGTGTGAGATTAACTATGTATACAGATTTCTCTTTAAGGGTGTTAATATACCTGGGAACAAAAGAAAAAAACGAGCTTTCAACGATTCAATCCATATCAGATGCATATAGTATTTCGAAAAATCATTTGATGAAAGTAACTCATGAATTAGGAAAACTCGGTTATATTGAAACGATAAGAGGAAGAGGCGGCGGGATTCGTTTAGCGATGGAGCCAACAGCTATTAATATAGGACAAGTTGTAAGACAAACAGAAGACGACTTCCACTTAGTAGAATGTTTTGATTGCAGTACTAATTCTTGTGTAATTACGCCTGCTTGTAGTTTAAAGGGTGCTCTCCAGCTAGCTTTAAAGGCATATTTAAATGTACTAGATGAATATACACTTGCAGATTTTTTACATCAAAAAACACAATTAGCAAATTTACTTTTCAATCAGCAGAGATAAGTATGATAAAATAGTTTCGGAAATTGTTTTTTTAGGAGGACTATTCATGGAAAAAGTATTAGTTTTTGGTCATAAAAACCCAGACACAGACACGATTACATCAGCAATTGTTTATGCGTATTTAAAAAATGCAATCGGCTTAAACACGGAAGCAGTGCGTTTAGGTGAATTAAATAATGAAACAAAATTCGCTTTAGAAAAATTCGGATTCGAAGCCCCAAGATTGGTTGGAAATGTTTCGACTGAAGCGAAGAAAGTAATTTTAGTCGATCACAATGAAAAGCAACAAAGCGCAGAGGGTATCGAAGAAGTACAAGTAACAGAAGTAATTGACCATCACCGAATCGCAAACTTTGAAACAGCGGAGCCGTTATACTATCGCGCAGAGCCAGTTGGATGCACAGCTACTATTTTAAATAAAATCTTTAAAGAAAAAGGCGTAGAAATCCCAGCAAATATTGCAGGTTTAATGCTTTCTGCAATTGTTTCAGATTCTTTATTATTTAAATCTCCTACTTGTACAGAAGAAGACATTACCGCTGCACGTGAGCTTGAAAAAATTGCAGGTGTAAATGTAGAAGAGTATGGACTAGCAATGTTAAAAGCAGGAGCAGATTTGAGTGATAAAAGCCTAGAAGATTTACTTTCTTTAGACGCAAAAGAATTCGGCATGGGCGAATACAAAGTAGTCATCGCACAAGTAAACGCAGTAGACGTTAACGACGTAATGGGTCGCCAAGAAGAGCTAGAAGAATTAATTCATCGTGAAATTCAAGAAAAAGAGTTGGACTTATTCTTCTTCGTTGTAACAGATATATTAAACAACGACTCTGTAGCACTAGCACTTGGAAAAGTAGCTTTAAAAGCAGAAGCTGCATTTAATGTGAAATTCGACAACAATACCGCGCTATTAAAAGGCGTAGTATCTCGTAAAAAACAAGTGGTCCCAGCACTAACTGAAGCATTAGCTTAATAAAGTTAAAAAAGGCTATCTCGACAGTTGCTATTTACTAAAAGCAATCAAGGGATAGCCTTTTTCTTAGAAAATCTCGAAGTATCTCAGAAAACGATTCAGATTTTTAATAAGCATTTAAATTGTTGAACACAGCGGAAAACTTTACAATGAAATAGAGGTGATTATGATGAAAATTGAAGTATGGTCGGATTTTGTATGTCCTTTTTGTTATATAGGAAAAAGAAGACTGGAAGAAGCTTTGGCGCAAACGGGCTTCGCGAGCCAAGCAGAGGTTGAATTTAAAAGTTTTGAACTTGATCCGAATACGCCGAAAATGTCCGATAAGAGTTTGTATGAAGTGCTCGCGGAAAAATACGGTTCCACTGTGGAAGCAGCTAAACAAATGACAGATAACGTAGTAGCGCAAGCGAAAACAGTTGGGTTAGAGTACAATTTCGATGTCATAAAACCAGCCAATACGTTGGATGCCCATCGTTTAGTAAAGTGGGCAACTGCGCAAGGAAAAGCAAAAGAGGCAAATGAGTTAATGTTACACTCTTATTTCATAGAAGCAAAAGAAATTGGAAAGCTTGATGTTCTTTTAGATTTAATAGAGTCAATAGGCTTATCTAGAGAAGAAGCGGAGAAAGTTTTGAATTCTAATGCGTATTTAGAAGAAGTTCGTTTAGATATCGCTCGAGCTGGGCAGATTGGTGTTCGTGGAGTTCCATTCTTTGTTTTAAATGATAAATATGCCATTTCTGGTGCACAACCTACCGAAACATTCGTTGGCGCATTGAATAAAATTGCAGATGAGGAAGGAATCTCACCAAAACTACAAATCATTGGAGAAGAAGCTAATCTTTGCACCGATGAAACATGTGATATTTGATAAAATAGTAAGCCAGCTAGGAGAAGTCCTAACTGGCTTTTTTATGTTCTTCTTTCAAATGAATGAAATCTAGTACCTTGGAAAGTCAAAACACCAAGATCATCTTCGGCAAGCATTCCGTATTCGTGTCCACTAAGTTTAAATTCAGTGCGATCGCTACTTTCAAATTGAAATGTTACGTAATAGGAAGTAGATGCAGCAGTATCTCCAGCTCCACCACTAGTTTTCGAACGCTTTGTTACAACTTGTGCTGGTACAGAGAGCTTAGGAGAATTATTGTTGTTATTCCATTCGGTTAATCCCTTTATAATTGCGAAGAGAATAAGTCCAACTATTAAGATGAAAAATAATCCAAAAAATATAGGGATACCTCCAAAGATAAATCCGAAATTATCCATATAAATCCTCCTTACAAAAAACTGTTTTTATCTTATACGCAAAAGATTGAATAAAGTTTCGTTTATAGATAGACACTAGTAAAAAAAGGAGGAAATACAATGACAGATAAAATATTACCTAGTGAATCCCAATCCTATTGGCGTGCATCAAACGAATTTCCTGTGTTTCCAAAATTAAGTGAAGATATGGATACAGATGTCGTCATTATAGGAGCGGGTCTTACCGGAATTACGGCAGCTTATTTGCTAAGTACTAGTGGTCGAAAAGTGATTGTAGTTGAAGGAAGTAGAATATTAGAGGGAACAACGGGGTTCACAACTGCAAAAGTAACAGCACAGCATGGTCCCATTTATCAACAGCTGATAACTACTTTTGGAGAAGTAAGTGCACGATTATATTATGAAGCAAACACATCCGCCAAAAACTTCATAGAAAAAACTGCCAGGGAATTAGGAATCGATTGTGATTTTGAAAATGTAGATGCTTTTTTATATGCGGATACAGAAGATGGTGTGGATATAATTAAGAAAGAAATGAACGCTTACAAAAAACTTGGAATAGAAGGAGCGGCTCTCACAAAAGACACTGGTCTTCCATATACAGTGAAAGAATCACTCAAACTAGAAAACCAAGGGCAATTTCATCCCTTAAAATACGCGACGGGATTAGTGAAAAAAGCAATGGAAAATGGTGTCCAGTTTTACGAGCAATCTCGAGCTAAATCGATTCATTCCACTAATCTTGTTGAAATGGTGGATGGAAATGAAATACATGCGAATAAAATACTCGTGTGTAGCCATTTTCCTTTTAATGATGAAGACGGGCTTTATTTCACTCGAATGTACGCCGAGAGATCGTATGCCCTTGCTTCCCTTGCGGATGCAAATTATCCAAAAGGAATATATATTAACGTAGAAAAGCCGACAAGATCCATTCGAACTGCGCTAAGTGCAGATGGAAAAAGGTATTTGCTTATAGGTGGGGAAGGGCATATTACAGGTAGATTCCAAGGCGATATGACAACAAACTATGATACGCTGGCTGCATTTGGGCGAGAGCAATTCAAAGTTAAGCAATATGCATATCGTTGGTCAGCGCAGGATTTAGTGACTCTAGATCAGCTACCTTACGTAGGATCTATGACCCCTGGATTGCAAGATGTATTAGTTGCAACAGGCTATGCAAAATGGGGGATGACGAATAGTACCGTCGCTGCAAAAATCATGGCTGATAACGTCCTAGGAAAAGAAAATCGATTTGCAGATCTTTATAGTCCAATACGTTCAAAAATGAAAAAAGAAGATTTAGCTAGCTTTGCCAAAATAAATGCAAGCGTCGCAAAAGAGCTCATCAAAGGAAAGACTGAAAAAATTGACGTGCTTTTTAAAGACTTAGAGCTTGGCAAGGGAGATATTGTAAAGCTTGACGGCAAAAAAGTTGGAGCATTTAAAGATGTAACAGGTAAGGTATATTTAGTAAAACCGGTTTGTACACATCTTGGATGCGATGTCGTATTCAACGCGGCTGAATGCTCGTGGGATTGTCCATGTCATGGATCTAGATACACTTTTACTGGAGAAGTGTTGGAAGGACCAGCATACGAGCCGTTGGAGAAAATAGAATATGAGGAATGACTATCCAGCAATTGGATAAGGGAGACCGAATCGAACATGAAAGCAACCAATTAGGTTATTAGAGCAACCAGTCAAATTATGAAAGCGACTAAATCAATAGCGAGAGCAACCAAATTACAAAGAGCTCAGAGAAAAACAAAATCTCTAAGTTCTTTTTCTTTTGCCCCTTATGATGGTTCAAGAGATGGGCACTGTAAGGATCTGGTTCCTTTCTTATAAAAAACAATCGTGCGGAATGAAATCTGCACGATTGTTTTATGAAGATATTGAATTTGTCTCATTTAAAGCTCGTTTTTGTAAATCTAAAATAAGTGGATCCGATGACGTTTCCAGTAGGTCTGCTTGTTTTTGTTGCAAGTCTAGTCGCATTTTTTCTGTTTCTAGTAAAAAGGTATTGTATTTGAGTTTTTCTAGCTCGATTTCATCTTTTACAATTTGTGCCCTCGCTTTATACGATTTTCGTAAATGAGTAGTCCATATTGCAGAAAGTGGTATAGAAAAAATCATTACTACAGCTACTAACCCTACAAATTCTCCCATCTAAAATCCCTCCTAATACATTTTCTTAAGTATATACGAAATTGATAGAGGATAGTTTCAAAATTTAAAAAACTACTCTAAATAATTTTAGAGTAGTTGTCGTTGGAAAAGCAGATTATTTATTCAAGTACGCCCATGCATATTGTGCATATAATTCCGCTCCAGTAACAAGAGCATCTTCGTCGATATCGAAATTTCCGTGATGATGTGCCCATTCAGTATCTTTTTCCGGATTTCCACTTCCTACAAGTGCGAAGCTTCCAGGAGCTTTTGTTAGGAATGCAGAGAAATCTTCGCCACCCATAGTCGGTTTTTCATTAAAGATAACTTCAGAACCAAATGATTCCACAGCAACTCGTTGCACAAGTTTTGCGCTTTCTTCATCATTGTCAACTGCGTCCGTACCACGAATGTATTCCACTTCTGCGGTAGCACCATAAATAGCTGCAACGCTTTCCGCATATTCCGTAATACTTTTTTCAATATGATCGCGCGTATCTGCATGGAACGTACGAACTGTTCCTTCGATTTCTGCGTTTTCCGCGATTACATTAAATCTTGTTCCTACTACCATTTTACCAACCGTAAGAACAGCGGGACTTTGTGGATCAATCGTTCTAGAAATGACAGTCTGTACATTCATAACAAATGAGGAAGCGACTATTGCTGCGTCGATACAAGCTTCTGGTATAGCACCGTGTCCGCCGCGACCTTTAAACTTCACTTTGAAAATATCAGCAGCAGCAAATGATGGTCCCGGTGTACAGGAAACTTTATGAGTTGGCATTTGAGACCAGATATGAATTCCGAAAACATTGTCTACTCCATCCATGGCACCTTGGGCTACCATTGCTTTAGCACCTGCTGCAGCTTCTTCAGCTGGTTGGAAGAAGAATCGAACATTTCCTGGAAGTTGGTCTTTTATTTCAGATAATGCTTTTGCTGCAATTAGTAACATGGACGTATGTGCGTCATGTCCACATGCATGCATTTTTCCTTCCTCTTTAGATGCATAAGGTACGTGTGTATTAAGTTGTTGTACCGGAAGTGCATCCATATCTCCACGAAGTGCAACCGTTTTGCCGTCAAAAGCCCCTTTTATTTCTGCGATAACCCCTGTAGGTTCTGTTTTTCGGTAAGAAATGCCGAGCTTATCTAAGTAATCACAAACAAATGCAGTAGTTTTGAATTCTTCAAATGATAGCTCTGGTTCGCTATGTAATTTGCGACGAAGTGCAGTTAGTTCTTCCTTATTAGTTGTAACCGATTGTTTAATTGTTTGATTTATCATGGTTCATTTTCCTCCTAGTTTTTATAAAAACCCTACAAATATACCAGCTAGAATAACAGATACAATTGTTACACTAATGAATCCTCCAACTAGCATCGATGGTAGCATATGATTCGTTAACACTTTTCTTTCCTTCTCATCTTGCGTTAATGAATTAATAACCTCATTTGTAATAATGTAATCTGCTGGAAATCCATAAAGTGCAGTTAACGATATAGCGAATGCCATATATTTACTTACTTTTAGCACTTTCCCTATGATGAATGAGAATATGTACATCCCAATCACACCTAAAATAATCGTTCCAACAAGCGGATATAAAATTTCCATAATCATCGACGGGGTTGCTTTTTTCAGCGCATCGAAAACAAACAACATTAAGACCATAATACATAAGCCAAAACCATTCGCTTTTTGTAATACTTGACGCTCTAAGAAGCCAACACTGGCAGCAATTATACCGAACAATAAACAAAGAACATAAGGGCTGATTGTTACGATTGGCGCAAGTAATGTAGAAACTAGATAAGCCAGGAAGCCGACAAAAGCTAAACGGAAAAATTTAAAATAACTTGTGTTATATTTAGCGGGCATTTTAGGAAACATTTTAAGTTCATCTTTTGTTTCATCCGAAGAAGAGCTTGCTTGTTCAGTTGGAACTAGTTCACCCTTGCGGAACTTCTCAAGCAGCATTTTGCCTTCTTTTTTAAGTGCAATGGAGGTTAGGGGATACCCAGCGAATCCTTGCATCACATAAATAACAATGGCGAACACAGATAATGTAGTTAGCCCTGCATTTGCGGCTCCATCTGACATAATCAAAGCAGAAACTAGCCCACCAACCAGTGGAGGGATAGCAACAATGACTGTTTGAAAATCAAATAAAAACGTTCCAATTCCTAAAAGAACTACGATAATCCCTAAGATTCCAGCGAGGGAAATTAGAATGGTTTTCCACTGTTCTTTTAATTGTTGTATAGAAAGCAACGTACCCATATTCGTAATAAGTAAGTAAATCATCATCGATGCTACGACAGGGGGAACACCTGCAATAGAAACGATTTCTTTAGGAAAGAAAGTCCAATATCCAATTATGAAAAGGACTGCAGATACAAACACGGACGGTATCCAAGCCTTTGTACGAGTAGAAACAAGATCTCCTATAAAAAGAATAGCAATTACAATAACTAAAGCTAGCATTTGTGACATAATAAACTTTCCTTTCTGACAATAAAGAATAATCAACACAATATCATATATGTTGTATTATGTATATAATATATTTCTAAATAGTAAGTTTTTTGATGGATAATATTTAATTGTCTACTTATATAGAAGTGACAGTTTACCTTCTAGATGAAACCCGAGACCAATTTCTAAAAAAAATTTGACATAGCACTATTCCTTCTCAAATTGACAATAAAAAAAGCTATCCTGATAATCAGGATAGCTTACGAGTACATTAAATTATTCAGCTGGGTTTAACTGAAGTTCTACAGAGATTTTGATGTCGTCTCCTACTAATACGCCACCAGTTTCTAATGCTTGGTTCCAAGTTAAGCCGAATTCTTTACGGCTGATTTTTGTGTCAGCAGAGAAAGCAACAACTTCAACGCCCCATGGGTTTGTACCTTTTCCGCCATATTCCGCTTCAAAAGTAACTTTTTTAGTAACGTCTTTAATCGTAATATCACCAGTTACATCGTATTCGCCGTCGTCCGTTTTTTTGATGTCTGTAGCAACAAATTTAATGCTTGGGAATGTTTCTGAGTCAAAGAAGTCGGCAGAACGTAAGTGATTATCACGATCTTCGTTATTTGTAGTAATAGATTTTACATCGATATTAAAGCTAATAGAAGCCCCGTTTAAATCTTCAGCGTTACCATCTAATTCAGCAGTAAAGTTTGTGAAAGAACCTTTTACCTTTGAAACCATCATGTGTTTTACAGAAAAATCAATACTAGAGTGAGCAGCGTCAAGGTTAAATTTTGTCATTTTAATTTCCTCCTAAAATAAGTTTTGTTTTTAAAAGTATAAAACATATTAATCTCGAAATCAAGATGTTTTACTTCGAAATAATTAAAAATATGTTCATTCATTATTACCCTCTTTTATAAAGTAAAAACTAATACTTACTTTATGTAACTAACTATACATTTATACCATACTTACGTCAAGTAATTAAATTACTTTGGTTTTACAAAACAATTTAAAGGGAATATAATAGAACGAAATAGAGGTGAAACAAATGAAAGAAATGTTATTATGCCCACGTTTAGCAAAGGCAATGGAATTGATCGGAAAAAGATGGACAGCATTAATTATTTATCAATTAATGGACGGAGCAAAACGATTTAATGAAATTGAGTCGTCTCTACCTATTAGTGGTCGATTACTTTCAGAACGGTTAAAAGAGCTTGAAAAAGAAGGTATAGTAGATAGAAACGTTTTTTCAGAAGTACCAGTGCGAGTGGAATACAATTTGACAGACAAGGGGCATGCGCTAAAAGATGTAGTTGGTGGAATTGAATCTTGGTCTAAAGAATGGTTGTAACAATTTCGCTTGATAAATTAGGTGCCAGAACGCATACTATGTAAGGGTCTCTTCTATAATTAGGGAGAGGAATCCCAATCATGTTTTATTGAATATCACTTATCCGTGCAAGCGCGATGTCCTGCTTGAAGTAGGTTAGTTGGTAGTTATCGCATAGATGCGGCCGTTTAAGCTAACTTTAATTAAGCGAGTATTTGATTGAAGAAAGGATTGTCTTTTTTTGACTAAACAACAATGGTTTGAAGATTTAATTACACAAATAGATCCTAGCAATGTAAAAATAGATGAAGCACTGAATTTGCATACTATGACACGTATGGGTGGAGTTGCAGACTTATTCGTAACACCTGAAACGGAAGACCAAGCAGCTTACATTGTGAAATATGCGTTTGAGAATAATATTCCTTTATTGCTACTTGGCAATGGGTCTAATATGGTCGTTCGTGACGGTGGCGTTCGTGGTATCGTACTTCGCTTAGAAAACTTAAATAAGATCATGATAGATGGCAACAAAGTTATTGCAGAAAGCGGAGCAGATATTATTGATGTTTCGAGAGCTGTAGCAAAGGAGTCCTTAACTGGTTTAGAGTTTGCTTGTGGAATCCCAGGATCTATCGGTGGTGCAATGGCTATGAACGCTGGTGCATATGGTGGAGAAGTGCAGGATGTAATTGTTCAATGCACTGTGCTTACACCAAGTGGAGATAAACTTGTTCTATCTAAGGAAGCACTAGAACTTGGCTACAGAAAAAGTATAATTACAAAAAAAGGTTACTATGTTCTTTCCGCGGAGTTTAAATTGCAGCCTGGCAATCAAGAAGAGATTGATGCAAAAATTGCTGATTTAACATTTCAACGTGAATCCAAGCAACCATTAGAATACCCATCTGCAGGTAGTGTATTCAAACGCCCCCCTGGTTATTTTGCAGGGAAATTAATCCAAGATAGCGGCTTGCAAGGAAAAGGTTTTGGTGGAGCGGAAGTGTCGACTAAGCATGCGGGTTTTATTGTCAATAAAAATAATGCTACTGCTACTGATTATATAAGTACAATTGAAATGGTGAAAAAAGCAGTGAAAGAAAACTTCGATATTGAGCTTGAATTAGAAGTAAAAATTGTCGGTGAAAATCAATAACGATAATATAATGAAGGTCCCCTGAATATATTGGTATTCAGGGGTTTTTTATGTTCTTTTATCCTTAATGGAAGGTAATTATACGTCAATGCCGATTAGTGTAAGTACTGTTAGGGGGTATGGTGGTGAAAAAAAGGTGGAAGATCGCCGCATGGGTATTGGGGAGTATCCTTGCGCTAAGTGTAATTACAGTGTTTGGTTTGAATATATACCTTTCCAATTCAAAGCCAATTATCAAGGGGAATCTTACTTTAAATGCATTAGATTCAGATGTGAAAGTTATTCGGGATGCAATGGGGGTACCTCATATTCAAGCAAAATCAGATGCAGATTTATATCGAGCACAGGGATTTGTACAAGCGCAAGATAGGCTCTTCCAAATGGATTTAGCGAGAAGACAAGCGAGTGGACGATTGTCTGAAATTGTTGGTGAGGCTGCTTTGAATACAGATAAGTTCTTCTTAACATTTAGCTTGAGGGATGCAGCTGAAAAATCCTATGAAGGTTATAATGCGGAGGCAAAAGATGTATTGAAATGGTATGCAGAAGGGGTAAATGAATTTATTTCGTTTGCAAAAAGGGATAACAAATTAAGCTATGAATTTAAACTGTTAGGATATGAACCTGAAGAGTGGACACCTATAGATTCATTAACAATAGGTAAGTACATGGCGTATGACTTAGGTGGTAACTGGTCCTCATTAGCAATTAGGCACTGGGCATTAAATGAATTGGGAGAAGATAAAGCAAAAGAATTATTTATCAAATACCCTGAGGGAGCTCCAGCAATAGTTGAAGCTAATTTAAATAATCGTGTAAATGTAAGTGGCTATTTTGATGCTTCTTTTTTACCAAATGAATTTAATGGGAGTAATAACTGGGTCGTGAGTGGAGATAAGACAGAAAGCGGGCTTCCACTCCTGGCGGATGATCCACATCTAGGGTTGAGTACACCATCTATTTGGTATCAAATGCATTTAGAGTCACCAGAACAAAATGTAAGTGGCGTTATTTTTGCTGGGATTCCAGGAATCATTTTAGGACATAACGAAGATGTAGCGTGGGGCGTAACGAATGTTGGTCCCGATGTACAGGATTTATATATCGAAATTCCAAATCCAGATAATCGGACACAGTTTTTGTATGAAGGGAAGTGGGAGGAGGCCATTGTTCGAAAAGAGCCGATTAAAGTAAAAGGGAAAGAGGCTGTTCCTTTCGAAGTAGTAGTCACTCGTCATGGTCCCATTATTTCCGATGTTTTATTTAAGGAAGAAGAAGCTTCAGCTTTGTTTTCCATGCAGTGGACTGCACTAGAGCCAACACTTGAATTGCAAGCTATTTTGAAGATGAATAAATCTTCAAACTGGGATGAATTCGAAACTGCTTTGGAAGATTTTCAAGCACCGGCGCAAAACTTTGTATTTGCCGCAAAGGATGGAACGATTGCATATAAAGCGAACGGACGTATACCGATTCGTAAATCGGGTGATGGGCAATTACCTGTTCCAGGAGATTCCGACCAATTTGGCTGGGTAGGCTATGTTTCGTATGATGAATTGCCAACTGTTGTGAATCCAAAAGAAGGGTTTATTGCTACTGCGAATAATCAAGTTGTAGATGAGTCGTATAAATATCATATCACCGATTTTTGGGCGCAGTCATACCGATATGAACGAATTGCACAAGAGTTAGACAGCAAATCTAATTTAACAAAAGATGATATGATGAGCTTGCAAATGGATCAACTGAATTTGTATGCGAGAGAGTTTTTAACAGAAATGCTCGGTTCTGTGGAAAAGTTAGATACTAATGGTGAGTATAAAAATATCATAGATTTATTGACAGATTGGAATCAAGTGGATGATAAGAACCTAGCAGCTCCGCTCGTATTCCACAAGTGGATAAAAGAGTTACCGAGAACCTTATTGGAAGACGAAATGCCGGAAGATGTTTACGACATGTTACCTGGCAAGGGGAATATATCCGATCAATTTCTTCGAAAGGGTTATAAAAATGAAACAAGTACCTGGCTTGAAGAGTATGGTGGAGTTGATAAATGGGTTTATGACTCATTTGTGAAGGCTATCAAAAATATTACTGATGAATTCGGATCAAATGAAGAAAAGTGGAAATGGGGAGAATATCACCAACTTACATTTGACCATCCGTTGTCTGGAGTTTCGCCAATTTTAGCCTATTTGCTAAATCCAAAACCAGTACCAATTGGTGGGTCAAATATTACGGTTCAAGCAGCAGGTTTTGGAGAAGATGGTAGAGTAGATCATGGAGCCTCTTGGCGATTCGTTGCGGATCTTTCTGATTTATCTCAGACCTACCATATTGTCGGACCTGGACAAAGCGGTCATGTAAAATCGAAATGGTACAACGATCAAGTGATGGATTGGGCAGAAGGGAAATATCATGCGACAGCTATAGATGGAAAAATAGAAAATGGTTATGAATTAATATTGAAAGCGAAATAAGATTATAATGAGCGACCACTTTAACATAGAAGTGGTCGCTTTTATGCATAGAAAATGCTTATCCGGTCAGAAATTCCATTTATCCGGTCAGAAACTTTTCTATGCGGTCAGAAAATCTGATTATCCGGTCAGAAACTTTTCTATGCGGTCAGAAAATCTGATTATCCGGTCAGAAACTTTTCTATACGGTCAGAAATTCCATTTATCCGGTCAGAAACTTTTCTATGCGGTCAGAAACTCCAGTTATCCGGTCAAAAACTTTTCTATGCGGTCAGAAACTCTGATTATCCGGTCAGAAACCATTATCCGGTCAAAAATTTTACTATGCGGTCAGAAACTCCAGTTATCCGGTCAGAAATTTTTCTATGTGATCAGAAACTCCAGTTATCCGGTCAAAAATGATAAATAAACAAATACATTCAAATACTAGTTTGAATGTCCTTGCATTTTGAATAGTTTGAACATATAATGAAACTAACAATCAAACGATCATTTGAATGAGGTGGTAAAATGCAAACAAAAGATACATGCGAAGTAACGAAGGTGCATGAAAATATAGTACTTTACGTAAAAAAGAAACTGCCAGATGTTACAAAGGTAGCTCAAATTTTTAAAGCATTAGCAGATGAAACTAGATTAAAAATTGCATATGCTCTAACCATAGAAGAAGAGCTTTGTGTGTGTGATGTAAGTGAAATTATTGGATCTTCAACAGCAACGGCATCGCATCATTTACGATTTTTACGAGAATTATCTCTCGCAAAATCACGCCGCAAAGGGAAACTGGTTTACTATTCATTAGCTGATCATCATGTTAATGAATTAGTTAAAATAGCGTACGAGCATGCATTAGAAGAAGGTGAGAAGAGTGGAAAGAGAAGCTAAAAAAGAATATCGACTTGAGAATCTTACATGTGCCAATTGTGCGATGAAGTTTGAAAACAATATTAAAAGTTTACCTGATGTAATGGATGCAAATGTGAATTTTGGTGCCTCCAAAGTTTCAGTCATAGGTAATGCCACTATAGAGGAAATAGAAAAAGCGGGAGCATTTGATGGCATAAAAGTAGCTTCTATTAAACAAAGTCAGCAAGAGAAGACTCTATTCTTCAAACGAAAAGAAAATGTGGTAACAATGATCTCCTGCGTATTTTTAGTAGTTGGGATTATCATTTCCTATATGTTTGAAGAAAAGAACCCATATGCAATTGGATTATTCATGATATCCATCGTTATTGGAGGTTATAATCTATTTAAAGGTGGTCTGATTAATCTATCTCGCTTTTATTTTGATATGAAGACACTTATGACAATAGCGATTATTGGAGCAGCAATCATCGGTGAATGGAGAGAAGGTGCTGTTGTCGTCTTTTTATTTTCAGTTAGTGAGGCGTTAGAAGCTTATTCTATGAATAAAGCACGTCAGTCCATTAGACAGTTAATGGATATAGCACCTTCAACTGCCACAATTCGTCGAGAGAACAAATTAGTAGAAGTTGATACAGAATTTATTCAAATCAATGATGTTTTAATCGTTAAACCCGGTGAAAAAATTGCGATGGATGGAATTGTGTTGAGAGGTACCTCTGCTGTCAATCAGGCGTCGATTACAGGCGAAGCTGTGCCAGCCATGAAAATTATTGGTGACGAGGTTTTTGCTGGTACATTAAATGAAGAAGGTTCATTAGAGATAAAAGTTACAAAAAGAGTAGAAGACACAACGATTGCAAAGATTATTCATTTAGTAGAAGAAGCTCAAGCAGAAAAAGCACCTTCTCAGAAATTCGTAGATAAGTTTGCAAAATATTATACGCCTGCAATTATCTCAATAGCATTTTTAGTAGCAATCGTTCCTCCGTTGTTCGGTGCAGATTGGCACTTATGGATTTATCAAGGGCTTGCAGTATTAGTCGTAGGCTGCCCATGTGCTTTAGTTGTATCAACGCCAGTAGCAATCGTGACCGCTATTGGAAATGCTGCTAAGCAAGGTGTGCTCATTAAAGGTGGCATTCACTTAGAAGAAATTGGTCGTTTACAAGCAATTGCTTTTGACAAAACAGGAACATTAACAAAAGGATATCCTGAAGTGACGCATGTGGAGTCGGACTCTTTAAATGAATTCATTCAAAAAGTAATGTCAATTGAAACCTTCTCACAACATCCACTTGCACAAGCAATCGTAAAATATGGTGAGAAAGAACATATTCTTCCTATAGGTATCGATGAATTTAAATCTATCACTGGTAAAGGAGCGGAAGGAATTATAAAAGGGAAGAAGTGGTCGGTAGGTAGCCTTTTATGGGTTTCTTCTTTTAGTTCTGTTCCCAATGAAGTGATAGAAAAAATCAAACAACTACAAACAGAAGGAAATACGGTAATACTTGCAGCGGAAGAAGGAGTTTATAGAGGGTTTATAGCAGTAATGGATCCAATCCGTTTAACTAGTAGTAGGGTGTTACAAAGTCTTAGAAGTATTGGTATAAAACATACCGTCATGCTAACAGGGGACGACGCAAGAACTGCGCATGCCATTGCTGCTAAACTAGGAATAGCAGATGTTGAAGCTGGACTAATGCCAGATCAAAAACTTTCCGCCATAAAAGCGCTGAAAGAAAAATATGGTGCAGTTGCTATGGTAGGAGACGGAGTGAATGATGCACCTGCACTTGCTGCTTCTACTGTAGGAATAGCAATGGGTGGAGCAGGGACAGACGCCGCACTTGAAACTGCAGATGTAGCATTAATGGCAGATGATTTAGAGAAACTTCCATATACGATTCGATTAAGTCGAAAAGCATTGCATATAATTAAAGAAAATATTATGTTTGCATTAGGGTTAAAGATTATCGCGCTCTTACTCATCATTCCAGGATGGTTAACGTTATGGATTGCCATCTTTGCAGATATGGGAGCGACATTATTGGTAGTACTGAATTCTTTGCGACTATTAACTTCATTCAGCCGGGAGGATACCCCGGCAGAATAAAGTTAATGTCTCCAGTGAACTACTAGACCAAGCTCAAGAAAAAATGGACGCAAATACGCCAAGGCGAATTTAAAAGTGCATAAGTAGTACGTTTGGGGGGATTAAAATGAAGTTAACTGAGTGGACGATGGAAGAGCAAGAGCAGCTGATCCATTTTATGACGACAAATACATGGCCGTATCATGGAAATTCACATCCAGCTAGGGAATTAATTGAAAAGACGATTGAAGAAGGCGGATATCAATCTGACGAAGTGAAAACATTTTGGGTTGAAAATGAAGAGAATGAACAGGTTGGAATCGTCAAAATTTATGATTTACAAGATGAGATTCCTTTATTTGATTTACGAATCGCAAACGAAGCACGTGGAAGAGGATATGGTCCACGTGCTTTGGAAATGGTTGCAGAGTATGTATTTAAATTACCAGAGGTGAAAATTCGCTTAGAAGGCCATACGAGACAAGATAATTTTGCGATGCGGAAAACGTTTGAGCGTGCAGGTTTTGTAAAAGAAGCGCAGCTACGTCAAGCATGGTTTTCTCCAAAAGAGGGTTCGTACTATGACGCAGTTACGTATGGTATGACAAGGGATGACTTTTTAAAGGGAACTGCTACGCCTGTTAATTGGGATGATGATTTTAATAAAAAAGTTAAAAATGATGAGACCAACTCCTTTTCGGAAGAATTTTTTACAGAACGTTTAATTATTCGAGCACAGAGGTTAGAGGATGCACCTAGTGTTTGGAAAGCGGTTATAGAATCGCATGAAGCATTAAAGAAGTGGATGCCATGGGCGCAAAGTATGCAAACATTGGAACAGACGACTACTAATATACGTCAGGGTATTGCAGATTTCATTACACGTAAGAATCTACGACTTTATTTATTTTTAAAAGAAACAGGTGAATTCGTAGGGGCTTCTGAATTACATCATATAGATTGGGAAGTTCGGAAGTTTGAATTTGGCTATTGGATTCATAACAAGTTTGAAGGCAAAGGTTTAATGACGGAAGCCTGTGAACGTATTACACAATTTGCTTTCGAGGAGTTACATGCAAATCGAGTGGAAATACGTTGTGACAGTGAAAATGTTAGAAGTCGTTCTTTAGCGGAAAGACTTGGTTACATATTAGAGGGCACACTTCATAAAGATTCTCTAACAGCGGATGGAAAAAAATTACGTAATACATGTATTTATGCAAAAATAAAATGAGGGATTGCTTTTTAGGCAATCCCTCACTTTAGACCGATCGTCTTCCGGTAAAAAGTTGAATGATAAAAATAATTACGGCAATTACTAATAAGGCGTGAATTAGGCCACCGCCAATTTTTAGTACTAAACCGAGTAACCAAAATATGATTAAAATAACAATAATGGCCCATAAAATTTTTCCCATATTATTTCATCCTTTCTTATGAAGTATGTGGTTATTAAAATTCTACCCTATAGTATATAAGGTTAAACATTTGGTAGTGAATATTGAGACTCCGCAGAGCGCGTCCGCATGTAACGAAAATAAACAGTGTCACCTGAAAAGTAAAACTGTACAATTAGTAAGAAAGCGTTAAAGATATTCGCGTTTATACGTGAGATTTTGAAATGTGAAATTGATTCAAGTTGTTTATTATTTCTTGCAAAAATTTTGCAGTAGTTAATCCATTGAATATGAGTAATTATAAAATGCTGCTAAATCACACCTTCTACATTTCTCCAAAAAGTATTTCATATCAATGCCTCTGATAAAACTCTTGAAATTATTTATATATCCAAAGAATCATCTAACTCCCTAATTTTAACGATTAAATAGCGATTAATACTTTGTTTGGAAACTTTAATCTTCTTTTGTATTTTCATTTTTACACAAAGTTTCTAATTTAAGAAAATGAGTGAAACTAAAGTATTGTATATATCGGAATAAAGTTGGTATAAAGTTGGTATCTAAAAAAAATTTTTTTGATTATACTTTTTAAATCAGTACGATTGTTTCGGAATTTTTCACTTTATTTCTTACAATTAGAAGTTAAATTATCATGCAGTGAGGCGCGATTATGTTTTTTAGGGAAGTGATTAAGTGCTTACAAATGTAATGGAAGAAATCGTGCAGAGTCTTGTAACGATGCTTATGAGAGGGACGGAATATCAAACCTTTTGTAAATGTGAACAATGTGAAATGGATATTATTGCTTTAAGCTTAAATACACTACCAGCGCATTATGTAACAACCATGCAGGGCAGAAATGCAGTTTTTGAACGAATGAATTCGAAGGAAAATTTAGAATGGATTAATAAACGTATCATTCAATCTATACATGTCATAGGTAAGTATCCACATCGTAGCTAATCAAATTTAACACATCTTTAAATAAGTAAAGGGTACCGGTTCTAATAAGCCGAGTACCCTTTTTTATTCGTAGGCTATTATGTCTATATTTGTTATGGTAAGCGGGATGTAGTAAAATAAATGAAGTAGTTATGAAAGGAAGATACGTATGCCAACACCAAGCATGGAAGACCATATTGAACAAATATATATGTTAATCGAGCAGAAAGGTTATGCTCGTGTGTCTGACATTGCGGAAGCATTATCTGTCTTGCCATCATCCGTTACAAAAATGGTGCAAAAGTTAGATAAAGACGGTTTTTTAATATATGAAAAGTATCGTGGTCTCACACTTACTCAAAAAGGTTTGAAAATGGGGAAAAAGCTAGTGAAGAGACATGATTTACTAGAGGATTTTTTACGCATTATTGGAGTAAAAGAAGAGAATATATATAAGGATGTAGAAGGAATTGAACATCATTTAAGCTGGAACTCAATAGATCGTATATCGGATTTAGTTTTGTTTCTTGATGAAAATCCTTCTATTCAATCAAAGCTTCTTGAGACGCAAGAAAGAGAAACGGAGTAAGGATATCGAGTATATAAAGACATGCAAACAGATACATAAAGGAGAGTGGTAAATTTGATAGGATCGGCATCAGGAGAAATAGTAAAATTACACGTAAAAGCACAAGAAGGTTCAAAATGGATATTGGAGCATCATGAAATAGATATACCATTGAATGCTTCAGAAGCACCGGAAGAATTACAAGTAGGGAACTCAATTGAAGTATTTCTATTTGTAGACAGAAGAGGGAATTTATCAGCTACGACACAAATTCCAACTATACAAAAAGGTACATACGGGTGGGCACGAGTGATTAAAGTTTCTGAGAAAGAGGGAGCTTTTGTCGACATAGGCACGTCAAAAGAAGTACAAGTAAAAGCAGATGACTTACCGAAAATTAAGGATCTTTGGCCAGCAAATGGAGATCATCTATATATAACGCTTCGTACAGATAAAGACGGAGAATTATTTGGGCGTCTAGCAACAGAGGATCGCGTCGAGGAATTATATATAGATGCACCAACTACTTTATTCAATCAAAATCTTCAAGCTAGACCTTATCGATTACTTCCAATTGGTACGTTTTTACTGAGTGTTCCAGAAAACTATCGTATTTTCGTGCATCAATCGGAACGTGCAGAAGAACCACGCCTTGGACAAGACTTAACGGTCCGAGTGATTGATACGAAAGAAGATGGTTCACTTAACGGATCACTATTACCACGTAACCACGAACGTTTAGAAGACGATGCGGAATCCATTTTCCGGTATATAAACGATGTTGGCGGAAAGATGCCATTTACAGATAAATCTAATCCAGATGAAATACAAGAAATGTTCACAATGAGCAAGGCTGCATTTAAACGTGCATTAGGGAAACTCATGAAAGAAGGTAAGATAGTCCAAAAAGATGGTTGGACTGAATTGAAAATGTAAAAAGAAAAGCGGAGTTTAGACACTTGCTTAATAAGAGTTAATAATTTCTTATTTGAGTAAAGGAGTGAAAAGAATCGATTAGTCGGAACTTTTTACTCCTGTTTTCGTATTAAAGGGAGAATGGCTTGGAAAGGGGTTTTTAAATTGAGAAAAATATTACAACCATTTATTGCTGCTATTTTAATGATTGGAGTTGTGATTACGCCAACCATTACTTATGCAGACTCGAGTGGTACTACAGAGGTAGTAAATGAAAAGTTTGGTCCACCTATTGTAGTTTATGGCGGTAATTTAACAGAATCACAGAAAAATAGTGTAAAAGAAAGTTTAAAAGTAACAGAGAACTCAGATGTTAAAGAAATTGAAGTAACTGGAAAGGATTTAGCTAAGTATTTAACTGATGGCGATGCATCAGCTAGAATGTTTTCTTCTGCAAAAATTACGAGAAAAGATGCTGGTAAAGGACTAGTTATTAATATCGTTACACCGGATAATATTACGGAAGTTACAGCGGAAATGTATGCAAACGCGATGCTTACGGCAGGAATTCATGATGCATTAGTAGAGATTGCTGCTCCGAAACCTGTTACAGGCCACTCTGCATTAGTTGGTATTTATAAAGCATATGAAGTAACGGGTGGAAAACTAGATCCGGAACGTACAGATGTAGCAAACGATGAATTATCCGTAGCAACAAACCTTGCAAAAGAATCTGGAATTGATGAGGCAAAAGTAAGTGAATTACTTACAGAAATAAAAAAACAAATTGCAGAAACAAATCCAACATCACGAGAAGATGTAGAAAAAATTGTTACAGAGCAACTTTCTAAGTTGAAAATTGAACTATCCGATAAAGATCGCCAGCTTTTGATAGACTTAATGGATCGAATCCGTAAACTAGATATTGATTTTAGCAAATGGAGCGATCAACTGAATGATCTAAGCAAAACAATTGAAGATAAAATCGGTAAAATAGTTGATAGCGAAGGCTTTTGGCAAAGTGTCAAAAACTTCTTTAACAATCTAATCGATTCAATCCGTTCCATTTTTAAATAGTATCCGCACCCTGCTTGTCTGAAGAGACGATCAGGGTGCTTTTTAATTTAATAGATACTCCTTATTTGCACATACTATCTTTATTTGCTATTATTAAGATACTAAAATATCTTGAATTCGAGATATTTAAAACGGGAGGGAAAAACAATGAAATTAGCTGGAATACACCATGTATCTGCTATAACAGCAGACGCAGATAGAAACCATGATTTTTTTACTCGAATTTTAGGAATGCGCTTAGTTAAAAAAAGCGTAAACCAAGACAACACGTCTTCTTATCATTTATTTTATGCAGATGCAGTAGGTACACCAGGAACAGATATGACTTACTTTGACATTCCAAATGCCGGCAGAACATATGCTGGAATATCCAGTATTAGTAATACAGGATTCCGTGTCAAAAGTGAAAATGCATTATTATATTGGAAAGAAAGATTTTCAAAAATGAATGTCCCTCATGATGAAATCAAAGAGAGATTCGGCCGTAAAACTCTTTATTTTGAGGACTTCGAGGGATCTAGATTAATGCTTGTTGTTGATGATGGAAATGGAATCCCTTATGGAGAAGCTTGGGTTAAAGAAGGGATCACTGCCGAAAATGCCATAGTTGGTCTAGGTCCAGTTAAACTTACAGTACGCAATGCATCTCCAACAGAAAAGGTACTAACAGAAATACTAGGATTTTCACTAGCTGGTTCTTACCCATCCGAAGTAATGGATATGCCGGATATTTTAGTGTATTCCACGGGAGCAGGTGGCCCTGCAGGAGAAGTTCATATCGAAACACGTACAGATTTACCAATAGAAAGACCAGGTAGGGGAAGCGTACATCATGTGGCATTCCGAATTCCTACGATGGAAGACTATCCAAAATGGGAAGAATTATTACGTGCACAAGGCTTCGTTACTTCTGGTTTAGTGGACCGATACTATTTTAAATCCATTTATTTTAGAGAGCCAAATGGGATACTATATGAACTGGCTACAGACGAGCCGGGCTTTGCTTCTGATGAACCATTAGAAACGTTAGGAGAAACACTGGCTTTGCCTCCGTTTTTAGAACCGAAAAGAGAGCAAATTGAAAAGGCATTGCGTCCATTGTCAATTAATAATTGATTATGTTAGAATTCAGAAAAGGAGTGGGAACATTGGATTTTCAATACAAAGAGCTTGGGAACGATGTATTTGCTTATCAATATATACAAGACGGTGTGAAACTTGGTGAAATTACGTGGACAATACTTGGAGACGTGATGGTCATGGATCATACATTCGTGTCGGATGAACTTCGAGGTCAAGGTGTTGCTAAGAAACTATTGGATAAAGCTGCAGGATTTGCTCGTGAAAATGAGTTGAAAATGGAACCAGTATGTTCTTATGTTGTTGCCGCTTTTAATAAATCTAACGAATACGATGATGTTAAAGCTTAACAATATAAAAGGCAATCCGCTTCTTTTTAGAGTGGATTGCCTTTTACGTTCTTAAATATTTGTAAAGAATACCAAAATGCCTGTTAATACGGATGCACCTGCCAGTGTATAAAAGAAGTCTGCTTGGTTAAAAACTATATTTTTCTCCATCAAAACCTTCCTTTCTTAAATTTGTATTAGTATATTAGTACCCATTTGAGTGAATTATTAAACAAGTTTAGCTAAATTAAAAAGTTGGTGGGACTAAAGAATAAATAGTAACAACAAGTGCATTTTAGTCCAAAGCATTCAAAGAAAGCATCTGGATTATCGTCCTACGAAACCAGTGTTCATAATACTTTAATGAATTAGATAATACCGCGGATTTCCGTTTCAGGTGGACGCGTTCCGCGGGGTGAGCGATGAGCCCTCACCGCCGCTACGCGTTCGTTGTGATGGCACATCTGTCTCACTCATCCCGCTGGAGTCGCCACCTTTCACTACAATCTATTAAGTAAGTAGTACCTAACAAGAAGATTTAGCCTAGCTATCGCTAAGAAGATAGGTATAGTGATCATGCTATCATGTAATAGTTATTGAGTAAGAGATGCTATTGCTTTTTAAAATTTGGTGAAATTTTGTGCATCCGGATAAAATGTAGTTCTCTAACTAATATTGATAGTTTTTAAAGAATTAAATAATACCGCGGATTTCCGTTTCAGGTGGACGCGTTCGTTGTGATAGCTCATCTGTCTCACAGAGGAACAAAGGCTAAGAGCGCCACATCGTGTGGCAACGCCTTCGTGACCAACATCCTGTTGGCCTCCGACTGGAGTCGCCACCTCTCACTACAATCCATTAAGTGAGTGGTACCTAAAAGAGGATTTAGCTCATCTATCTTACTAAGCAAATATAATTTGCCCCATACATACGTTGATTGAAGCGTGATATTAAGAAACGACGAAACTTTTCTAATGTATAATCGTAGAATAACTATTAGCTAAAGGAGGTTATTCATATGAAGCGTACCGGGGAAATTGCACTCGGTGTTATTAGTGCAATTTTTAGTTTGATTTCAATAGTATTGATCTCTTTGCTTGTTATAGGAGTCAGTACCACATTGAAAGAAGAAGGGTTTAATACTGAATTAAAAAATCAAATACTAACTAATCCAGCAATATCTGCTCAAGATGTTGAATATATTACTCAAAATGCAGATGTAATTTTGAGTGGAGTAAATGTTATTGGATGGGGTATAGTAATTTCGATTTTTATAAGTTTAGTGTTAAATATATTTGGAATTGTTTTCATTTACAATAATAAAAACCAAAAACTTGCGGGTATAATGTTTATATTTGCTGGAGTATTAGCGGGGATTCTTTCAATAACCTCAATTTTACTATATATAGCTGCCATTTTATGTTTCGTTCGAAAGTCAACGGAGGAGTTTGCAGATCCAGGTGGAAACTACTCGTCAAACGAACCGCTATAAACAAAAACACTGACTTACTCAGTAAGTCGGTGTTTTTAATAAGTAAACATATTTAGCTGTTGATAAAGGATGACCCTCAAAATATTCGTCGAATTCTTCTAAACACTCAAAACCAAATCGTTCATAGAAAATGCGGGCACCTCTATTTTCACATTCAACATAAACAAATAATTGTTTACCTGTTGGCATCTTGTTCAAGCCAGCTAGTAGCATTTTTTTACCCAGACCTAATTGTTGAAACTCTGGTAATACGTAAATAGCGGTCAATTCCGCATCCCCATCTTCATCAACATATGTAAAGTTAGCAAATCCTACAGCATTATTTTCATATTCAGCTAGTAAAAATATAGTCTTTTCCATACGTTTAGCAAGCATTGTGTTCGAATAAGCTTTATCTAAAAAAAGTTGTTGTATTTCTTCGGGAATTATACCTTTATATGTGTCGTTCCAACTGATCTTTGCGATTTGTTGAACAGTTGTTAAATCCTCTAACGTGATCGCCCTGATCATTTGAAATCACCTCTAAATTCTTTTTGTAATCATAACAAATATATGACCATTCTTCTACCATTGTGCAATAATAAAATTAAAAGGGAGGGTTTTTATTGGAATGGAGATTATTAAAGTTTGAAGAATTTGATGTAAATCTGTTATATGAAGTACTTAAGCTACGTGTGGATGTATTTGTTGTTGAACAAAATTGCGCATATCCAGATTTAGATACATATGATCAACAGTCATTGCATTTAATGTGTATAGAGAAAGAAGAAGTAATTGCATATTGTCGAGTTCTTCCTCCTGGAGAAAAATATGATGTATGTTCCATTGGGAGAGTAATTGTAAAGGAAAAAGCACGTGGCACAGGAGTTGCAAGACAACTAATGATAAAAGCAATAGAAGAGGCAGAAGATGCTTGGAACATTCAAACTATTCAACTATGCGCACAAAGCCATTTACAAAGATTTTATGAGTCTCTAGGTTTTATAACAATGTCTGACATTTTTGATGAAGATGGGATTCCTCATGTAAATATGGTTCGTAATAAAAGATAAAATAGGGGTTTGTTTTTGAAATAACGGGTAAGAAATAAGATAGATATAATATCTATAAAATTTGGAGGGGAAATAAATGTCTAAAAGTAACAATAAATCACTCCTACTTGCAGGACTCGCTGCAGGTGCTTACGCATATTTTAGAAAAAAAGAAAATCGTGATAAAGCAATTATTGCATTTAATAATACGAAAGCAAAAGTAAATTCATTTATGGAAGCACAAAAACATAATAATTCGGATTTAACATCTGCGGGTCATCCAGATCCTCATAACATTCCCGACAATAAGATGGTAGACGAGGGAGCAATGACTAGCGTTCAATATTACAATGAGGAAGTACAAAATAAAAGTAAAGAATCTACAAAAATAAATTCTAAAGAAAAATAAGATGATAAGAAGGACAGCAAGGACTCTTTTACAGGAGCCCTTGCTTACTTGTTGTTATTGGTTAGAGACATTAAAGATAAAAAGATTAGCATGACTCCTGTTAAGAAAACCCCACCATTTGCAGTTAACTCAAGAAACCCCCATGAATCCCATTCCGAAAGCTAGCCTTTTAATTGGTTTCACTCGATCAAAAATATGATTTATAGGCAAGATAAATACTAATATTGCCACGAGATCAAAAGTACTTAGTGATAATCCGCTAGTTGTAGCATAAAAACCGAGATGAACCACTTTAAAAGGAAGCATATATGCTAAAACACCTTGCGAAAACATTAAGAAGAATGCACCTGAAAATGCTCTTACCACCCCTTTATTTTGAAAAAATATATTAACCGATATGGGAGTAGAAGAAGCTGCTTTATCAACTTGAATTTGTTTTGCTGGTCCGAGGATAGCAGCTAGTACCACAAATGCTCCTGACAAGGCAACGCCTTTCCCTCTAGTTTCATTTGAGGTATGATTGGCGGAATAAGTAAATGAAGCAGGAACTGTGTAAATAAATCAAAAAAAGAGAAACAAATAATAAAGTAAAAAAACTAATATTCCTCATATATATCTTCATAGCAAACAAAGTGGTAAATCATTCTATTTTGTGTTGTTTTAAACCAAGTATTTTATTATTTAGCGCTTATTAATTATTTTTTCAGTTTAAAATTAGGTATAAAGGGGAATGGGAACTTGCAAAGGAGGTATGATATTTAAAAAACTGAGAGTTGTTGATAGTATTAGAAAGGAGAAATATAAATGTGGTGTTTTACACATTTACTAAAATAAGTAAAAAAGTTATATCTATAGGTAGGGATTGAATTGATTACATTAATAACATAAAACAATGGGAAATATAAAATGGTAATCTCTATTGGACTCTTCTACAATAACGAAATTATATAAATACCTAAAATGTAACTAATAAAAGAATCAAAAATATTTTCCTTTTTCAATATTATGTTATAAAATGATACTAGAAACCTAGTTACAAAGTAAACCAAAAGTACTAAAAGAGAGAAGAGGTCCTTATGCAACATGTAGATAAAATATTTTTAGAGAATTTTTCAAAAATGTATATTAAAGAAATAGCTTTAGTAAATAGCGTTAAAGGACTAGATACTTTTTTAGAATTAGAAAAAAGGTTATTCTTACATATGTTTTCATTTGAAATAGATGCTGCTAAAAAGGTTTTACGAGAGATGATTGAATTAATTATTTTAAAGGCAGAAAAGCAAATGATTTTAGGGGTAAAAAATTATTACATACAACTAGCTGGATTGATGGGTAGAAAGCTGCATGAAAATCAAGTGCCGGTAGACAAAGTAATGGCTTTTAATATTTCGAGTGTGAGTGTAATTGAAACTAAAATGAGTGATGCACAGTTTCTTCAATGTGCGGACGAGCTTGTAGAGTTTTTTGTAATGGTAATAACGGAAAGAAAAAAACCTTCATTTGGTCATCAAACGGTCAACAAAGTTATCGTGTTTATTAATGACGAAATAGAGAATAACTTAACTGTGGAAGATATAGCCAACCATTTTAATATTAGTGCAAGCCATTTATCACGAATATTCCGCGAGCATACAGGAGTTACCCTTGTAGAATATTTGAATATACGAAAAATTGAGGAGTGTCAATACTTTTTAAGACATACAAATAAAGGTATATCTGATATTTCCGATTCCTTTCACTTTTGCAATCAAAGTTATTTCACACGTATTTTTAAAAAATATACAGGAATAACACCGAAGCAATTCAGAGATCACCAAGAATATCCGAATTTTAATTATAGTTTTCCAAATGAAAATAAGGCAATTTAACAATTGGTACATGTTATATTTGATAAATAGCTTCATAGTAAGGTATACTCGTTATAGCTTAATAATTGAAGGTGAAAGAATTGAAAAAGAAAATAAGTTTGCTTTCTATTCTTGTGTTCGCAACAGTCATGCTTAGTGGATGTTCAGGAGTAGAAAATAAAGAAGGTACTTTTTATCATATCTTTGTTCGACCTTTTAATTTTTTGCTTAATTTCTTTGGTGAAATATTCAATGGAAGTTACGGACTTGCAATTATTGCGATAACGTTACTTATTCGCTTTGCTTTAATGCCTTTAATGCTTAGAAATTATAAAAATCAACAGGGTATGAAAGTAAAAATGGATAAATTGAAGCCAGAAATGGACGAAATCCAAAAGAAATTGAAAGCAACGAAGTCAAAAGAAGAACAAGCTGCGCTACAACAAGAAATGATGGGACTATACCGTAAGCACGGAGTTAATCCGATTAATATGGGTTGTTTACCAATGCTTATTCAAATGCCAATCATTATGGGATTATACTTTGCTATTTCGCACTCAGCGGATGTCAAAACACATCCTTTCTTGTGGTTTAATCTAGGTTCACCAGATATCGCGATGACTCTTATTGCAGGAGCAGTTTATTTCCTTCAAGCGAGAGTATCGTTATGGACAGTACCTGAGCAGCAGAAACAACAAATGAAATTGATGGTTTATATTTCTCCTATTATGATTATGTTCATTTCCTTCAGTTCTATGGCTGCATTGCCGTTATATTGGACAGTTGGTGGGGTTATTTTAATATTCCAAACATACTTAGGACGTAAGTTTTATTCTAATCATCCGGAAAAAGCAGAGGAATCTGTCTAAAACGAAGCTTTATTTAGCTTCGTTTTTTTATTGAGAGGTGAGGCATATGAAGAAAAATTGGATTATCGCGATAGTTATTATTGCAGCAGCTATTGCATCTTTAGTTTTTATTATTTTAGGGAATCTTAATATGGCAGTTCTTTTTATGACGGCTATATTTGCTTTTAGTAATGGATATCGTGCTATTAGCTTTAAAGAAAAAGGGTACGTTCGTGAAGCCAAGTGGATGAAGGGTATGACAATTTTATTTGCTATATTATTCTTCGTCGTACTGGGAATAATTTTATTTTAACTTTTAAAATTTTCCGCGTGTTACCCATAAAAAGGAAACACGTTTTTTTATTTTTCCCTGTAGTTTTATGGGAAAGATGTTAAACTAGTAGTATCGTTATGGAAAGAAGGAAGACCATGAAATCTAGACAGACCTTATTTAAACAGAAAAAACAAAAGAAGTGGCCATATATTGTTTCTGGATCTATTGCAATATTATTAATAGGGACAATCGTTGCTTGGATAGGAATAAATGATTGGAATATAGATAAAAGTATGAATGCATTAGGTTTATCCAATAAAGTTGAAGAGCCTGACACTGAAAAAAAGGTTGATAATTCAAATGGAAATGAACAAGCTGGAGAGAAACCAGTAGAAGAAATCCCTGAAGTGGAAAAACCAGTTGTCGAGGAGCCTGAAATCGACATGTCGGGACCGAAAGGATATGAAGGTCACGAAACATTACCAACTGAACCTGAGTATGTGAACGGGGTACTAATTGCTAGTAAAAAATATCCTCTACCTTCTACATTTGCTCCAGGAGAAAGTAAGGAAGCAAGAGAGGCTTTTGAAGAAATGGCGGCAGAAGCAAAGCTTTCGGGTTATGAACTTGTTGCATTCAGCACATATCGGTCATTTGAATATCAAACAACGCTTTATGAAAGGTACGTAAGTCATGATGGTCAAGACGCTGCGGATCGATATAGTGCCCGTCCAGGATTCTCCGAACATCAATCCGGTCTAGCGTTTGATATAGGAGAGAAGCATTTCGAACAGCATTTTGCACGTGAAAGTTTTGGGGAAACAGAAGCTGGAAAATGGATTGCAGCAAATGCGTATAAATATGGATTTATTATGAGATATCCAAAAGACAAAGAAAAAATTACTGGATATATGTACGAGCCATGGCATTTCCGTTATGTTGGAAAACAATTAGCGAAAGAAGTGTTTGAAGCCGGAACGACATTAGAAGAATATTTGGATATTTAATAAAATAGGTAATCCGAATAAAAAGAAAAGAGGTTTTCGCATAAGCGGAAACCTCTTTTATAATATTGGTGAAAGTAGCCGCGCAAGTGACTCTTTAAACTTAATTTTTCGAGATCTACCATCATATAATTCCCAAGTTAGCTCGGTAGATAATTTCATATCCTCCTCAAATAACTCGGCAAGTTCATGGGATGTTTCGCGATCATAGATAAATGCATTTACTTCAAAATTGAGCTTAAAACTACGAACATCTAAATTTGCTGTCCCGACTGTTGACGCTTCATCGTCAATGACAATCATTTTTGTGTGCAAAAAACCATTCTGATAAATATACACTTTTGCGCCCGCTTTTATTAGTTCCCCTACATAGGAATATGTAGCCCAATAGACGAAAATATGGTCCGGTTTGTTTGGAATCATGATACGCACATCTATGCCAGACAAACATGCAATGCGAAGCGTGTCCATAAAACTCGCATCCGGGATAAAATATGGTGTTTGAATGTAAATGTACTTTTTTGCCATCATAATTAACTTTAGATAGCCATTTTTAATTTGTTCCCATTCGGAATCGGGTCCACTTGAGACAATCTGCAAACCAACAGAACCTTTCATCGGAATAGCTGGAAAAAATATATCCGAGTATTCGATGTCATGTTCAGCCGAGGCCTGGTTCCAATCCAGTAAAAATCGTGTTTGAAGGGGGTGAACAGCACTACCTTCAATGCGTAAATGTGTATCACGCCAGTAACCAAATCGTTTATTTAAACCTAAGTATTCATCCCCCACATTAAACCCACCGATATAGCCAATACGACCATCAATCACGACGATTTTTCGGTGATTACGATAATTCATGCGTGGATTAATTAAAGGGAAAATTGCGGGAAAGAATGCTTCTACTCGTCCCCCCAATTCGATTAATTCTTTAAAATGCTTTTTCCTTAAGGAACGAGAACCCATATCATCGTATAAAATTCGAACCTTTACACCTTGTTTTGCTTTTGTTAAAAGCACGTCGTATATTTGCTGACCAAGATTATCTAGACGGAAAATATAATATTGAATATGAATATGATCTTTAGCGTTTTCTAAATCATGTAAAAGTGCGTCAAACTTTTTACGCCCATCAATGAAAATTTCAACATTATTGTCCTGTGTTAAAACGGCGTGGTTATTATGCAAATGCATGATGATTAACTCTTTATAATGACTTGTATCATCTAAACGGAAATCAAAGGAGTCATCTTCTATTGCTTCCATTTGAAAATCAATTAATTTATCGATTCCAATTTTATTTTTGCCTTCCCAACGAAACAAATGTTTTTTGCGAAGTTTTCTACCAAATAATAAATAAATACCGAACCCAACAATAGGTACAAAGAAAAGAATTAATATCCAAGCCCAAGTTGAAGATGCATCTCTTCGTTCTAAAAAGATTAATGCGATAGCTAGAAAAATATTTAATATGATAGTACCTGTAACCATTAAACTTAAAATGCTTGCCGCCAAGTTTACACCTCCACTTGTCCATTCTTTAAGTCCTCTTTAAGTATAGCTGATTTGCTGAGAAGAAAGAAGGTACACCAAAAAGTAAAAAAATATAAAACCTACTTGACCGATAGGATTAAATGTATTAATATTTGTAAATCGATAAAAATGGAGGAATACATATGAATTTATTATTTATTATTCTTAATGTGGTAGCGTTGTTAGTGTTCGTTGGAGTATTGATTTTTATGCAAAAGAAACATATTTCATTCTCTAAAAGAGTATTTACTGCGCTAGGTTTAGGGGTAGCATTAGGTTTAGCACTAAACATTATTTATGGTGTTACATCAGAAGTTTTAACAGATTCTATTGAATGGTATAACTTGATAGCGGTAGGATACGTAAAATTATTGCAAATGATTGTAATGCCTCTAGTATTTATTTCAATTCTAGGAGCTTTTACAAAGCTTACTATTGGTAAAAACTTTGGAAAGATGGCAGCTATTATTCTTAGTATTTTAATAGGTACAACCGCTATAGCGGCAGTTGTTGGAATAAGTTCTGCAGCAATTTTTGATTTAAATGCAGATCAAATTGTTCAAGGAGACGCTGAATCTGCACGAGCTGAGTATATTGAAGGACGTTCTGCAGAAGTAGCAGATAAAACACTTCCTCAGCAAATGCTAGATTTACTACCAGCAAATCCGTTTTTAGATTTCACAGGGGCACGTTCAACATCAACGATTGGTGTTGTAATATTTGCGGCGTTTTTAGGATTTGCATACTTGGGAGTAGCTCGTAAAGAAGTTGAAACTGCTGCAACAATTAAAAAAGGAATAGATTCAATTTACACGCTTGTAATGAGTGTTGTAAAAATCGTACTTCGCTTAACGCCATATGGAATTTTAGCAATTATGGCAAGAACAGTTGCAACTTCCGACTTTGCAGCAATATTTAACTTAGGTAAATTCGTTATTGCATCATATGTGGCATTAGCAATTATGTTTGCAATCCATCTATTAATCATCACTCTTTCTGGATTAAATCCAATAACTTATGTGAAAAAAGCGGCAGAACCTTTATTGTTTGCATTCACTTCACGTTCAAGTGCAGGTACTTTACCCATTAATATAAATACGCAAACAAATAAACTTGGCGTTTCAGAAGGAATTGCTAACTTCTCAGGATCTTTTGGTTTGTCTATTGGACAAAACGGATGTGCAGGAGTTTATCCTGCGATGCTAGCATTTATGATTGCACCATCTCAAGGCATTAATCCATTAGATCCAATGTTTATCCTAACCGTAGTTGCAATCGTTGCAATCAGTTCGTTTGGAGTAGCTGGAGTAGGTGGGGGAGCAACATTTGCAGCAATTCTTGTACTCTCTGCATTAAACTTACCAGTTGCTTTAGCAGGCTTGCTTGTTTCTGTTGAACCACTAATTGATATGGGGCGTACAGCTGTAAATGTAAGCGGAGCAATGACAGCCGGTGTAGCTACTGCGAAAATTACTGGGGAATTAGACAAAGAAATGTATAATGCACCGTTAGAAACACAAACAGTCGAAGCATAATAAAATAAGAAAAGCTGTCCTATTCAGGGCAGCTTTTCTTTTAGATATCAATTACAAAAGACAATTCCAACCGGATAGAAAAGTTTCTGACCGTATAGAAAATAATGTTACCGTATAGAAAAATTTCTGACCGTATAAAGAATAATGTGTCCACAAAGATAAAAAGAGCAGTCTCCAAGTTAGGATGCCGAGAGCAATCTGTTATGCATATCTATTGAAAGATCCGTTACTTGGAAATCGCTTCTGCATATTTCGAAGATAGACAAGAAAAGAAATCTCAATGAGCAGAACTAATATACCGATAAAAAGCATTGCAGAAAATGTAACATTAACTGGAAGATTCATCACAAGAGATTGAAAAAACAATGAACCTAGAACTATTGATAAATACCAAGTATACATTCGATTCGTTGCTTGCAGTGCATCATTAGAAGGAAGCAACTTTGCAACGCCTCGGAGTAAGCCGAATAAGTAATAGACGAGAATCACTTTTAGTAAACTAAGGAATATAGGATAGTAACTAAACCATCCACTTTGTTGTATTACTTGATCATTTAAGAAAAAGTTAGGTATAGAAGCAATTACTAAAATAATCGAAAGAATTTTTAATTTCTCATAAGGTTGAGAGGATAAAGTAGCAATTTGTTTTATACCATTATAAATGAAAATATAACCAATAAAGTCCGGTAAAATATCTACTACAATATGAATTTTGATGAGTACGAAAAGAAATCCAATGATTAACTGCTTGAATCCATCGTTCATTTTGCTTCACCTCTTGCTTTCCTCAGGAATGCGTTCAACTGTTTTTGTGATAGATAAAGATCGTTTTGAAAAAGAAAACTGTAACGAACTGCCCCTCCATTTAGGGTCTCTCCAGTCCATTCTTGTAAAGCTGATATGTATTCTACATCTTCTATTTCATCTTTTGTATGAAAAATTAGGGCAACTGTATCTCCCGCCTCTATTAGCAATGGCCACTCTATATCAGTATAAAGCGGTGCATTCATCTCTAACCAATCAGTATGGACAATGTCGTTAACTTTTGTACTATTCGTAGATGTATTTTTTAGTACCATTATTTTTAAATCGAATTGAGTTTGAATAACTTCTGGTAGTTCAATAGAATTCATAGTAACGGATTCTACTACTTCCAGGAAATGTCCTTGTATTCCTTGGTTGCTAGTAAAATAGCGAGTGTTGGTAAATATCGTTTCATCCATTATAAATGGAGTGAAACTTAGCTTATCTACTTGAACAGGAACGACTTGACCGTTTGTGAAGCGTGCAAACACTTTATTTGTTTGAATACTTTCTTGCAAACGTTTTAAATCTTGTTCATCTAAAGTGAAAGTTGCTTCCTTCAAAAAATGGTGCGTAAACTCCTGTGTATAAGATTGGGTGGAAGGTTCATTAAACCAAGGAGTGAAGCTTTGTTCATTTGAATAAGTGTACCCATCGACTAGAAGATGATCTAATTCCACTACTTCATTTTTATTAGTCAAATAAGGGAGGGAAAAACTTGTACGCTCATAAGAAGGCCTATCTATATATGCGTTTAATATGATAGGTTCACTTAATTGCTTTGTTTGAAAATAAATAATATTACCAATCCAACTTACGAGAATGACAATAATAACTCCCCAGAACCACTTATTTTTCAATTAAGAATACCTCCTTCGCATAAATTTTCCAATATTTCTATATTATACGTAAAAAAGAGACTAAGGTTTCAGTCTCTTCTCACTTTCGCATACGTTTCTTTGATAAATGCTTTATATGGAGTATCTGGCATGTCATTAATATTATCTAAAGCTATTTTTGCATATACTAGTGCTTTTTCTTTTTGGTTCAGCTCCAAGTAACATAATGCGATATACGCATCTTTTTCGTAAAATATCGATAAATCGATTGGATGATGGAGAATACCGGGTATATGCACTTCCTCCAACTTTTCAATTGATTCTTCAAATTTTTGCATACCGTAAAATGTTTTTCCTCTCTCCAGCAAGAAAAAAGGAGTAAATAATTTTTTCTCCGTGCCTCTAATTGAAAATGAATTGTATAAACGATCTGCTTCCTCATACATTTTTTTATATGAATTCAAGTAATGTATTTCCGCATAATGAATGAAAACTTTGGAGTCCTCATCATCTGCAAATTCCCCGTATGCAAGAAGCTTTTGTAAGTAGTAATTCTTTTTCTCTTCGTCCTCGAACATCAAGGCTTGAAAAGCGGCTAACCTGTATAAGTCATCTACTTGATTAAATATTTTGTTTTTATTAGAGAATTCAATTGCTTTTTCCATTACACGGATAGCATCTTCATATTTTCCAACTGCAAATAGCAGTGCAGCTTCTAAGTAGTCATAATTTAAACGAGAAAGAGGGTCAATCCATAATGGGTTCGCCTCTAGTTCTGCTCGCTCTGCATGCAGTATGTCTAGTGCTTTTTGGTAATCGTGATTGTAAAATGGAATTGCTGCAAGAAACAACCCGATATCTCCGCGTTTTGTCGTCAAATTCATTTGCTCATACATCGTTGCGGCTCGATTTATTAAAGATTCCCAGCCATCTTTTTTTTCGTGGTATTGACATTTACTATACATTTCAAGTAGTCGCGCGGATTCATATCCTTGCGTAAGTTTATGTATAAAGGGCTCTACTAATTCTATTAGTTGTTGGTGTTCATTAGTTAATTCATCATATCCTGTATTAAAAAGCATTTCTGCTTTTTCTAATACTTCTCTTAGTTCATGCACACTTACTTCTTCAAGAAGCTCTGAAACATCTACTTTTAATCCTTCCGCGATATAACTTAAACTCTCCATAGAAGGATTTGACTTATTATTTTCGATTAAACTGAGCATTCCTTTTGTAAGGTGTGTACCAGCTAGTGTTTCAAGTGTCATTTTTTGTTGCTTTCTAAGCTTTCGAATTCGTTCTCCAAGTGTAGACATATTTTCACCTCGTATTTATGGTTTAATTATATTAAACTTTTTCTTGAAAAGGAAGGAATATTATGGTATTGTTTGTTTAATTAAATTAAACAAATCAAAGGGGAAATTAAAATGGAAGAAGTGTTAAAGCTGAAAAAGGCCACATATCATTTGTGGACATTTACAATTAGCAAGATGATTTCGAGTTTTGGGGCACAAGTGTATGCTTTTGCAATTAGTTTTTATATTTTGCAGCTGACTGGCTCCGCAACAAGTTTTGCAATGAATTTAATATGCAGCATTTTACCGAGAACACTGGTAGCTCCATTTGCTGGATATGCTGCAGATAGATACTCAAGGAAAATGATTGTTATCGTTGCGCAAATTGCAACTACTTTAGCGATAACTGGTTTACTTATTTTTAGTTTAACAGCTGGATTATCATTAATAGCGATTTATACGACAACTGTTATTTTATCGTTAACTTCCTTATTTTCAGGTGTTACATTTAGTTCTTCAATTACGGGGTTAGTAGATGAAAAAAGAATTCAAAAAGCAATGTCTTTGAACCAAATGTCCATTTCTTTTGCTGCAATTGGAAGTCCTGCAGTTGGTGGATTATTATACGGTGCTGTAAAAATGCCTGTATTTCTTATTATGTATCTGGTTGCGTCCGTCTTAGCTGTTGCTTTAGAATCAACGATGAATTTTAATTTATTTGCTAAACGTAAAGAAATAGTAGAAGGAGAAGAGAAGGAGCCAATGCTGCAGAGCATGAAAGCCGGGTTAAATTATTTGTTGAAACAACCAATTTTGAAAGTTATGATTGTCCTCTTACTTCTTGTCAATTTTCTTTTCGGAGCATTTGAAGTCGGATATTCATTTATTTTAATTGAGAAGTTGAAAATAGGGTCACAGCATTTTGGGTTTACACAAGGTGCATTTGCAGTGGGAATGCTACTAATGTCTATCTATTTTTCCAGTCGTAAAGAGTTGAAATATCCTTTCTTAGTTTCCAAATGGAGTATTATCGTGCTTGGAATTTTGATAGGAACGATTGCTTTACCATTGTTAATTGGTATGTCTTATGTAGTGACTGTTGGGTTTTATATTTTTATCATGTTTGTTTTTGGTGTTGCAATAATAATCACAAATACGCCATTACAAGTAATGATGCAAAAAATGGTTGATGATGATTATAAAGGGCGAGTGTTTTCTATATTAGAAACTTTTGCAATGGGATTAATGCCACTCGGGATGGTACTATTCGGATTTTTATACGATGTTTTACCAGCACCAACAATTCTTATTGCTTCTGCCACAATATTAATCATAGTTGTGTTAATCCTTGCTAGACCGTCTGTTGTTAGAATTGCTCACCCTGAATTAAAAAGAAAAAATGCGGATACATCTCTATCGGTTACAGCGAATGAATAAAGTAAAGGCCACGGAGAAACATTCTGTCTCCGTGGCCATTTGTTTTTTTAAAAGATGAAATGGAGAATCGATCAATCTTCCATGATAATTGATCAATGTCTACCCGATATCGATCAATCTTTAACAACAATCAATCAATCTCACTCCGCATTTCGTAATGTTTTAGTAGATCTGCGGAATGCAAAGATAAAACCAATCGAAAGAACCGCGAGGACGCCTGATAGTACATAAATATTGTTTGGTTGGATTGTGAATAGCCATGCGAATAATAAAGGACCAATAATTCGTCCTAGATTATCCATTGAATAACTCATCCCAGCAGCTGTTCCGTAACTTCCACCTGACTCTTTTGTACTAAGAGAAACGATTGTCGTTCTAGCAAGAGCATTACCTGCTGTGAACACGCAAAGCGAAAAACCAGCCCAAAAAATGTTTGTAGTAAATACTGTCATAAACAAACCAACGGCAGTAATAATCTGTGCATATAAAAGCCACTTCGTTTCAGTACCATTTTTAATACGTCTAACAACGCCACCTTGAATAGCAGCGTCTACAAAGCCACTGAACATAAACAGATAACCGATTTGTAAAGGAGTAATCTCCACTTTCCTGATTTGGAACAATTGGAATGTTGCTTCCAAACCAGCAAGTAAAAAAGTTACCATAAATGAAAATAGGAATAAATATTTTATACGATACGTCCATAAACTTATAGCACCTTTAGGAAGAAGGGCACGTTTATTTGCTTCACCTGAACGTTCTGGTTCTTTTAAAATGATAGAAGCGTATATAAAAATTACTAACAATAATATTGCGGAAACAGTAAATGGTAATGATAAACTAACATGACCTAACACACCACCTATTGCAGGTCCGAAAATAAATCCTAAACCAATTGACATCCCTAGAAAGCCCATATACTTATTGCGGTTTTCTTCGTTAGATAAATCCGCAGCAAAACCTGTTACAGCTGTGTAAAGTGCCCCAGAGAATAATCCTCCAACTACTCGAGATAAGTAAAGCATGAAAAGAGAATCAAAAAATAAAGAAAATAACCAAAAGCTTAAGCTAAATCCAACAAGCCCAATTAAAATAAGCGTTTTTCGTCCAATTCTATCGGAAAGCATTCCCCAAAGAGGGGCAGTAAAGAAGGACGCTAAAGCATAAACAGTTAATAATCCTCCTACATGCACTTCACTGTAGTTTTGCTGTAAAATTACCACTGGTAATACAGGAATAATTATTCCAAAACCAAGATAAACTAAAAACTGAATGGACATTAAAATAATAATAGTTTTTTTCATTTTTACCCCTGCCTTCTTAAAATCTGCTACTCTCTATATTACATCTTTCCTCTAAGTTTGCCACTCCGTAATAATGAACATAGAAGCTACTTATAATGTTATACGAGAGAATTAAGAAGGACAGTTATATTTGTATAATCCGAAAAGGAGCTACCCGATTATAAAAAAAGTGATAGCTCCTTAGGTTTAATATTTCCGTGGTTCGGATATACTTTCCATAGCATGAGAAATTTCTTGTGCATGAGGAAAAGGAAATGCCAAGTCAGCTAAAGAAACAAAACCAACTAGCTCACTATTCTCCACAACCGGGAGCCGACGTACTTGGTTTCTCGCCATAATGATGGAAGCTTCAGCTGTAGAGTCTTCAGGGGACACAGAAATGACGGATTTGGTCATAACATCTTCCACCTTACTTTTAGTGTCTTTGGCAACAGAACGTGTCACAATATCACGATCGGTAATCATGCCTACAAGTTTTTTATTACTGAGGACCGGAAGGCAGCCAATATCTAAAGTACGCATTTGGTCAGCAACTTCGTTCACATAATCTTGGGGATTACAGGTAACGACTTCTTTACTCATCACATCTTTCACATTCACTTAAATCACTCCTTTTTGTTATTATCTAGCTTGGTTTACAAAAGAATAAAATATGTAACAAAAATGAAAGATTTAAACGATATAAAAAGTGTTATGATGGGGTAGAGATAAAATAAAAAAACAAGAAACTTTTTTAATAATAAATCGTAATAATAGATGAAAGGACGAGGTGGAAAGAATGGCTAAGGAAGTTGATTTGAAGAAAATTGTAAGTAATCTTGCAAAACTAGGTGTGACTGTTACAATGACAAAATCGAGACTTGACATGCTTAAAGCGTTAGCACCACCAGCACAAAGTCCTCACGTGCAAAGTTGAAAAGAGGGTGACTCTAAAAAAGTTCGTAACACACGAATTTTAGAGCCACTCTCTTTTTTTTTATTTGAAAATATAATAACGAATTCGCTCTATGGTTCACACAAAAATCCCGCGGTAATAGTGAAACCGCGGGATTTTCTCAGTCATCTTCATTTTTAGCGAACATATACGTTTTATGATGGAATTTCATACTGAATACTAAGCCTATTGCGAGCATATTTCCGATTAACGAACTTCCGCCATAACTAATGAAGGGTAATGGAATTCCTGTAATCGGAAGTAATTGAATGGTCATACCGATATTCTCGAAAACATGAAAAGTTATCATAGCAATAATACCAGTGCACACATATGTGCTAAATGGATCTTTAATTTGTATGGCTGTTTTTGTTAATTGGTAAATGAGTAAAAAGAATAAACTTATGACAATACTCGCACCTATAAATCCATATTCCTCACCTATTACACTAAAAACAAAGTCTGTATGATTTTCCGCTACATAAACTTCTCTACCTTTATACCCTTTTCCAAACATTTCACCTGAACCTATTGCTTTTAAAGAAGTAATTAAATGATAACCTTCTGTATTAGCATATGAATATGGATCTAACCATGAATACACGCGACCAAATTGATATTTGTGGAAACCAAACTTTTCTAGAATATCTTGCTTATAAAGTGCCATCCATAAAAAAGTACCACCCATTGTGATTGATGTGAATAAGACAGGTACAACTATTTTCCAAGTGATTCCCCCTACAACTATTAATGCAGATGTAATAGCAAGGAATACTAGGGAAGTACCCAAATCAGGCTGCTGAATAATAAAGAGTAACGGGATGCCGGTTGTTATTAAGATTTTTCCAAGTAGAATGATATCCGTTTTTATAGAACGAAATAAAAACTTTTCGTTGTGTTTACTTATAACTTGGGCAAGCGCTAATATGAAGAAAGTTTTCATCAGTTCAGAAGGTTGGAGGCTTCCAATTCCAGGTAAATGAAACCAGCTTTTTGCCCCTCCTCGCGGTTCTGCAATTTGACCTACTCCCCCTGGTGCTAAAACAAGGGCTATTAATATTAAAATACCACCTGCATATAAAAACCAAGACATTTTTTTATATTGTTCACTATCAAAAAACATTGTTAAGCCTATAACAAGTGCACCTGAGATATACCAAAATGTTTGTTTTGGTATGAAATTTGTATGATATTGGTCTGTAGTTTGGGCTGAGGAGATTGCAATTATACTAACTATATAAAATAGTAAAAGGATAAAAGCAAGAGTCCAATCGAAGCGGTCGGAGAAGCTTTTTTTATTTTCCATTAAATTCACCTAAATATCTTTCTAAAATCATTTTTTTGTATTACTCTTGCCAAGTGTAGACGAGGTCACTGATAAAGTCCATATAATTTGATTTTACAAGATGGGCTTGTAGACGATCGTTGAAACGGCTCCCTTTCCGCGGGCGTTACTCAGCCACCTCGCTTCGCTGTGGGATATTCGACTAATGCAATTCCCGCTGGAGTGTCGCCTTTTTTCAATGATTTTCTAAAAATAAAAAGTAGAGTGGGGATTGTTGGATCCCCTCTACTTTTTTAGTTTTTTAGACAACCTCAACTCGCTCTTTTCCCATTTATTAGATAAGAAATAAACAAAGAAAACCGGCACTTTTTGTTCAAAATCGAACAAAAAGTGCCGTTTTTTATATGGAAAGCTTAATTGTTTTTAAACGATAGTTTTTCAGTGCCCTCGTGTAGACGTCCTATGGGTCTTAAGGTTTCTCAATCATCTTCATTTTTGGCGAACATATACGTCTTATGATGGAATTTCATACTGAAGACTAAACCAATCGCAAGCAGATTCCCCATGAGCGAACTACCACCATAACTAATAAATGGTAACGGAATCCCTGTAATCGGAAGTAATTGAATGGTCATACCGATATTCTCAAAAACGTGGAATGTAACCATCGCAATAATTCCTGCGCACACATACGTACTGTAAGAATCTTTTAGTTGAAGTGTGATTTTCGTTAAATGAAAAATAAGGAAAAAGAAAATGCTAATGACAATACTAGCACCTACAAATCCATATTCTTCCCCAATAACAGCAAAAATAAAGTCGGTATGATTTTCAGGGACATAAACTACTCGGCCACCATAGCCTTTCCCAAATATCTCTCCAGAACCAATGGCTTTTAAGGAAGTGATTAAATGCATCCCTTCATTCGAGGCGTATGCATATGGATCTAACCACGAATAGATTCGTGCAAATTGATATACTTGTAACCCAAATTTAGCTTCTAAAAATTCTTGCATATAAAGAGCCATCCATAACAGTAGACCACCAATACCTAATCCACCTAAAAATAGTGGTAAGATAATTTTCCAAGTAATCCCTGCAACAATAACAAGAGCAGCTGTAATGGCGAAAAATACAAGAGCAGTACCAAGGTCGGGCTGCTTCAAGATAAATGCCAATGGTAAAAGCATTGTTAAAGCAATTTTTCCAAGTAATATAAAATCTGTTTTCAAGCTCTTCATTAAATAATTTTCATGATGATTTGTAATCAATCTAGCAAGTGCTAAAATATAGAAAGTTTTCATATATTCAGCGGGTTGAATATCTCCAATAGGTAAGTGAAACCAACTTTTTGCCCCGTTCTTAGGCGCTACAAAAGCCAAACTTCCAGGCATGATAAAAAGAATAATAAGAAGTAACACACCAAAACCATAAATATACCAGGACATTTTCTTATATTGCTCGGGTTCAAAAAACATAACTAGCCCTATAATAATAGTGCCCACTACATACCAAAAAACTTGTTTTGCTACAAAGTTTGTTCCAGCATATTGTCCAGTTGTAACCGCAGATGAAATAGCTAGCAAACTTATAATTAAAAATAATAATATAATAAACGCAAGTGTCCAATCGAAGCGATCGGCAAAGCTTTTTTTGTTTTCCATAGAGTCACCTAAACTTCTTTCTAAATTTCATTTTCATGTTTTAGTTGCCATAATACTTGTCACAGAAAAACGGCAGCTTACATTTTTCTTATTATAGCTCAAATACATGTTTTTTGCTTGTCAGTTATTAGAGACGTTTAATGAAAAACAGATGTTTCATTTGTAAAAATTATGCTAATATAAACAGATGATGAGGGAGTGAATTCAGTGGCAAAAAAAGAGAAAGAAATAGAAGAATATTTGACTCATTTATATGTACATGTGAATGAAACAGAGCACTTTGCATTATTTAGTGGACTATCCGTACAGCAGTTTATAAGGTATTTCTCTGATTTGCCAGCTCTTTTGTTATTAAAACACCGATATGAAGATACATCTTTTAATATCCATACCCAGCTAGAATTTGTTGTGCAAGATCAATACACTCGTTTCTTAAAAGATTACGTTGAAAGACCGACAGAACTATGTATACTTGACTTCTCTGATGAAAGGAAGTTAAATATGCTGTCTCCTCAAGAACAAGCAGAATTATTATATATAGCGCATAAAAAAGAAGCCTTTCGTTTACCATTTTACCATCATTTACAAAATAGATTTGTTTATTTGACAGATGAAGGTGAGCAAATCACCAAAATATATTTTCGTGATATAGATGACTTATATAATTTAATAGCTAGTGTATTTAATCAACAAATAAGTGAAAAAGCAAAATCTACTGCCTTTTGGAGAAAGAAAAATAATGTAGTTTTACCAGAGCTATTCTCGGAAAAAGTGGAAGCATATGCTGATTATTATGAGGATGGTGTTCTAATGTCCTTATTTAAGTTGGATAAAACAAATTATGGAATCGAAATAAGATGCTTACCTGAAAATATATTCCCAGATGAAGTATTAGGGGACTTAAAACATCATTTAAACAAGTCGGCTGATTTGTTAATACAAATATAAATAAACGCTTTTGCTTCGTAAAGTTGCAAAAGCGTTTATTGTTTAGTCAAGATTTATTCCAAAGCACTTGGGAATTGGTGAAGAGTATTTGCATTATCGTCCTGCAAAACCAGTGTTCATGGTACTTTAAAGAATTAAATAATACCTCGGATTTCCGTTTCAGGTGGACGCTTTCCGCGGGGCGAGCGATGAGCCATCACCGCCGCTACGCGTACGTTGTGATGGCTCATCTGACTCACTCATCCCGCTGGAGTCGCCACCTTTTACTACAATCCATTAAGTGAGTAGAACCTAACAAGAAGATTTAGCTTAGCTATCGCTGAGAGGATAGAAGACTGATGCCATGAAAAGCGTCTACCGTAGCGAAAAGCAACGACATTCATATGCTACTCTTCTTGAAAGGAACGGACGTCTTATTGCCGGGTTTTTCTTAGTCATATTATTTAAATGATTAAAAAAACGATTTTGAGGGGAAAGGCATATGCTATCTTAATAGGAATGAGTATCTATTTTTTGGTGTTATGGTGGAAATTATTCAACTAATGACACTGTCCGTGATAAACTAGTACTATCCAAAACGTGGAGGTTATTTAACTAATGAAAATAAAATTAGGTTTATTATATGGTGGAAAATCTGCTGAGCATGAAGTGTCGTTATTGACAGCACGAGCGGTAACTCAAGCAATTAATTTTGATAAATATGAAGTATATCCGATATTCATCACAAAAACAGGTGAATGGAGAAAAGGTGATGCGTTAATTGGACCTGCAGAGTCTGTACAAATGCTTCAATTTGGAGAAGGTAAAAGCAAACCGAATAATATTACAAGTTTTTTACCGGTAGAAACCTCTAAGACAGAAGTAGGACAGTCGAAAACAAATGCTAGTCTCGATGTTATTTTTCCATTACTTCATGGCCCTAACGGCGAAGATGGGACTGTGCAAGGTTTACTAGAAGTATTGAACTTACCTTATGTAGGGAATGGTGTTTTGGCATCTGCTGCTGGGATGGATAAAGTAGTGATGAAACAACTATTTGCTCAGGCGGGATTGAAGCAAGTTCCATATGTACATTTCATTCGTAATGAGTGGAAAAACAATCAAGCAGATTTAATAGCGAAAATGGAAGATAAATTGCAATGGCCTTTGTTTGTGAAACCTGCGAATTTGGGTTCAAGTGTAGGTATTAGTAAGGCGTCAAACCGAGAAGAACTAATAAAAGCAGTGGAAATTGCTTTTAAATATGATCGCAAAATTATTGTTGAGCAAGGGATTGTCGCTCGTGAATTAGAAATGAGTGTTCTAGGAAATGATGTCCCAAGATGCTCCGTCGCAGGAGAAGTTTTACCTACAAAAGATTTTTATGATTATGAAGCAAAATACGAAGATGGTACAACTAACTATGCCATTCCAGCAGTTGTTTCTAATGAATTATTAAAGAAAATGGAAGATGCTGCGATTCGTGCTTTTAAAGTGTTGGATTGTTCTGGTCTTGTTCGAGCTGACTTTTTTGTAACGGAAAATGAAGATGTGATTATTAATGAGGTAAATACTATGCCAGGATTCACGCCAATTAGTATGTATCCAAAGCTTTGGATGGAATCGGGATTATCTTATTCAGGTCTAATAGAAGAATTGATAGATCTTGCAATCGAACGTTACGAGGAAAAACAACAACTTGAACATTCGAAGGACGGAGTGTGACCAAGTTGAAAAAAAGATTAGCTGAAATTGCGACATGGTTAAATCTGGAATCTACCCACGAGCAGAATCCACTTGTTACAGGGGTATCGATTAATACAAGAACATTGCAGCCAGGAGATATATTTATCCCATTTCGGGGAGAACATATGAATGGGCATCATTTTGTCCAAGATGCTTTTGACAAAGGAGCAGTAGCATCTTTTTGGTTACAGGATGAACCAAATCCACCTAAAGGTGTTCCTCTTTTATTTGTTGAAAATGGGGAAAAAGCTCTTCAGGAGATGGCGGCTGCTTATCGTGCTGAGTTGAAAACAGTTTTCATCGGAATCACTGGTTCAAATGGGAAAACCTCTACAAAAGATTTAGTAGCAGGCATGCTTTCTCCTTATTTCCGAGTAAAGAAAACGGAAGGTAATTTTAATAATGAATTAGGAATGCCTTTAACGATCCTCTCGCTTGAAGAAAATACAGAGTTTTCTGTACTAGAAATGGGAATGAGTTCCTTTGGAGAAATAGAGTTCTTATCGAATCTTGCAAAGCCAACTTATACAGTCATTACGAATATTGGAGAAGCTCACATGCAAGATCTTGGGTCTCGAGAAGGAATTGCTAAAGCTAAGTTTGAAATCATTTCTGGGTTAAAAGAAAATGGAAAGTTATTCTATGATGGAGATGAGCCGTTACTTCGTCCATTTGTGGAAAGTGTACCTTCTATAATGACAAAATCATTTGGTGTGGATGAACAAAATGATTTGCGTATTGCGGAAGTAGCCTTTACGGAACAAGGAAGCTTATTTCGTGTATCCGGTGAATTAAATGAAGAAATGTCTATTCCCATTTTAGGAGAGCACCAGGTGAAAAATACATTGGCGGCTTTATTAATAGGAAAAGAAGTAGGGTTATCAGCTGATCAAATGCGTGAAGCATTGAAGCATATCGTCTTAACAGATATGCGTATGCAAGTTGTAGAAGCGTCAAATGGAGCTATTTTTATCAATGATGCATACAATGCCGCTCCTACATCGATGCGGGCAGCTATATCTTTTGTGGAAAAATCAACGATTAAACCAGAGAAATGGCTCGTCCTAGGAGACATGTTAGAACTTGGTGAAAACGAAAAGCAATACCATGAAGAGATAAGTACTGCTATTTCAAATTCAATTTTTACAGGGATTTGCTTATTTGGACCAAGAATGAAATGGTTATATAGTAAGTTAAAAGAAAATTTCAATGAAGACCGTATTATTTGGGTTGAAAATGATTACGGACAACTGATTTCCTTTATAGAAAAACATATCAATGAACAATCTATTGTTTTAGTGAAGGGCTCACGTGGAATGAAATTAGAAAGAGTAATTGAACCGTTCCAAAAATAAAAAAAGGGAATGGAGGGACATTATGAAAACAGGTGTACTTTGCATTCATGGATTTACCGGTGGACCCTATGAACTAGAACCATTTGTAGATTTTCTAAAAGCAAATACACACTGGGAAATAGTTGTCCCTACACTACCTGGACATGGGGAAACGCTAGCCCTTGAAAAATTATCTGCGGAAAATTGGATGATGGCAGCAGAACAAACACTAAGACAGCTTCAAAAAGAGGTAGAACGGGTGTATGTAATTGGATTTTCAATGGGTGGTCTAATTGCATTATATTTAGCAAATCGTTATCCAATCGATAAACTAATCTTATTAAGTGCAGCTGCCAAGTACGTGTACCCAAACCAATTACTGAAGGACATTCGCGAGATTGCAAAAGAGGCTTTGACTGGAAAATTAGAGAACAACCAGTTATACAAGTTTTATAGGAGGAAATTTAAAAATACTCCTATTCATGCCGCTTTAGAATTTATGCGAGTAGTACGTATAGTGGAGCCTTTTTATGGCCAAATTACAATACCAGTCTTTTTAGTACAAGGAAAAAAAGATGGTATTGTTCCATATATGGCTGCTCAGTTTTTGTTTGACCAGTTGGGTTCAGTAAAAAAAGAGTTAACTTACTTAGAAAAAGGGAAGCATCATATATGCTATAGCGAGGATTGTGAAGTTTGGTTTACTAAAGCACTTCGGTTTTTAAAGGACGAAGAGGTGGAAACTGAGAAAGTAATTAACTAACAATTACAACAGTTGCTAATTCATTGCAACTAATTATAAGGCATGATATACTACGTTTAGAGCAATGGATACATTTTGTGTGAAGACTCTTCAGCATTTGATGAAGAGTACTTTTTTTTGAACATAACGGTTTGTTGAAGGAATCAGATTTGCTTATTCATTAACGAACCGCTCGGCAAAAGACCGGGCTTTCCCTTTATATAAGACCCCTCTGAACAGTAAACCACAGAGAATTTTAAGTAACGGAAACGTTCCTCGTATAGGCTCGAATTTGCCGCAATTTCATCTGAAAATGTAACCATTTGTCAAAACAGAACAAAAAGGAGATTAAAATTTTGACAAATTTTTCAGAATTAAATATTAGTGCTTCTACATTAAAATCCGTTCAACGTATGGGTTTTGAAGAAGCAACACCAATCCAAGAAGGTACTATTACACATGCTATGAGTGGCCGTGATGTTATTGGTCAAGCACAGACTGGTACAGGTAAAACTGCAGCTTTTGGTATCCCTATGATTGAAAAAATTGATACTAAAAACCCGAACATTCAAGCTTTAATTATCGCTCCAACACGTGAACTAGCAATCCAAGTTTCAGAAGAGCTATATAAATTAGGATATGACAAAAAAGTTCGTCTTTTATCTGTATATGGTGGTCAAGAAATTGGTCGTCAAATTCGTGCACTAAAAAACAAACCTCAAGTAATTGTTGGTACACCAGGTCGTATTCTTGACCATATCAACCGTCGTACATTGAAGCTTGATCAAGTGCAAACACTTATCTTAGACGAAGCAGATGAAATGCTTAACATGGGATTCATCGAAGATATCAATACAATTTTAGAAAGTGTTCCTGCTGAGCGTCAAACATTATTGTTCTCAGCTACAATGCCAGGACCTATTCGTAAAATTGCAGATAAATTTATGAAAGATCCAGTTGAAGTTAAAATCAAGTCTAAAGAAATGACTGTTGAAAACATTGAACAGTTCTATGTAAAAGCAACTGAACGTGAAAAATTTGATGTTCTTTCTAGAATATTAAATGTACACCAACCAGAACTTGCAATTATTTTTGGTCGTACAAAGCGTCGTGTTGACGAACTAGCACATGCATTAAGCATCCGTGGTTACTTAGCGGAAGGAATTCATGGTGATTTAAGTCAAGCGAAACGTATGTCAGTATTAAAACAATTTAAATCAAATAAAATCGACATTCTTGTTGCAACTGATGTAGCTGCACGTGGATTAGATATTTCTGGCGTAACACATGTATATAACTTTGATATCCCACAAGATCCTGAGAGCTATGTTCACCGTATTGGTCGTACAGGACGCGCAGGAAAAAGTGGTATTGCTGTAACATTCGTAACGCCAAGAGAAATGGGTTACTTACGTATTGTAGAAGATACAACGAAAAAACGTATGACTGCTCTTCGTCCTCCAAGTTCAGATGAAGCGCTAATTGGTCAACAACGTGTTGCAATTGAAACGTTAACAGAAGTTGTGAATAAAAACGATTTAGGCGATTACCGCACATTAGCAGCAGAAATGCTTGAAAATTTTGAAGCAGTTGATGTTATTGCTGCTGCTTTAAAAACATTAACAAAAGAGCCAGATGATACACCAATCGCTCTTTCTGAAGAACGTCCATTACCAGCTCGTAGAGAACGTAGCGGTGGTGGCGGACGCAGCGGTGGCGGTGGTTACAAAGGTAACCGCAGCGGCGGTGGCGGACGTAGTTCATCTTCAAGTCGCGGAGGAAGCGATCGCGGATCTTCACGTTCTGGTGGCGGTTCTCGTCCAAGCAGCGGCGGAGCACGTCGTAGCAGCGGTCCTCGTGACGGTTCTACTCAACGTAGCACAAGAACTCGCTCAACTCGCAGCGAAAGCTAATAGTATAATTCAAAAGGATGATCCTACATTTTTAAGTGGGATCATCCTTTTTTTCGGTTTCTATAATATTTGTTGGGGGATCCGCACAATTTTAAAAGTTCAATTTATATAATCGCCCATTCTTTTTCGCCAGGTGTTTACGGTAGGAAAAGGTGGATTTCCGTTTCAGGTGGACGCGTTCCGCGGGGGCGCCGCTTACGCGTGCGTTGCGTTGTGATGATTCATCTGGCTCACAGAGGAACAAAGTCTAAAAGCGCCACATCGTGTGGCAACGCCTTCGTGACCAACATCCTGTTGGCCTCCGCAGAGTCGTCACCCTTCACTACAATCCATTAAGTGAGTAGTACCTAAGTAAGAGATGCTATTGCTTTTTAAAATGTAATAGGCATTCACCCTTTACACACTAGTTGATTGGAGTGTCACTTTCTTTTGCTAATCCATATGGCAAGTGGAATTAGAGAAAAATAGATAGTATCCAAAGGTAAAGAAGGGAAGAGCTTGCGAAATTGTATTTTCGGAAGCTTTTAAAAGAGTAGGAAAGTATTTTTTCTCTAATTATCCAAACCAAACGCACCATGTCCTCACCAATTCCAAGAGGGCGACGGACAAACAACCGCCGCAGGATTACCGAAAAAATGGATCGTGAAGTGACACAGTCACTTCACGATCCATTACTATAACGGTAATGATGTAGCTAGTGTTTCGTCCAAAGCACTTTGGAATTAGTGAGACCAGCTGCACTTAAAGGGTGCTTGAGGTTTTCTTATGTAAAACTATCTTAAAAGATCTTAGAAAACAAAGAGTATCTTAGAAAAAACCTCATTTTTCTTTAAAAATAACTCCACATTTCTATTTATTTGAAACACTTTTCCACTTAAATCGTATACAATGACTAGGGAAGAGGTGTTTAATATGAGGAAAGAGCCAATTAATCGATTATCACAAAAAGGATTGCGGGTATGGAGAATCTATGGAATTTTTCAAACACTTATCGCGCTGATAGTTGGAATCGGTGTTAGTGCAATTAATTATTTTATTGGAAATTATATGTGGGTATATTTAGTTACTGGAGTAGTTGTTCTATTGCTCGCATACTTTTTAATATATTTGTTTCCAAAAGTTAGATGGATGCGATGGAGATATGAAGTCCGAGATCAAGAGATTGAATTACAACACGGCTTATTTGTTATAAAACGAACGTTAGTGCCTATGGTTCGTGTTCAACATGTTGACACAGAGCAGGGACCAATATTAAGAAAATATGACTTGGCATCTATTACTATTTCAACAGCAGCTACTAATCATATAATTCCTGCACTTGTTACTGCAGAAGCTGACGAGTTGAGAGGGAGAATATCTGTACTGGCAAGGGTGGCAGAAGATGATGTCTAATGAAAAGTACAAATTACATCCAGTTTCAGCAATTATAAACTTTATTAAAGTTTTAAAAGATATGATCTTTCCTTTTATTGTCGTTTTTGTAGTAAATGGCTTCGGAAGTAACGGGGAGTCCAGTGGTTGGTCCTCGTTTATTACATATAGCATATATGGTATTGTATTAATTTTTCTTCTAGTGAGTGGAATTGTTAAATGGAAGAGATTCAGATATTGGTTTGAAGAAGAAGAGCTGCGTATTGAATACGGCTTGTTTGTAAAGAAAAAGAGGTATATTCCTTTTGAACGGATTCAAAGTTTGAACTATACTGAAGGTATTTTTCATAGACCGTTCGGACTCGTAAAAGTCAAAGTCGAAACAGCTGGCGGTGGACCAACAAAAGAAGCTGATGCAGAACTAACGGCAATTAGGAAAGAAGCTGCAGAACAAATAAAAAGAGAAATGATGCAAGCAAAGAACAAACAATCAGCTGAAATAGAAGAAATAAACATTGAAGAAGTTATTGCTCAAGAAGCTCGTCCAATCTTTAAAATGTCTATAAAGGATTTATTTGTGTTAGCAAGTACTTCAGGAGGAGTTGGTGTATTTTTCTCTGGTCTTGCCGTATTTGCATCGCAGTTTTCTAATATTATTCCATATGAAATGATATATGATGAATTTATTGTGTTCATACGATTTGGAGCATTAATAATAGTACTTGGAGTTTTCTTTGTTTTATTGATTGCTTGGATTGTGTCAGTTATTATCACTTTAATTAATTTCTATAATTTTATGATTCGAGTAGAGGATAACGAGATTATTATTACTAGGGGTCTTTTAGAGAAGAAAAAAATAACACTTCCTCTTTCGCGTATTCAAGGATTAAGAGTCGTAGAAAATCCTCTACGTCAACTAATTGGCTATGCGTCTGTAATTGTTGATAGTGCTGGTGGATCTCTTGAAGAAAAAGATGAAAAAATTCGTCTGTTACCATTAATTAAAAAAACGGAGATTAACTCCATATTGGAACAAATTTTTCAAGATCTAGATTTAGAACCTGAATTAATAACCGTTCCGAAAAGATCAAGAAAGTTTTTTTATCGATTAGATTTTCTTTGGATTGTTCCTCTCTCAACTGCAGTTATTTACTTTTTTTATCCTTTTGGGCTTCTATCATTAATCTTGCTGCCTCTAAGTTATTTCTTAGGAATATGGAAACATAGAGCCGCGGGATATGCGGTAAATGGTCAACACTTAGTGATGAGATATCGAAATTTTAGTAAAGTAACTATTTGGATGGAGAAAAGGAGAATTCAGTCGATAACAGAGAGAATGACATTTTTTCAAAAAAGAAAAAACGTTTCATCAATTGTTACTACTATTAAATCTGGTGTTGGTGGTGCAACATCAATAGCTCCTCATCTAGATAAAGCAGATGCAGAAAAACTAATGAATTGGTACCAACCAATGAGGACTACCACTATACAAAAAGAAAAAGAACAGCCAAGTGAATAATGGTTGTTCTTTTCTTTTTTCTTTTAAAAATTTCGTCCAATGCACACTTGAATAACTGAAGATAATTGCTCTTAAACTGCAGCTACACTTACCTTACTACTTTAGACTACTTTAAATTTGTTCTTCTTCTTTTTCCATGCAGCAATTCGTTTTGGATGGAAGTAAATCATTCCAATAATAAAACCTGTTATTAGACCTACAATATGCGCAGTAATATTAATATTTGATTGAAGGAACGTCATAATCACACCTATTACTATAATAGGTAAAATAATTTGTTTTAACTGTGGCATGAAATTTCTTGTATAATATACCAAAGCACCAAAAGCTCCTAATATACCATAAATCGCACCACTTGCCCCAACGCTCTGATAATTCCATTCAAAAAATAAATATGTGCAAACATTACCAATAAAACCAGCTAAAAAGTAAATGGTTAAGAATCTTGCTTTTCCAGCGAGTTGTTCTAGTTCAGGTCCAAATAAATACAAAGAGAACATGTTGAATAGAAGGTGCATGAAACCTAAATGTAAAAACATTGGTGTTATTAAACGCCAATATTCTCCTTCACTAATGAGTAAATTAAAACCAATTCCCAAATTGAATAGTTGATTTCCGACAATCGGTATACTTGTTATAATAAAGACTAAAATGTTTAACGACAGCAAAGTAGATACAACGGGATAAAATTTTATATACTGTTTCAAGTTTTCTCTTCTTACAAACATATCGTCACCTCAAATTTTCTACTCATAGTATAGCCTGTATTAGAGGCATTGGAAAGGAGGAACTTCATGATTACTGGAATTGGATTAGATATTACCGAGTTAAGTAGAATAAAATCTATAAAAACTAAAACGAAAAAATTTGAAGAGCGGGTTTTAACAGTTCAAGAAATAGTCCAGATGAATCAACTATCTGAACATAGACAAATTGAATTTTTAGCAGGCCGTTTCGCTGCAAAAGAAGCATTTGCAAAAGCAAAAGGTACAGGAATAGGAAAAGAATGTAGCTTTCAAGACATTGAAATAATACGAGAATCTAGTGGTAAGCCGAGCTTGTACTTTAAAGGCAATCAAGTAAATGGTTTCGTTTCTATTACACACACAAAAGAATATGCGGCTGCTCAAGTAATTCTGCAATCATAAACGGTAGTCCACCTACATACAATGAATGAACGCAGTGATAATAGAAAGGATGGACTGATTGAAAAGCCGATTGGCTAAGTGTTTATTTGCAATAACGATGATCCTGTTACTTTCTGCATGTGGAGCCCAATCCAAAGAAGATGTTTTAAAAAAGTTGAGTAGTAAATGGGTAGATACGAAAGGGTATGAATTGACTGCGGAAATGAGCATAATGACAGGTCAAGAGCCTAAAATCTATCAAGTGGAAGTATGGCACACAAAACCAGATTTTTACCGTGTTAAAGTTTCAGATACGAATGACGAAAATACCCAAATGATTGTGCGTAACAAAGAAGGCGTTTTTGTTGTAACACCTGCATTGAACAAAACATATAAATTTCAAAGTAAATGGCCATCTGAAAATAGCCAAGCCTATTTAATAGGTTCACTGGCACAAGACATTAAAAAAGATAAATCATCGACGTTCAAAGAAGAAGGCGGCAAATATGTTTTTGAAACAAAAACAAGTAACAATCACAAAAATATGTTGCCAATTCAAAGGATTTATATCGATAAAAAGACTTTATTGCCAACACGTGTTTCTATCTTAAATGAAAATAAAGAAGAGCAAATCAATGTTAAGTTTAAACAAGTTACTCTAGGTAAAGTACACTCTGCTGGAGAATTCAAAATTGAACAAACTCCTACAGGACAAATGGATAAAGGTACAGTAGAAGCATCTGCTGAAATAGACGATCCAGCATTTGAAACTCATTATCCAATGGTACAATGGGATCAATTGCACTTGTTAGAAGAAAAAGTGCTCGATGTAGATGGAGATAAACGAGTTATTTTAACATATAGTGGTGACAAGCAGTTTACAATTATACAACAGTTAAGTGATAAGAGCACCTCATCAACCATTCCTGTATTTGCTCCAGGAGATCCTGTTGATTTAGGGTTTGCTATTGGTGCGGTAACCGATCAATCTATTGCATGGGAACAAGATGGTATGTCCTTTTACCTTGCTTCCACTTCTTTAACAAAAGAAGAAATGATTGAAGTAGCCTCTTCCATGTCTACATCTGAATTGAAATGATTTGTATTGACGTCCACTTCTTCTGAGGAGGATAATAGGTACAAAATTGCTGGGAAAGAAGGAAGTACCATGTCGAAAACGTATTACCGGCCAACATTCGTCCATATAAATTTAAAAGCTATAAAATCCAATATTCGAAATTTGAAAAAAATGCTCCCACCACACACACAAATAATTGCAGCAATAAAAGCAAACGCATACGGTCATGGTGACATTGAAGTGGCAAAAGCAGCGTTGAGTGCAGGTGCTACACAATTAGCTGTTGCAACTCCAGAAGAAGCACTCCGCATAAGAGAGGCAGAAATAACTGCTGAACTTCTTGTTTTGGGGGCTGCATCAGCTTCCTTCTTACAAAAAGCTTCCGAACAAAATATAACCTTAACAGCTTATTCTCTTGAATGGCTTCAATCTATTCAACATTTTGGTAAACCTTTGAAAGTTCATGTGAAAATTGATAGTGGAATGGGAAGAATTGGTTTTGTAAAAGAAAATGAATTAAAAGAGGCACTAACTTTTATAAAAGAAAAAAGCTGGATTCAGGTAACTGGTGTATTTACACATTTTTCGACAGCGGATGAAGAAGAAGAACAAGAACATTTTAAAACCCAAGTGGAGAGATTTGAAAGATTACTTGCACTATTCGACGAAAAACCTAAAATGGTGCACGCATCGAATAGTGCTGCTGTTCTAAGGTACCCCTCACAGTATTGGGATGCTGTACGTTTTGGGATTTCTATGTATGGAATTGCTCCCTCTTCTTTTATAAATGGAATACTTCCTTTTCCTTTAGAGCAAGCACTTTCTTTAGAGACCGAAGTAGTACATGTGAAAAAGGTGGAGAAAGGTACTCCGATTGGATATGGGGCAAAGTACAAGGCTGTTGAAGACGAATGGATAGCGACGCTTCCGATTGGTTATGCAGATGGACTATTACGAAAATTGCATAGTCAATCTGTTTTAGTAAAAGGAAAAAGAGTATCGATTGTAGGGAAGATATGCATGGATCAATGCATGATTCGACTCCGTGAACCTGTACCTCTTGGAGAAAAAGTGATATTAATAGGAAAACAAGGCGCAGAGGAAATTAAAATAGAAGAGTGGGCAAATGTATTGGAAACTATACCTTATGAGATTTGCTGCATGCTATCAAATAGGATTCCTAGAATCTATAGTGAATGAATCTCGACAAAATAGTCCTACATGCATAATTTGTCAAATCATTTCTCATTATGTCTTTTATTTAGACTCTAGTAATGGTAAGATGAAGTATATTGTCATATAGGGAAATGTTTTGTCGGAGGTGTTTGCTGTGGTAAGTGATAAAAAGAAAAAGGAAGCTATTATACAGCTTCCAAAGCAAATGGTTAATGAAGGAGTAAAGGTCGTAAAAAAATCATTAACTGGTAGTGAAAAAGTCGGTCGTGTCCAAGCAAATGAGTATTTTAAGAAAGAACAGTCAAATCTTATAAGAGAAGCGATGATGAAAGGCTATGTTGAAATGTCTCATATAAACTTATCCATTTGTACGGAATGTTTACATGCAGAGTATGAAGCACAACATACTACTGAGCGACTCGTAAGTGGAGGATGAAAACTTGATCGTAAAACGTGGGGACGTTTTTTTCGCAGATTTATCACCGGTAATCGGGTCTGAGCAAGGGGGAACCAGACCCGTTTTGGTGATTCAGAATGATATTGGTAATCGATTTAGTCCTACTGTTATTATTGCGGCAATAACTGCACAAATACAAAAAGCAAAATTGCCAACACATGTTGAAATAAATGCAAAGCAGTATGACTTCGAACGTGATTCTGTTATCTTATTAGAACAATTGCGAACAATAGATAAATCACGTCTAACCGATAAAATTACGCATCTTGATGAGGATGTAATGTACCAAGTAGATCATGCATTAGGAATAAGCTTAGGAATTGTAAAATTTTAATACATAGGTAAAAACACAGTGTGCAGCCGACAAAGGCACATTGTGTTTTTTTTATTAATCATGGACCTTTGTACAAGGATCCCGTTTCAAGCTGACGCTTTCCGCGGGCGTTGTCTTAGTCTCCTCGTTTCACTGCGGGGTCTTCGACGAACGACTGATCCCGCAGGAGTCGCCGCTTTACACTTCATCTATCCAGCTTACCGGGATGGATTCATTGTTCTTTCTATTCAATACTCTAAGGGAGTGCCCTAGGAGACGTTTTTTTCTGCCATGCAAACATCGGAAGCTATTTCCTTTTGGACAGTTGTTTTCTATCACTTTTCACAAATATATCCATCTCAAATAGTGTGCAAGTTAATTGAAGCGAAGGCGGCGACTTCTGCGGGAATAGCATGAGCTGAAGGCCCCACAGGAACGCAGTGACGAGGAGACTGAAGCCATGCCCGCGAAAAGCGCCCGCCATAGCGGAAATCATCGGTATTTCTACGGTAACTCATCTTAATTGGAGCAGGCGACTTTTTGCCCGGGTTTTCTTAACTAGCAAAATAGATGTAAAATAAGAAGATATTCGCTACAATATAAATACTAGTATTAGCTGAGGAGATGGATTCGTAATTATGAACAAACAAATCGAGTCATATATTCATGATAATATAGATGAAATATTGGAGAAATGGAAAATAAAAATGGAAGACGAAGAAGACGATCGATTCTTTCAAATTATGTCAGACAAAGTTATAGATAATATAGTTCGTGAATTTGGTGAGTTAATGATTTCAAGTTTAACAGAAAGTAAAGAGACTTATATGGAGAAGTTAAATGATTTTGCTGTCCAAGTTGTTCGTTATGGCTGGTCTATATCATTTGTTCTAAAAGCACTCACTAATTTTTCAGAAGTAATATATGAAAAAATGGATGAAGTAGGTTACTTAAATGACCGAAGTATTAAGTCACATAGAGAAATATTAACAAATTGGATAACACCGCTTAATCATAGCATTGTCGATGCGTATTCAAAGGTTTGGGAAAAAACAGTTCACTTGCAAAAAATAGCTTTACAAGAACTTTCGGCATCATTAATTCCTGTATTCGATAAAATATCTGTTATGCCATTAGTAGGTACAATCGATACAGAACGTGCAAAGTTAATTATGGAAAACCTATTACAAGGTGTTGTGAAGCACAGAGCGGAAGTCGTGTTGCTTGATATAACCGGAGTTCCTGTAGTAGATACAATGGTAGCTCATCATATCATTCAAGCGGCGGATGCTGTTCGTCTAGTAGGGGCAAAATGTATGTTAGTTGGTATTAGGCCAGAAATTGCACAGACAATTGTAACGTTAGGTATAAATTTAAATGATTTTACTACGACAAGTACAATGCAACGAGGAATGGAACAAGCTTTGGCATTGACTAATAGAGCTATAGTAGAGGTGAACTCATAATGATGACTAGAATACCAATATTAAAACTAAGAGAATGTCTTATTGTTTCTATTCAATGGGAACTAGATGACCAAACTGCTATAGCATTTCAAGAGGACTTATTGGACAAGCTCCATTCTACTGCTGCAAGAGGGGTTGTATTAGATTTAACACCAATCGATTTTATTGATTCCTTCATTGCAAAAGTGCTTGGCGATGTAATTAGTATGTCAGGTCTTATGGGAGCAAAGGTTGTTATTACAGGAATTCAACCTGCTGTTGCCATTACACTAATCGAATTAGGTATAAGGTTAGAAAACGTAGTAACAGCTCTAGACTTAGAAAATGGATTGGAAAAACTAGAACGAGAATTGGAGGACTAATTCATTATGAACTTAAAGTCTTCTGTCGATATTATATCAGAGTGGGACATTGTTGCTGCTAGACAGCTTGGAAGAAATGAAGCAAAAGAAGTTGGCTTCGGAACGGTGGATCAAGCTAGAATTACAACAGCAATCAGTGAACTTGCTCGTAATATTTATTTATATGCTGGAAAAGGTAATATAGAAATCAAACAAATTACAGAAGGCAATCTTACAGGGTTGTTAGTCATTGCATCGGATAAAGGACCAGGAATATCAGACGTACGAAAAGTAATGGAAGATGGTTATACAACATCAGGTGGCCTTGGTGCAGGTTTACCAGGGGTAAAGCGTTTAATGGATGATTTTAAAATTGAAACAGCTTTAGGAGAGGGCACTACGATTAGTGCTAAAAAGTGGCTTAGATAGGAGGTGAGATGAGTCATGCCTCAAGAATTTAAAAGACAATATAAAGAAATATTAAAACAATATACTTTAAGACAGACAGAACATAACCTGTATGAAGGCCAGAACTTCAGTAGACAATTAATTCAAAAGAATATTTCTCCAGAAGAGGTAATTAGCATACATAAGGCATCTCTAGAAGAAATAATTCCCGACTTGCCGGAGAATGTCTCTCATTCTTTTGATTTATTAATAGAAGTGATGATTCGATACGGATTGGCGTTAAAAGAACATCAAGCATTAATTAAAAAGCAAGAAGATTTTAAAGTGGAAATCGAACTTGCTTCAAATGTACAACAGACTTTACTTAAAACGAAAATACCCAGCATGAATGGTTTAGATATTGGTATGATTTCAGTTCCAGCACAAGAGATGAACGGAGATTATGCCTATTTTTTAAATGATGAGACAAGTGTAGGAGTTGCAGTTGCAGACGTTATAGGAAAGGGAATTCCAGCTGCACTATGTATGTCGATGATTAAATATGGCATGGACAGTTTAACAGGAGCTAAAACCGATCCTGTCATTGTTTTAGATGTTATTAATAGAATTGTTGAGAAAAGTGTAAGTGACTCCATGTTCATATCGATGTTCTATGGAACTTATGATACAGCGAAAAGCGAGTTTACATATGCATCGGCGGGACATGAACCTCCTCTTTTTTACTGTGCAAAGAGTAATTGTTTTACCGAGTTACAAACGAAAGGTTTGTTGCTTGGAGTTATACCCAACGTAAAATACGAACAGCGTTCAGTTGTATTTGATAAGGGCGATTTTGTTGTGATGATGACCGATGGAGTAACAGAATGTCGTTCAAAAGAGGGTTTCATTGAACAACAAACTATAATGGACATTATTGAAAGTGTACGAGATGAATCTGCTCAAACAATGGTAGAATATGTATTCAACAAATTAGAGGAATTACAAGATTTTGAGCAACGTGATGATTTTACACTTGTCATTTTCAAAAAAGTATAAGCTCATTTAGTTAAAGTTTTTTCTAAGTCTATAGATGTAAAAAAGTAGTTCATCGTGCAAGCGCGATGTACTGTTTTTTTATAAAATGAGAAAGACTTTTCTTTAAATTTCATTTCAGAGATTGGCACTTGAGCATTTCTTATAATAAATGTTTATCACTAGCTTTGATGGGGTATAGAATACTATATATAGCGAAGACGGGGGATAATGCAATGAATATTTCAGTAAAATTATTACAAGAAAATACGCGTGTTAAAGGTTTTATTACAGGAGAAATCGATGCCTTTACAGCGCCAGTTCTCAGAGAGAGATTAGCAGAGATCCAATTAACCGAAAATCTTAATATAGAATTGAATTTAAAAGATGTTTCTTATATGGATAGTACAGGATTAGGTGTATTTGTTGGTTTTTATAAAAGCGTAATAGCTTCTAATAGTCATTTAGTATTAACCGGTCTTTCATCGAGATTAAAACGATTGTTTGATATAACCGGTTTAGGTGAAATTATGGATATTCAAACAGCAAGTGAAGAGGTGAAAATAGATGAAACCGTTTGATTATGTGGAAATCCGACTGCCCGCAAAACCACAATATGTTAGTGTTGCACGTTTGACAATTTCAGGCTTAGCAAATCGAATTGGATTTACATATGACGAGATTGAAGATTTGAAAATAGCCACAAGTGAAGCTATTACAAACGCTGTCCAACATGCATACGTCGATAATGAAGAAGGAGAAGTGGTTATCGGATGTGCAATATATGAAGAAAAAATGGAAATTATGGTGGCGGATCATGGGAAGAGTTTTGATTTTGAAGAGACAAAAGCAAAAGTTGGTCCCTATCATGATTTAGAAGAAGGGTCGTTTCTAAGAGAAGGCGGTTTAGGTTTATATTTAATCGAGACGTTAATGGATGAAGTAAAAGTCCATCACCAAGAAGGTGTAACTGTATTTATGACGAAGTATGTCGGAGTAGAGCAGGTGGATGAAAATGTCGAACACATCACATCTTAACAGGCAATCCAAAGAACAAATATTAGAATGGATTGAAGAATATCAACAGACCGAGAGCGATGAGGCCCAAACCAAACTAGTGTTAAATTATAAAAGGTTGGTTGAATCTATCGCTCGAAAATATTCAAATGGTAAATCACACCACGAGGATATAGTACAAGTAGGGATGCTAGGTCTTTTAGGGGCAATCAGAAGATATGATCCAACTATTGGGAAAAGCTTCGAAGCGTTTGCTATCCCTACAATTATCGGTGAAATAAAACGGTTCTTGCGGGATAAGACTTGGGCGGTACATGTCCCAAGAAGAATTAAGGAACTTGGTCCACGTATAAGAGCAGCTGTAGAAACTTTAACAGTCGAATATCAACGTTCACCATTAGTGCAGGAAATAGCTGACTTTTTGGGGGAAGAAGTGGAAAATGTCTTAGAAGCCATGGAAATGAGTAAGAGTTATCAAGCGCTATCGATGGATCATTCGTTGGACTCAGATTCAGACGGCGGCACTATTACACTGTTTGATGTTATCGGGAGAGCAGATGGAGAATTCGAAAAAACAGATCAGCGTTTACTGGTATCTAATGCTCTCAGCATACTATCAGATCGTGAGAAAGAAATAATTCAGCTTACATACATGGAGCAGCTAAGTCAAAAAGAAACAGGCGAACGATTAGGTATTTCTCAAATGCATGTTTCAAGAATTCAAAGAAAAGCAATAAAAAAATTGCAAGAAGCAATTTTAGCGTCAGGTGGATTAAAACAGTGAAAATATTTTCAGATGAAAAGGTAGAAATGTATGTGTATCAAGAAGCAAAGACCGGAAATTTGGAATCTGGAGACACATATTATATTGATCAAAAAGAAGATTATTTAATTTGTGCCATTGCAGATGGATTGGGTAATGGACCAGTTGCCAAAGAGTCTGCGGATATTATGCCGGAAATTTTAGCGAAATACCCAAAGGAGTCGATAGATAGTCTACTTATACGTTGCAATGAATTAATGCTCCAAAAAAGAGGAGCCGCTGTAGCTATTGTGAAGGTAGATTATAAATTACAAACAATATCCTATAGCTGTGTGGGAAATATCAAATTTTATATGTACCAAAGTGAAACAGATAAAATGATCTATCCTTTACCAGTTATGGGTTACCTATCTGGAAGAAAGCAAAAGCTTCACACACAAACATATCCTTATAACAAAAATGACTTATTTTTATTGCATTCTGACGGTGTAAACTTGAAAAGTCCAAAAGCATTGATTAAACAATCGGTTAATGCACGATGCTTATACAAAGCTGTACTCGACGATATCGAACACGGCGATGATGCAACATTTATTACAGGAAGCTTACTCTAGTTAAATATTGGGTAAGCTTTTTTATGTTAAAATAAATAATAAGGAAAGGGTGTGTTTGTTTTGGAAATAAAGAAAATGCTGCAACTTGTTTCTAAAGAAACTGGAGTGAAAACAAGCCAAGCAGAACAAGTGATTAAACTACTAGAAGAAGGAAATACAGTTCCTTTTATAGCACGGTATAGAAAAGAACAAACTGGATCTTTGGATGAGGTGCAAATTAAAGCAGTCGAAGATCGTTACAATTACATACAACAGCTAGAACAACGAAAGGAAGAGGTCATTAGATTAATTGATGAGCAAGGAAAGTTAACAGAAGAATTATCTACTTCTATTCAAAATGCTACTGTACTACAACGTTTAGAAGATTTATATCGCCCGTATAAACAAAAGCGTAGAACGAAAGCGACGATTGCTAAAGAAAAAGGATTAGAACCTCTAGCAAAGTTGCTACTTACATTTCCTAAAGAATCTGTTAAAAAGCTTGCAAATGATTATTTGAGCGAAGAATTAGAGGTTCTTTCTATAGAAGAGGCACTTCAAGGAGCGAGAGACATTCTAGCTGAACAATTTGCAGATGATCCGAAAATCCGTGAACAAATACGGAATGTGTCTCGTTTAGATGGAAATATTATTTCTACAGTCAAAAAGGCTGAATTGGACGAGAAGAGTGTTTTTGAAATGTATTATGAGTACGCGGAACCTGTGAAAAAAATTGTCCCTCACAGAACTTTAGCGATTAATCGTGGAGAAAAAGAAGATGTGCTCAAAGTGAGTATTCAGGTTCCAATAGATAAAGTAACGAATCTCATGAAAAGCCAGTGGATAACTTATAATACTTCTAGTGATGCAGTTGAACATGTGGAAATGGCGATTGAAGACTCGTATAAACGCTTAATACAACCTTCTGTAGAACGAGAAATTCGAACAGAGCTAACGGAAAAAGCAGAAGCCCAAGCTATTCATATTTTCTCGGAAAATTTACGTAACCTTTTACTGCAACCGCCTTTAAAAGGAAAAGTTATTCTTGGCGTGGATCCGGCTTATCGAACTGGATGTAAGCTTGCGGTAGTTGATGATACAGGCAAGCTGCTAGAGGTTTCTGCAATTTATCCCCATGCTCCTAAAATGGACGTGGAAGGATCTAAAAAGAAAGTCCTTTCTTATATAAAGAAATATCCTATCTCTTTAATTGCTATTGGGAACGGAACCGCTTCTCGAGAAACAGAACAATTTATAGTAGATTGTCTAAAAGAAGTAGAAGGCGACGTTGCCTACGTTATTGTCAATGAAGCCGGAGCTAGTGTGTATTCTGCATCTGAAACTGCAAGAAATGAGTTCCCTGATTTACAGGTGGAGCAGCGAAGTGCTGTCTCAATTGCAAGAAGACTACAAGATCCGCTTGCTGAACTGGTAAAAATCGAACCAAAAGCAGTAGGAGTGGGGCAATACCAACACGATGTATCCCAAAAGAAACTGTCAGAATCTCTTTCTTTTATAGTAGAAACAGCTGTTAACCAAGTTGGAGTGAATGTAAATACTGCATCTGCGTCCTTGTTGCAATATGTTTCCGGTCTATCCAAAACTGTTGCAGAAAATGTAGTGAACTTGAGAAATGAGCAGGGAAGATTTACATCAAGGGCACAGCTGAAGAAAATTCCTCGCCTTGGTGCTAAGACATATGAGCAAGCTATAGGATTCTTACGTGTTCCAGATGCTAAAAATCCATTCGATGCTACAGGGATTCACCCTGAAAGCTATAAAGCCGCAGAGCAAGTATTAGAAATTGTAGGTTTAAAAAAGTCGCAAATCGGATCTAAGGAAGCCGAAGAGGCTTTGACAAATATAAATATTGTGGAAGTAAGTAAGGATTTAGAAATTGGTGAAATTACTTTAAAAGATATAGTTGAGACATTGATTAAGCCGACTAGAGATCCACGCGAAGCATTTCCGCAACCTATTTTGAAAAAAGACGTGCTTAAAATGGAAGATCTTCAAAAAGGTATGGAGCTTCAAGGAACCGTTCGAAACGTTGTAGACTTTGGTGCATTTGTTGATATCGGTGTAAAGCAAGATGGATTGGTTCATATTTCGAAGCTGAAAAAAGGCTTCGTTAAACATCCACTAGATGTTGTCTCGCTAGGTGATATTGTTACAGTGTGGGTCGAACAATACGATGCGAATAAAGGTAAGGTTTCTTTAACAATGCTTCCACCGGAACAACAACAATAAGAAAATAATGATTGTCCAATGACATTTTCATTGGACAATCTCTTTTTAATCTTAGATTCCATTCGAATTTACCGAGGTATATTTATAGGAGAGATACAAATGACAGATGAAAAACTTTATGAATTAATATGTAGTGTATCAAAAAGAGTCTTTGGGAAAGACTTTCAACATGAAGCATATTTTAATAATCGCCTTCGAACGACCGGAGGAAGATACATGCTACGGTCTCATCATATCCAAATAAATCCTCTTGTGTATGCAAAACATGGAATGGAAGAATTGATTGGCGTGATAAAGCATGAATTGTGTCACTATCATTTACATATAGAAGGAAAAGGTTATAAACATGGAGATAAGGATTTTAAGGAGCTATTAGCAAGAACCAATTCTCCAAGATTTTGTTCTACTCTTGTTGAAAGTACTAAACGCTCAAGAACTAAAATTTATGCTTATCAATGCAGAAAATGTTCATTAATTTATAGTCGAAAAATTCGATTAAATACGAACAAATATAGATGTGGCAAGTGTTTAGGAGACTTAGTTTTAATTCCAATGAAAAATTCTAAATAAATTTCGGAAAAGTAGTTGACGTTTGTTAAAAGGCTCTCTATAATAGAAAAAGTCGAGTAAAACAAAACGACAAAAATTATTCCGAAGTAGCTCAGTGGTAGAGCAATCGGCTGTTAACCGATTGGTCGTAGGTTCGAGTCCTACCTTCGGAGCCATTATGGCCCCTTGGTCAAGCGGTTAAGACACCGCCCTTTCACGGCGGTAACACGGGTTCGAATCCCGTAGGGGTCATTTATATATTTTAAGTTTTAGAGGTCCCGTGGTGTAGCGGTTAACATGCCTGCCTGTCACGCAGGAGATCGCCGGTTCGATCCCGGTCGGGACCGCCATGTTGGGGTATAGCCAAGCGGTAAGGCAACGGATTTTGATTCCGTCATGCCCTGGTTCGAATCCAGGTACCCCAGCCATTTTACTTCGAGCCATTAGCTCAGTTGGTAGAGCATCTGACTTTTAATCAGAGGGTCGTAGGTTCGAATCCTACATGGCTCATCATTTTGTTGTTGACAATCTCGATTTACGAGAGTATAATAAGTAGTGTCCTAATGAATAACTACGCGGTCGTGGCGGAACGGCAGACGCGCTAGGTTGAGGGCCTAGTGGGGGATAACCCCGTGGAGGTTCAAGTCCTCTCGGCCGCACCATTGCACATCATGCGCCCGTAGCTCAATTGGATAGAGCGTCTGACTACGGATCAGAAGGTTGTGGGTTCGACTCCTGCCGGGCGCGCCAAAAAAACAATAACAATTTGAATTATATATGCGGGTGTAGTTTAGTGGTAAAACCTCAGCCTTCCAAGCTGATGATGAGAGTTCGATTCTCTTCACCCGCTCCATTATTTAAAACCATGAACATTGAAAACTGAACATGCAAAACGTTAAGATATACAGCTTGAATGACTAACTTTGTTAGTTTGATAGCAAAAAATGACATCATTTAATGATGATGCCAGCAAAACAAAATGAGCTTTTTAAGTTCTCTATTATGGAGAGTTTGATCCTGGCTCAGGACGAACGCTGGCGGCATGCCTAATACATGCAAGTCGAGCGAATGATGAAGAAGCTTGCTTCTTCTGATTTAGCGGCGGACGGGTGAGTAACACGTGGGCAACCTGCCCTGTAGATTGGGATAACTCCGGGAAACCGGGGCTAATACCGAATAATCCATTTCCTCACATGTGGAAATGTTAAAAGACGGTTTCGGCTGTCACTACAGGATGGGCCCGCGGCGCATTAGCTAGTTGGTGAGGTAACGGCTCACCAAGGCGACGATGCGTAGCCGACCTGAGAGGGTGATCGGCCACACTGGGACTGAGACACGGCCCAGACTCCTACGGGAGGCAGCAGTAGGGAATCTTCCACAATGGACGAAAGTCTGATGGAGCAATGCCGCGTGAGTGAAGAAGGTTTTCGGATCGTAAAACTCTGTTGTGAGGGAAGAACAAGTACGAGAGTAACTGCTCGTACCTTGACGGTACCTCATTAGAAAGCCACGGCTAACTACGTGCCAGCAGCCGCGGTAATACGTAGGTGGCAAGCGTTGTCCGGAATTATTGGGCGTAAAGCGCGCGCAGGCGGTCCTTTAAGTCTGATGTGAAAGCCCACGGCTCAACCGTGGAAGGTCATTGGAAACTGGGGGACTTGAGTACAGAAGAGGAAAGCGGAATTCCAAGTGTAGCGGTGAAATGCGTAGAGATTTGGAGGAACACCAGTGGCGAAGGCGGCTTTCTGGTCTGTAACTGACGCTGAGGCGCGAAAGCGTGGGGAGCAAACAGGATTAGATACCCTGGTAGTCCACGCCGTAAACGATGAGTGCTAAGTGTTAGGGGGTTTCCGCCCCTTAGTGCTGCAGCTAACGCATTAAGCACTCCGCCTGGGGAGTACGGTCGCAAGACTGAAACTCAAAGGAATTGACGGGGGCCCGCACAAGCGGTGGAGCATGTGGTTTAATTCGAAGCAACGCGAAGAACCTTACCAGGTCTTGACATCCCGCTGACCGTTCTAGAGATAGATCTTTCCCTTCGGGGACAGCGGTGACAGGTGGTGCATGGTTGTCGTCAGCTCGTGTCGTGAGATGTTGGGTTAAGTCCCGCAACGAGCGCAACCCTTGATCTTAGTTGCCAGCATT